>PHCF01000160.1 GCA_002842145.1 Betaproteobacteria bacterium HGW-Betaproteobacteria-6 | reverse complement strand
GGTCGCCCAGAAATCGGCCGCCAAGGACGAACCGGAACCGGAAGATCTCTATCGCATCGGCTGTATGGCCAACATCCTGCAGATGCTCAAATTGCCCGATGGTACCGTCAAGGTACTGGTCGAAGGTACGCAGCGCGCGCGCGTTGAAGCCATCGAGGTTCAATCGTCGGTCTTCATGGCCACCGCCCTGCCCTTGGCTCAACCCGGCATCGAAGACCACGAAATAGAGGCCATGCGCCGTGCCATGGTCGCCCAGTTCGATCAGTTCGTCAAACTGAACAAGAAGATTCCGCCGGAGGTTCTCTCCTCCATCGCCGGCATCGAAGACGCCGGCCGCCTGGCCGACACCATCGCCGCACACCTGCCGCTGAAACTTGAGCAGAAGCAGGAAGTACTGGAGATGGAGAGCATCCGCGACCGTATCGATCGCCTGCTTTCCCAACTTGAAGCCGAAATAGACATCCTGCAGGTCGAAAAGCGCATCCGTGGCCGCGTCAAGCGCCAGATGGAAAAGAGTCAGCGCGAGTATTACCTCAACGAACAGGTCAAGGCCATCCAGAAGGAACTCGGCGAAGGTGAAGAAGGTGCCGACCTTGAAGAGCTGGACAAGAAAATCAGCGCTGCCGGCATGAGCAAGGAAGGCCTCGCGAAAGCCCAAGGCGAACTGAAGAAGTTGCGCTTGATGTCACCGATGTCAGCCGAGGCCACTGTCGTCCGCAACTTCATCGAAACCCTGATCGGCCTGCCGTGGCGCAAGAAGACCCGGATCAGCAAGGATCTGCGCGAAGCTGAAAAGATTCTCGACAGCGACCACTACGGGCTGGAGAAGGTCAAGGAACGCATCGTTGAATATCTTGCCGTGCAGCAACGCGTCGACAAGGTCAAGGCTCCTATTCTCTGCCTGGTCGGCCCCCCGGGGGTCGGCAAGACCTCTCTCGGCCAGTCCATCGCCAAGGCAACGAACCGCAAGTTCGTGCGCATGGCACTGGGTGGCGTCCGTGACGAAGCCGAAATTCGCGGCCACCGCCGCACTTACATCGGTTCGATGCCGGGCAAGATTCTCAGCAGCCTGACCAAGGTTGGGGTGCGCAACCCGCTGTTCTTGCTCGACGAAGTCGACAAACTGGGCCAAGACTTCCGTGGCGATCCATCGTCTGCCCTGCTTGAAGTACTTGATCCTGAACAGAATTACACCTTCCAGGACCACTACGTCGAAGTCGATTTCGACCTCTCCGACGTCATGTTCGTGGCGACCGCCAACACGCTGAACATTCCGGCCGCCTTGCTTGACCGGATGGAAGTAATCCGTCTTGCCGGTTACACCGAGGACGAAAAGGTCAATATTGCCACCCGCTATCTGTTGCCCAAGCAGATCAAGAACAATGGCCTCAAGAGAACCGAAATCGCCGTGGCCGACAGCGCCATTCGCGACATCGTCCGCTACTACACCCGCGAGGCTGGCGTTCGTGCCCTTGAACGCGAAATTTCGAAAATCTGCCGCAAGGTAGTCAAAACCCTCGTTCTTAAAAAGCGCGACACAAAGATTGCGGTCAACGCCCGGAATCTCGATAAATTCCTCGGTGTCCGCCGCTACAGCTTCGGTATGGCCGAAAAGGAAAACCAGGTTGGCCAAGTGACCGGTCTGGCCTGGACAGAAGTCGGCGGAGAATTGCTGACTATCGAGTGCGCAAACATGCCGGGCAAGGGCAACATCCTGCGTACAGGCTCGCTCGGCGACGTCATGAAGGAATCCGTCGAAGCCGCCCGCTCCGTCGTTCGTGCCCGCGCTCGTCGCTTGGGGATCAAGGATGAGGCCTTTGAAAAGACCGACATTCACATTCACGTACCTGAAGGCGCCACACCCAAGGATGGCCCGTCGGCCGGCAGCGCCATGACCACTGCCTTGGTGTCGTCCTACACCGGCATTCCGGTTCGTTGCGATGTTTGCATGACTGGCGAGATCACACTGCGCGGCGAAGTTCTAGCCATCGGTGGACTCAAGGAAAAGCTGCTTGCTGCCGTACGCGGCGGATTGAAGACCGCCCTGATCCCCGAAGAGAACGTCAAGGATCTCACCGAAATCCCTGACAACATCAAGAACAAGATCGAAATCGTTCCGGTCAAATGGATTGATCAAGTGCTTGAACGCGCACTTGAGCGTTTGCCGGAAGCACTTCCGGAGCCTGCCGTTGCAGACTCTGCTGTTCAAGCATCGACCGATGCGGCGGCAGCATCCACGGTGCTTACTCATTGATTTGCAAGGAAAGGATGCTGGTGTCTTATCACCAGCATCCTTTCCCTTGTCTCACGCCCCGAATATTCTCCGAAAATGCGCTTGACACAAGGATTTCGCCAGATATATAAATCCGTCCTCACAAAGTTTCAACCACTCCAAATCCATCCATTAGGGGACCTAAATGAACAAGACTGATCTGATCGACTCCATCGCCGCTCAAGCTGATATTTCAAAGGCAGCAGCCGGCCGCGCGCTGGATGCAGCAGTTGAAACGATCAAGGGCGCACTCAAGGCCGGCGATACCGTCAACCTGATCGGCTTCGGTACCTTTTACGTCGGTGAGCGCGCTGCTCGCACCGGCCGCAATCCGCGCACCGGCAAGACTCTGGAAATCAAGGCCGCAAAGTCTCCGAAATTCCGCGCTGGCAAGGGCCTGAAAGACGCCGTCAACTAATCCTCCTGTCGGGCAGCACTTGGTCCTGTTGGCAAAATATCGCCTTAAACACGGGAGTGTCAGGGACTCGAAACCCTGAGTGCTGTTAGACGAGCATGACGAAACCGAAACCCCGCCCTCAAGGCGGGGTTTTTGTTGAATAATATGGTCATGATGATTGCCAGTTCAGAAAACGACCAAGACAAAAAAGGTGAAGCGCTCAAGTCGCAGCGCTTCCAGATGCTTGCCGACATCGCCAAGGAGCTTTCCGGCGAAGTTGTTTTCCCTACCTATTTCGACGCCGTCCTGCGCATACGCAAGGTATTGCACGATCCAGACCAAAGCATCGCGAATATTGCGCGAGCCGTCGCCGTCGAGCCGTTGATTTCCGCCAAACTTCTCCATTTGGCGAATTCCGTTGCCTTTAACCCAGACGGACGCGTACTCGTTGATCTGAAATCCGCCATCACCCGACTCGGCCTCAACGCAGTAAGAACGGCCGCACTTTCCATCGTGATGACGCAGCTCATGCGGGCCAAGGGCATGGCCGACTTTTCCGAGATCACCCACTCGCTGTGGGATCACTCGATCAATTGTGCTGCCGCAGCCCATATCCTTGCCAGGCAGATGACTCGCCAGAACCCTGACGAGGCCATGCTGGCCGGGCTTATCCACGACCTCGGGGCCTTCTACATGCTGTATCGCGCCACACAGTATGAAGAACTTCGACATCGGCCAGACAGCGTAAAGTACCTGATCATCCAGTGGCACGAAAGCATAGGCGTATCCCTTCTCAATGCACTGGGACTACCAGAGGAAATCGTGGAGGCCACGATTGACCACGATCACATGCGGCCGACGCCGACGACCATCCGCAACTTGGGAGACATTATTTACATCGCCAACATGATCAGTGGCGGACATTTTGAATGGCTTATGCAGGACAAACCGGAAACACCTGCCGAAATGACCGTACTGGAAGAAAAGTACGGCCACTTGCGGCCCGAGATCGAAGCGCTGGCCAACGAGATGCGCAGTACCTTTGCTTGAATCGATCAGTCCTTCCGGCCGTACCCGGTCTTAATCTGGGTTGATGCCAGGATGCCGCGCAGGATATTGACTTCATCCTTCTCGAGGCGAGACCGGCCAAACAGACGGCGCAATTTCGGTAGCAACCGACCAGGCTGGACAGGATTGAAAAAGCCCGTTTCGGTCATCACCGCTTCCAGATGGGAATACAACCCCTCCACTTCATCATGGGTTGCCGCCGGTGAGGTAAACGGCGTAACCCTCGACTCGACCGCTGGTGGTCGCTCGGCAAAGGCGGCCATTCTACACTCGTAACTGAGCACCTGAACGGCTGAGCCGAGGTTCAGCGAACTGAAATCAGGATTGGTGGGGATCGTCACTGCCGCATGGCAATACATGATTTCATCATTGCTCAGGCCCACCGTTTCGTTGCCAAACACCAGCGCCACCTCGCCGTGGAGAGCCTCGGCGATGAGACGCCCGACAGTTTCACGCGGCGTGCCGATCAGTGGCCCGAGATCCCGCTGGCGGGCCGACAAGGCGACGACAAACGATGTGCCAATCAACGCGTCCTTCAACGATGCGGTGATTTTTGCCCCTTGCAGCACGTCGACCGCAGCAGTCGCTCGCGCATCCGCTTCCGGATCAGGGAATTGCTTGGGCTCGACCAGATAAAGGTTCGACAAGCCCATCGTTTTCATTGCACGAGCCGCCGCACCGATATTGCCAGGATGACTTGTGCGGCAAAGTCTCATGCATCCAACACTGAATATCGCCATCAAGGCAGCGCGCCGTGCCGGCCAGATCATCAATCGCGCCTCCAACGACCTCGACCTGCTCAAGGTTACAGCCAAGCAGCCCAATGACTTCGTCACCGAAGTTGACAAGGCAGCCGAGGCGGCGATCATCGAAGTCCTTATGGAAGCCTATCCGAGCTACGGCATTTTAGCAGAGGAGTCCGGCGAGACCGCCGGCAACGGCGGCAATGATGCAGAGTATCAGTGGATCATCGACCCGCTCGACGGCACAACCAACTTCATCCACGGCATGCCGCAGTATGCCGTCTCGATTGCCCTCGCCAAAGGCAGCTTGATTGAGCAGGCAGTGGTTTTCGACCCCAATCGCAACGAGTTGTTTACAGCCAGCAAAGGCGCCGGTGCCTTCCTCAACGAACGGCGTATCCGCGTCTCCAAGCGTACCAAGCTGCAGGACTCGCTGATCGGCACAGGCTTCCCGTACCGGATGTTCGACCATATCGATACCTACCTCGCGATCTTCAAGGAACTGGCTCAGAAAACCGCCGGACAGCGCCGCCCCGGCGCCGCCTCGCTCGATCTCGCCTATGTTGCCTGCGGCCGCTACGACGGCTTCTGGGAATTCGGCCTGTCGCCCTGGGACATGGCGGCCGGGGCCTTGCTCATTTCCGAAGCCGGCGGCCTCGTCAGCGATCTGCGAGGCGATGCCAACTACCTGGAAACCGGCAATCTCGTTGCCGGCACCCCCAAGGTCTTCGCTCCGTTACTCAAGCTGGTGCAGGACAAATTACCGGAATCCGTCCGCGGCTGATCCTCACCCCATACCAAAGAAAAAGCGCCCTCGGGCGCTTTTTCTTTGGGGGAAATAAAATGCAAGGCTTGGGTTGCAGCGAAACCGTGATCAGAAAACAAGAACGGCCCCAAAGGGCCGTGTTTGCATGTGTTCCAGGCGTGCGACTTAAACCACTCATCCACCCCTCCGGAAGCCGCGCATTGTAGCAGAAGAGGCTGATTGGTCAAACAAACTTTCGGACAAATGCGAGCCCGAGCCAGAGTATCAGCACGATGACGAAGGTCACCATGCCAATGGCGGCGGGGCCTGTGCGGCGCGGCATGACGGCGGCGACTATCCGGCGCGGCGGTTTGGTGATCAAAGCAAATAGTTGATAGATACGATTGCCTTCCCTCTGCTGCCCGGCCAGCACGTAGAGAATGCCCTGACCAAGCAGGCACAGGCCCAGCATTTCGATAATTGCGCGCAACGCGCTGATCACGAACACGCGTTAGTCCTCGTCGACCTCGATGCCAAACTCGGCATCGAGCTTCCTCATCTGCCGGTTGTACCACCAGATTATCAACAGATAGAGGACCAGCGCGCCTTGGGCCGCCATGTAGAAACCGAGCGGAAAACCAAGGATGACGATCTCGTTGATCGACCGGGCAAACCAGGTCAACCCGAAAGTCACGAGTATCCAGAACAGGATGAGGAGGAAGGTCAGGCGCCGTGTTTTGCGCCAGTGTGTGATGGCGGTAGCGACCATTACTCGGCTCCGTTCCGGAAGCGGATGGTGCTCAGGAAGCTTGCCGCCCGGGGATCGGGCTTGGTGAGCAGGCTGACTATGATGATCGTGGCGAAACCTGCCAGCACGCCAAACAATCCGCTGGAGGTCGACTGAATGTGAAACCACGGCTCCATGCCGAAGCCGCTGATGCCCAGCCAGGGAATGCTGTCGAATTCGACGCGAATGATGTAGTAGATCGAGAGAACGATACCAACGACCATGCCGGCCAGCGCGCCGGCTCTGGTCGCCCTTTCCCAGAAAATGCCCAGAACCAGTGACGGGAAGAAGGCTGAACCGGCGATGGAGAAGGCCCAGGAAACCATGGAGAGGATGGTTCCCGGTTTTTGGGCGGCCACGGTGGCGGCCAGGATCGCAACGACCAGCAGCATCGACTTGGAGATCACGAGCCGGAACTGGGTCGAGGCATCGGGACGGAAGATGCGGTAGTAGACGTCGTGCGACAGCGAACTGGTAATGGTCAGCAGCAGGCCGTCGGCCGTGGACAGGGCGGCGGCCAGACCACCGGCGGCAACCAGGCCGGAGACGACATAGGGCATGCCGGCAATTTCCGGAGTGGCGAGCACGATGACGTCCGGATTCAGCGACAGTTCGGCGAGTTGCAGGATGCCATCGGCGTTGATGTCCTCGATGCTGACCAGTCCGATCTTGGCCCAGGCAGCAACCCAGCCGGGCAGCTTGGCGATCGGGATTTGGGCGAGATTGGAGAGCACCTCGAATTTGGCGAAGACGGCGTAGGCCGGCGCGGTGATGTAGAGCAGGAGGATGAACAATAACGACCAGAATACCGATTCGCGCGCCTGGCGAACGGTGGGCGTCGTGTAGTAGCGGATCAGCACATGGGGCAAGGCGGCTGTCCCGACAGTCAGGCAGAAGATCAGCGCGAGAAAATTGATGCGCATGATGTTCTGCTCTTCAACCGTATCGCCAGGAAAGGCCTCGCCGTGATGAATGGGGGTTTTGCTACGGTCGACCGCCGAAAACATGGCATTTTCCCAACGGACCCTGGCCTGCTCGGGATCGTGGGGCAAATCGCGATACTGTCTTTCCAGCGCGACGATGTCGCGCATCTGGGTATCGCTGGCCTTGAGCTGGTTAATCTGCGCCGACAACTGTTCGCGCTCGAAATTGAGCGACTGCGGCAATTGCATGATCTTCTGGGCATAGAGGTCGGCGCGCTCACGATAAAGCTGGCGGACCTCCAGTTCAGCCGGACTGTCAAACAGCCGATCCTCGAGCTTGGTGACCTGCTGCAGGACTTGCCCGTAAACCAGCTGCGGCACCGGGTTGCCGGTCAGGTTGTAGGACAGGATGGCGACCGGTGTGATGTAGGCGACGATGAGGATCAGGTATTGGGCAACCTGTGTCCACGTCACTGCCCGCATACCGCCCAGGAAGGAGCAGACAAGGATGCCGGCGAGACCGACGAAAACACCAATCTCGAACTGCAGGCTGACAAAGCGGCTGGTAATCACGCCGACGCCATAGATCTGGGCAACGACGTAGACGAAGGACGCGAGGATGGCGGCCGCCACAGCGACGAGCCGAATCGCGTTGCCACCGTAGCGGGCGCCGAGAAAGTCAGGAATGGTGTATTGACCGAAGCGCCGTAAATACGGGGCGAGCAGCAGCGCAACGAGGACGAAGCCGCCGGTCCAGCCGATGACGTAGGCCAGCCCCTGGAAGCCGGACAGGTAAAGGGTGCCGGCCAGGCCGATGAACGAGGCGGCGCTCATCCAGTCGGCACCGGTCGCCATTCCGTTGAAGAAGGCCGGGACGCGCCGGCCGGCAACGTAGTACTCCGAGACATCGGAGGTCCGGCAGACGATGCCGATCAGCGCGTACATCGAAATGGTGAAGCACAGGAAGGCATAGCCGATCCAGCGCGGCGGCATGCCATGCTGCTCGAGATAA
>PHCF01000159.1 GCA_002842145.1 Betaproteobacteria bacterium HGW-Betaproteobacteria-6 | reverse complement strand
GCTTTACATCGCGGTCGGCATCTCGGGGGCCATCCAGCATCTGGCCGGGATGAAGGAATCCAAGGTCATCGTCGCCATCAACAAGGATCCCGATGCACCGATCTTCCAGGTCGCGGATTACGGGTTGGTTGGCGATTTGTTCGAAGTGGTGCCGCAACTGGTTGGAGCTGTCGGCTAAAATAGCCATGTGAATCTGACAGATACCTTGATGGGCGAAGGATGGTACTGGGCGGCTTGGATTGCCTGGGTATTGTTTTTCGCCCATAGTCTTTGGCGCGCCCCCTGGGGGCGCTTAAAGGATTCCGAGCAATTGAACGTTTGGCTCGGGATGATTGTTCTTCTTACCGTTGTCTGGAGTCTCAAGGCCGGCGTCAAGCCTGGTTTGAGCTTTCATCTCCTCGGGGCGACGGTCTTTACGTTGAGTTTCGGTCCTCATCTGGCCTTTATCGGGCTGTCGCTGGTGACGCTTGGCATCACTCTGAATGGTGCGGCCGGGCCGATTGCCTATGCGGCCAATGCCTTGCTGCTTGCCGGGCTGAGTGTAGGTTTGAGCCAGCTTTTTTGTCGCTTCGTTTCCGCGGCATTACCTAGACATTTCTTTGTTTATATCTTTGTGAACGGTTTTCTCGGGGCCGCTCTGACGATTATTGGCGTTGGATTCGCTGCAACATGCCTGCTGGCCATGGTTGGTGCCTACGAGTGGGGTTATCTGATCAGTGAGTATTTCCCCTATTTTTTGCTGCTTGCCTTCTCCGAAGCATGGTTGTCTGGAATGATGATGACGCTGTTTGTGATTTACCGGCCGCAATGGGTAGTCAGCTTCAATGATTCCAGTTATCTGGCAGGTAAATAACAGCTACAATTCCACGAATTTAATGTCATTTGGAGCAGTGTCTTTGAATCGCTTTGCTCTCTGCTGTTCGGTATCTATCCTGATGCTTGCCGTATCGGGGGAGGCGTCGGCGGTTGGCTTGGGCGATTTGCGTGGACGCACCGTTCTGGGTGAGCAATTGCTGCTTGAAGTTGACCTCTTGGGCGCGGAAAAGCAAAAACTGGACGCCAGTTGCTTTCGCCTTGTAAAGCCTGCTGAAGGTGGCGACTTGCCTTGGCTCAAGAAGGCGGGCCTAAGCGTTCGCAAATCTACGCAGCCGGTTCTCGAAATTCGTTCTGATGCGCCGTTGCGTGAGCCAATTTTGCAATTGGCGGTTCAACTCGGCTGCGGACACGAAGTATCTCGCGAATATATCCTTTTGGCATCGCCTCGCGATGGTGCTGCAAGGATCGTCGGGGAGCAAGCCATGGCGGAGGGGGGGCTGCCAGTGGCAAGGCCGCAAGTGAAGCAGCCGGTCGGAGTCCCTTCGGCAGCGCCAGCGATGGTTGACGCGCCGCCCAATCAGGCGGCCAGGCGAACTCCAAGGCGAGCTGAACGGCGGACTGCGCTCCGTGGTCTGCCTGACCGCCTGATGTTGTCCGATGAAGGCTTTGGCCCTGAGCCATCCCTTCGCCTGGCAACTGAATTATTGACAGGTGCTACCGAGACCAAGGAAGCGCAGCGGGAAATACTGCGTCTTGAATACAGAATGCTGATGGCCATGCACGAGCAGGCTACGTCGCAGATGGCGATTGCCGAAAAGTTGAGGAGCATGGAAGGCACGCTGAGCGAAGTCCAGCAGCGGGCTGCTGAATTTGCCCAGCGAGTCGAAGCGAATGGCGCAACACCGTCTCCGGCGGTATCCGCTCCTTCGGCAGCTCAAAACGCTCCGCCAATCGGCAGTGCTGCTGAGCCTGGCAGGCTATCGCCAACACCCCGGGAGCCTGCTGTCGAAAAATCTTCTGGTTTTTCGGAGTGGACGCTTTACGGGATTCTCCTGGGGGCATCACTGGGGTTGGCTGGTTGGCTGGGCTGGAAAAATTATCGCGCCAGGGCTTTGGTGGTCGGTGATGGCGAATATCCGATCGGTGTCCCGGAATTGGCGGTTGATCCGAAGCGTGCCGATGAGCAAGATGAGTTCGGGGTGGTTGATCTTCCCTTTGAACCGGCAGCCATGGGCGTGCCCATGCAGGTGGATGTCGAGTTGGATGGAGGGGGAGGAAACATCCCTGATGCATCTGAGCTGCCGGCGAGAGAACAGCCGCGCGGCGTTGACTCGGTGATGTCGATTCATGCGACGGCGCTGGATGAGCATTTTGAGGCCAACCCCGTCATGGAGCTGGCTGAGATCATGCTTTCCTTTGGTCGTGTCAAAGGTGCTGCCCAGGCCTTGCAGGAATACATTGACCATAATCCACAGGAAGCATTGCAACCGTGGATTCGTTTGATGGATGTGTACCGGATGGCGGGTATGCGCACCGAGTTCGAGGCTGTTTCCCGTGAATTGAACCAGCATTTCAACGTTGAGGTGCAAAGCTGGGAGGAAGCGACCGAGGATGCGGAAAGGGGAGGCTCCGAGGTTGAGCGGTCGCTTGCGCCACGGCCGCAAACGCTCGAGGATTTACCCCGTCTGGTCAATACCATTGTCGATCTTTGGGACTCCGGTGATGTTGTCGGCTACATGTACCAGCTATTGCGTGACAATCGCGGCGGTCAGCGTGCTGGGTTCGCTCTGCCAATCGTCGAGGATGTGCTCTTCCTCATAGAGCTTAAAGAAACTGCTAACCGAATGGAAAAATCCGATGAGTGAATACCAGGCCCCGCTCAAAGAAATGCGCTTTGTCATGCAGGAATTGGCAGACCTTGAACAGGTCGTTTCCCTGCCTGGTTTTGAAGAGGCGTCGCCGGATGTTGTCGATGCGATTCTTGAAGAGGCAGCTCGCTTTTCAGGAGAAGTGCTTTCGCCCTTGAACAGGGTCGGCGACCGGGAGGGTGCGAAGTGGAAAGATACTGTCGTCACAACGCCTCCCGGGTTCAAGGAGGCCTACCGTCAGTTTGTTGATAATGGCTGGAACGGCCTTGGTTGCGACCCCGAGTTCGGCGGTCAGGGGCTGCCGCGGCTTTTGTCTACGGCGGTCAGCGAAATGTGGAAAGCCTCGAATCATGCCTTCTCTCTGTGCCCAATGCTGACGCAAGGCGCTATCGAGGCGCTGATGATTGCGGGTACGGAGGAGCAAAAGGCGGCCTATCTGCCTAATCTGGTTTCGGGCGAATGGACTGGTACGATGAACCTCACCGAGCCGTCAGCCGGCTCAGATCTGGCGGCTGTTCGTTCGCGCGCCGAGCCGGTCGGTGACGGAACCTACAGGATTTTTGGCCAGAAGATTTTCATTACTTATGGCGAGCACGACATGACGGACAACATCGTCCACCTTGTGCTGGCGCGAACCCCCAATGCACCGGAGGGGGTCAAAGGTATCTCGCTGTTCGTCGTTCCCAAGTTTCTCCTCAAGGCCGACGGTACACCGGGCGAGCGAAACGATGTTTATTGCGTTTCGATAGAACACAAACTGGGTATCCACGGTAGTCCGACGGCAGTGCTGGCCTTTGGCGACCACGGCGGCGCGGTCGGCACGCTGGTTGGGGAAGAGAATCGGGGTCTCGAGTACATGTTCATCATGATGAACGCCGCCCGTTTCAATGTTGGCTTGGAGGGCCTTGGCGATGCCGAGCGCGCTTACCAGCGTGCCGTCGTCTATGCCAAGGAGCGTATCCAGGGTACGGAGGTGGGTGTCCGCGGTGGGCCGAAGGTTCCCATCATCAAACATCCGGACGTTCGTTGCATGCTTCTGTCCATGCGGGCTCGCATTGAGGCTATGCGGGCGCTGGCCTATGTCACCGCTGCGGCGCAGGATAAGGCGCATGCCCATCAGGATGCCGCAGCTCGAGAAAAAGCGCGGGCTTTTGCTGATCTGCTGATACCGGTCGTCAAGGGGTGGAGTACGGAGAGTGCCATCGATATCGCCTCGCTGGGTGTGCAGGTCCATGGTGGCATGGGTTATATTGAGGAAACCGGTGCCGCGCAGCATTTGCGTGATGCTCGCATTACCGCCATTTACGAGGGAACGACAGCCATCCAGGCCAATGATCTGATTGGTCGCAAGATTGCCCGCGAAAAGGGCTTAACCGTTATGGCTGTTATAGCGGATATGCGATCAGCGGCAGTGCAACTTGATGGTGACTTGGCGGCTATTGGCGCCCGGCAGAATGCTGCGGTCGACGCTCTGGAAAAGGCTGTTTCCTGGATCGTTATCAATTTTTCTACAGATCCAAAGGCGGCACATGCCGGGGCTGTACCTTTTCTCCACCTGTTCGGTATCGTTGCCGGTGGCTGGCAGATGGGACGTGCCGCGGTGATCGCGCGCAGCAAGATTGCCGCCGGAGACACCGATCCTTTCTGGGCGGCAAAGTTGGCAACGACACGGTTCTATGCTGATCATTTCCTGACTCAGGCTGGCGGTCTGGCCGAATCCGTGATTGCAGGCGGTGCGGGAGCCTTGGAGCTGGCAGACGACAGTTTCTGACGAACAGTCCCTCGTTTTCACCATAAGCCCACGATTGTTGATATAATCGTGGGCTTTTCAACCTTGCCCTACCGCACCCGCATGGCGGGGGGTTTATCCCAAAAGGAGATTGCATGCGCCATTACGAAATCTGCTTTATCGTCCATCCGGACCAAAGCGAACAGGTGCCCGGCATGGTCGAGCGCTAT
>PHCF01000158.1 GCA_002842145.1 Betaproteobacteria bacterium HGW-Betaproteobacteria-6 | reverse complement strand
TTCCTGCGGCTCTTCGTTCTCGGTCTAAGGAGCAATAGTCATGTGGGAATATTCAGACAAGGTTCGCGAACACTTCTTCAACCCGCGCAATTCCGGCCCGCTCGAAGAAGCGAACGGGATTGGTGATGTCGGTTCCATTCAGTGCGGCGACGCCCTGCGCCTGATGCTCAAGGTCGAGCCGGAAACCGAGATCATCCAGGATGCGCACTTTCAGACCTTCGGCTGCGGTTCGGCCATCGCCTCGTCGTCGGCACTGACCGAAATGATCAAGGGCATGACGCTGGACCAGGCGCTCGAAGTGTCGAACCAGAACATCGCCGATTACCTCGACGGTCTGCCGCCGGAAAAGATGCACTGCTCGGTCATGGGCCGCGAAGCCCTGCAGGCCGCCATCGCTAACTACCGTGGCGAAGAGTGGTCGGATGACCACGAAGAAGGCGCGCTGATCTGCAAGTGTTTCGCCATCGACGCCGTGATGATCGAGGACGTGGTCAAGGCCAACAACCTCAACACGGTCGAGGAAGTCACCTTCTACACCAAGGCTGGCGGTGGTTGCGCGGCTTGCCACGAAGGCATCGAGGAAATTCTGGCCAAGGTCATGGCCGAGCGCGCCGGTCCGGGCGAGGTTTCGCCGCCGCCGGCTTGCCCGGCGACGCCGGAAGCCCCGAAGCCGCCGGTCAAGAAGCTGTCGATTGTCGAGAAGATTGCCAAGATCCAGGAAGTGCTCGAATCGGTTCGCCCGATGCTCCAGCGCGATCACGGCGATGTCGAGCTGGCCGACGTCCAGGGCAAGAAGATCTACGTGCACCTCAAGGGAGCCTGCTCCGGTTGCATGATGGAAGCGGCCACCCTCGGCGGCATCCAGCAGAAGATGATCGAAACGCTGGGCGAGCTGGTCCAGGTCCTGCCGTCGTCGCACATGCCCGTAGAGGCCTGATCGAGACTGCTACGGTCAACCGGAAAAAACGGCCAAATTCGAAATCACCCCAACCTCAACAGAGAACCCGAGGACTGCGCCATGAAACCGATCTATCTGGACAACAACGCCACAACGCGGGTCGATTCACGCCTTCGGCAGTGAAGTCGGCAAGGCGCTGAAGAAGGCCCGCAGTCAGGTTCAGGCGCTGCTCGGCGCCGAGCATGACTCGGAAATCATCTTCACCTCCTGCGGCACCGAGTCCGACTCGACCGCCATCCTCTCGGCGCTCAAGGCCCAGCCCGACCGCAACACGGTGATCACCACCAACGTCGAGCATCCGGCCATCCTGACCCTGTGCGAGTGGCTGGAAAAAGAAGGCTACATCGTGCACAAGCTCAAGGTGGACAAGAAGGGCCGCATCGACATGGACGAGTACAAGTCGTTGCTGCACGACCGCGTCGCCATCGTTTCGGCCATGTGGGCCAACAACGAGACGGGGACCATCTTCCCGGTTGTCGAGATGGCCGAACTGGCCGCCGCCAAGGGCATCATGTTCCACACCGATGCCGTGCAGGCCGTCGGCAAGATTCCCATCGATCTCAAGAACACCAAGATCGACATGCTCTCGCTGTCCGGTCACAAGCTGCACGCCCCGAAAGGCATCGGCGTCCTTTACCTGCGCCGTGGCTGCCGCTTCCGTCCGCTGCTGCGCGGTGGCCATCAGGAACGTGGCCGGCGCGCCGGGACCGAGAACTCGGCATCCATAGTAGCCCTCGGCATGGCCTGCGAACTGGCCATGCAGAAAATGGACGTCGAAAACACCGAAGTCCGCCGCCTGCGCGACAAGCTGGAAAAGGGCATCCTGAGCCAGGTTACTCACGCCTTCGTCACCGGTGACCCGAGCAACCGCCTGCCCAATACCGCCAATATCGCCTTCGAATACATCGAGGGCGAGGCCATCCTGCTTCTGCTCAACAAGGTCGGCATCGCCTGCAGCTCCGGCTCGGCCTGTACCTCGGGCTCGCTCGAACCGTCGCATGTCATGCGCGCCATGGGCATCCCCTATACCGCCGCGCACGGCACGATCCGCTTCTCGCTGTCGGTCTACAACACCGAAGAAGAAATCGATCGTGTCATCGAAGCGGTGCCACCCATCGTCGCACAACTGCGCAAACTTTCGCCGTACTGGACCGACCAGGGCCCGGCCGCCAATCCCGAAGCGGCCTTCGCCCCGACCTACGCCTGACGGCAACCGTCTCTCTCTGCAGTAACCTCGGTTAGCCCCGGAAGCAATTCCGGGGTTTTTTTTGGCTGTGTTGGCATTAGGTAGTGAATGTCCGTCAACCCATTGATTTGTTGTGCGTTATATGTTTAGCATATCCTAACAACAAGAACGACAGCAAATCTCATGAAACCGACCCAGTTAAAGCGCTTCATGGACACAATCGGCACCCTTTCCGCCGATGAGTGCTTGGAGGCTAAAAAGGCACTCGACGAGCGAGCTAAGAATGTCGAGACCTCCATTGTCATGAAGGAAATGGCTAACGCCGTTCAGTGCTGCCCTCATTGTGGCAGCATGAACCTTGCAAAGGCTGGCAGCAAGGGCGGAAGGCCACGATTCAAATGCAAGGAATCTTTGTGCGGAAAATCCTTCAACGCCTTCACTGGGACTCCGCTCGCCCGCCTACGGATGGTCGATAAGCACATCGAGCACGCCAAGTGCATGGTCGAGAAACTGACTATCCGACAGACGGCTGAAAAACTCGAAATCGACATTCACACTGCCTTCCGTTGGAGACATCGGTTTCTCACATCCATCCGCCTTGCCCAGCCCGACAAACTTGCGGGGGTTGTGGAGGCTGATGAGACGTTTTTCCCGCTATCGTTCAAGGGGCAACGCAAGGGTTTGCCGCGTCCTGCGAAAAAACGGGGCACGCCTGGCTCAACACGTGGACTCGGCCCAGACCAAATCCCTGTTCTGGTGGCCCGTGACCGCTCAACGGGAGCAACCCTGACATCCAAATTGCCGTCACGCAAGGCCAAGGACATTTCACCGCTTCTGGTGCCTCGACTGTCGCAGGACTCAATCCTCTGCTCTGACGGAGCCTCCGCCTACCGTGTCATCGGCAAGACATCGGGCATCGAGGTCAGGAGCACCCCTGCCAAGAAGTCGGCAGGGATTTATCACATCCAGAACGTGAATGCCTACGACAGCAGGCTGAAAGGCTGGATGTTCAGTTTCAAGGGGGTGGCGACGAAGTATCTGGATAACTACCTTGGATGGCATCGGCTCTTGGACAAGAACAGCCATCGGATGCAAGGCAAAAAGTTCTATTCTGCCGTTTTGGGGTAGGTTACGGTCTGCATGGCTGCTAACAATCGTTGTGCTTGATTAGAGCCATACCCCCGTAATGGCCATTCCTCCAAAAAGGAATGCAAAGATGAGCCAGAGAATGTTCAGCAGTTGAAGGAAGTGAATCTCCTTCTTGCCCCGGAAGCGGAAAAATGAGTATGCCACCAGAAAGAGTGGCACCCATAGGAGAAGGCGGTAAATCTCTCCGTATTCCTGTCGAGGCGAACCAAATATTGCAACAAGCAGGGCGACAGAACACAGCAATGCAATCACTGCACCGTGTGCTGAGACGGCCATTCTTTGCAAAACCGACTCCGACGAAGGCGACGAACGAAAATAGACGATGCTACTGACGAGGGGTAGCCACGCCAAGAGAGTCCAAATCGTCATCGCACTTTTGAAGGTCAGCATCGTTTTATTCGCACTCCTTGAAGGCAATCTTCGCACACAGAATCACACATGACAATGAACTGCCGATAGCCGGTATTTTGGCGCTTCACTACCTAACGCCAACACAGCGTTTTTTTTCGGCCTACTCGCGATTCAGCTCGACCCGGTTGCGTCCGGCGTGTTTGGCGGCGTACAGGCTGCTATCGGCCGTCCTGACCAGTAGCTGCGGGGCCATGTCGATGTTCGGCTGGGTGCTGGCGACCCCGAAGCTGCAGGAAACGCGGCCGTCGATGCCGCGCTCGTGCGGGATGCACAGATCGCGGGCCGATTGACGCATGCGTTCGGCTACTGCAAAGGCGCCTTCGGCATCGGTGCCGGGCAGGATGGCGACGAATTCTTCGCCACCATAACGGGCGACGCAGTCCTCGACGCGAAATAGCGATTCGCTGAGCGAATTGGCCACCGCCCGGAGGCAGTGATCGCCCGCCTGGTGGCCGTAGATATCGTTGAATTGCTTGAAGAAATCGACGTCGCTGAGGACGATGCTGAGCGGCGCCTCGTTGCGGATGCAGCGCTTCCATTCGACGAGCAACGTGTCGTCGAAGTGGCGACGGTTGGGGATGCCGGTCAGGCTGTCGAGAATGGCGATTTCCTTGAGTTGGCGATGGACTTCGCAGATTTCCTGTTGCCGGGTTGAAATGCGCAGCAGGGCGCGAACCTTGGCGAGCAAGACGACCTCCGAGACCGGCTTGCACAGGAAATCGTCGCCGCCAGCCAGAATGCCCCGGGCCAGCGTGTCCTCGTCCGTAACCGAGGAGAGAAAAACGATCGGCGTCCACGGGGAAATCCCCGTTTCTATGTTGGAAAGCTCCCAGGCACGAATTTTCTGGGTCAGTTCGATGCCATTGGTGTCCTGCTGAGTGGTGTCGAGCAGAACCATGTCGGGCAGCGTTTCGCGAAACATCTGCAAGGCCTGCTCGGCATCGCCGGTGGCGATGGTGCGGACCTCCGGCAACTGGCGAAGGCACTCGCAGATCAGCGCCCGATTGCCGGCTGAGGGATCGATGACGAGCACGGTCGGCCTGTTTTTGTCGGATGCGGCGTGTTCGGACATGATCGGATTGCCCTGTCGGATCGAAATATTGATTGATCATAGCACTGTGGTGCGCGGGGTCAGAGGCGAATGCCATTTTCGATCGACGCATCGAGGAGTAATATGTGGCCGTTTTCCATACGGTACCGTCTGGAAAAGCAATCGATATTCAGGAGACTGTGGCAATGCAAATCAAAGACAAGGTATTTCTGGTAACCGGCGCCGGCTCTGGCCTGGGTGCGGCGACAGCATCGGCTTTGGCCGGGGCGGGGGCTAAGGTCGTGCTGGTTGACCTCAATCGCGAGGCCGGGGAAAAAATGGCGGCTGAATTGGGCGCCGGTGCCTGTTTTGTCGAAACCGACGTGGCGAACGAGGCTTCAGCGGTCAACGCGATAAATACGGCAATTTCCAAATTCGGTGCGCTGCATGGCCTGGTCAATTGCGCCGGCGTGGCCCCGGCCGAGAAGGTACTCGGCAAGGAAGGGCCGCACCGCCTCGAGAGTTTCGCCAAGGTCATCAACATCAATCTGGTCGGCACCTTCAACATGATCCGTCTGGCTGCTGACGCGATGATGAAACATGAGCCGGATGCCGGTGGCGAGCGCGGCGTCATCGTCAATACCGCCTCCGTCGCTGCCTACGAAGGCCAACTCGGTCAGGCTGCCTATGCCGCTTCGAAGGGCGGCATCGTCGCCCTGACCTTGCCGGTTGCCCGCGAACTGGCGCGCAGCGGCATCCGCTGCATGACCATTGCACCTGGCATCATGGAAACGCCGATGCTGCTCGGCATGCCGCCCGAGGTGCAGGACTCGCTCAACAAAATGGTGCCGTTCCCGACGCGCATGGGTAAACCGGCGGAGTACGCCGCGCTGGTCACCCATATCGTCCAGAATGCCTATCTGAATGGTGAAGTGATTCGTCTGGATGGTGCCATCCGGATGGGGGTCAAATAATCTATACTGCGGACCCGTCCTAGATCCAAAGGCACTTCGGTGCCTTTTTTGTTCGTATGCCTCCCGCTTCCT
>PHCF01000013.1 GCA_002842145.1 Betaproteobacteria bacterium HGW-Betaproteobacteria-6 | reverse complement strand
GCCATTTCCGATCACGCCGCGCTGTCGGCTCACCTGACCCGGCATGGCCGCTGAGTTTGTGCCGGGCAACCGGCTCACGCTGCTCAATTCGGGCGACGATTATTTCCCGGCCCTGCTCGCTGCCATCGACGCCGCCGAAGTCGAGATCTACCTCGAAAGCTACATCTTCGCCAACGACGTGATCGGCCACCAGGTGGCCAACGCCCTGTGCCGGGCGGCCGAACGGGGCGTCCAGGTCAATGTCACGGTCGACGGCTTCGGGGCGCGCAATTTCAAAATCGACTTTTTTTCCCGGTTGACCGTAGCAGGCGTCCGCGCCATGTTCTACCGGCCCGAAATCGGCCGCTTTCACTTCAAGCGCCACCGTTTGCGCCGCCTCCACCGCAAGCTGGCCGTCATCGACGGGCGCCTCGCCTTCGTCGGCGGCATCAACATCATCGACGACAACAACGCGCCGCTCGACATGCGCCCGCACTACGACTACGCCGTGCGCGTCGAAGGGCCGGTCCTCCGCCAGGTGCATCACGCCGTGCGCCGGATGTGGGAAACCGTGTCGTGGGTCAACTTCAAGCGCCGTTTCCGTCTCGCCCCCGTCGCCGATCCCTGCTGTGCGGCGGCCGGCGACCAGAACGCGGCTTTCCTGATCCGCGACAACATTCGCCACCGCAACGACATCCTGCACGCTTACCTCGACGCCATCGACAACGCCCAGCGCGAGATTCTCATCGCCAACGCCTACTTCCTGCCCGGCCTGCGTTTCGGCCGCGCGCTCTACGCCGCCGCCCGGCGCGGCGTGCGCATCACCGTGCTGCTCCAGGGCAAGAGCGACCACCAGCTATTCCGCTACGCAACGCAGACGCTGTACGCCGCAGCGCTGAAAGCCGGCATCCGCATCTTCGAGTACGAAAAGAGTTTCATGCACGCCAAGGTCGCCGTCATCGATGGCGAGTGGGCGACGGTCGGCTCATCGAACATCGACCCGTTCAGCCTGCTGCTGGCCAAGGAGGCCAATCTTGTCGTGCGCGACGCGGTCTTTGCCGGCGAACTCGAAACCAGCCTCCACGAAGCGATGGCCATCGGCGCCCGCGAGTTGCTCGCCGAAGAACTGTCGCGCCAACCCATGCACTCCCGTTTCCTGCGCTGGCTGGCCTACGGGCTGGTTCGCGCCATGGTCGGCATCGCCGGCTACAGCCAGCGCCACTGGCGAGGCGAAGAAACTAAGCCAGAGGAACGATGATCGCCGGGGTGCGGGGAATGGCCGCGAACGACCAGTTCGCCAAGGCCCAACCCCAGACCTCGGCCACCGTCGCCCGCGCCAGTTCGGCCGGCACGACCTGACCGAGAAAAGCCAAAGCGCGGACCAGCTCGGCCGCTGCAATGTCGTCGGCCAAAGGACGGGCCAGCGTCTGCTTCGACAGCTTTTCACCCGCCTCATTGGCCGCCACCGGCAGATGGGCGTAGCCCGGCGTGGCAAAGCCCAGGCAGCGTTGCAGCCAGATCTGGCGCGGCGTTGAAGCGAGCAGATCGGCGCCGCGCACGACCTGCGAAATGTGCTGAAAATCGTCGTCGACCGTAACCGCGAGCTGGTAGGCGAACAAGCCATCGGCCCGGCGCAGCACAAAGTCGCCGACGTCGCTTTCGAGATGCTGGGCGACGCGTCCCTGCAGGCGATCAGCGAAGGCAATTTCGGCATCGGTCACGCGCAGGCGCCAGGCTCGCGCCGCCCGCCCCGCCGGCAATCCGGCCCGACACGTACCGGGATAAGCCAGCCCGCCATCAACCGCCGGGCGCCTGGCCGAATCGGCGATTTCCTTGCGCGAGCAGGCGCACCCGTAGGCCAGCCCGGCCGACTTGAGCTTTTCCAGCGCCGCGCCATAAGCCTCAAATCGGTCGCTCTGAAACAACACCGGCCCATCCCACTCAAAGCCGAAAGCGTCCAGCGTTTTCAGGATGGCATCCGCCGCCCCCGCCACGTTGCGCGGCGTATCGACATCTTCCATGCGGACCAGCCAGGCCCCGCCCTGCGTGCGCGCGTCGAGGTAGCTGCCGACAGCAGCAACCAGTGAACCGAAATGCAGCGGGCCGGTGGGCGATGGCGCGAAACGGCCGCGATAGGCGTTGGTGGACACGATTTTGAACGATGGCGGGAGCGAATCCGGTTCGCGACTATACCAAGCGATCAGCCGGCAAACGAAGCATCCGGCATCGAGGCCGGGAATCTTCGGGCAGACCGGCTTGTCCGAAAGGGAGCCGTCCCATAACCAGCAAGGGCCCCCATGGACCACAGCATTCCCCTGATCACCACGCTCGCCGCCGGCTTCGGCATGGCTTTGATTCTTGGCTTCGTCGCCGAGCGCATAAAACTGCCCGCGCTGGTCGGCTACCTCGCCGCCGGCATCTTGATCGGCCCGGCCACACCGGGCTTTGTCGCCGACATGAGCATCGCCGCCCAGCTGTCCGAAATCGGCGTGATGTTGCTGATGTTCGGCGTCGGCCTGCATTTCTCGCTGGGCGACCTGATGGCCGTCAAGCGCATCGCCGTCCCCGGCGCCGTCGTCCAGATGGCCTGCGCGACCCTGCTCGGCATGGCTGTCGCCCGGAGCTGGGGCTGGGAATTGGGACACAGCCTGCTCTTCGGTCTTTCGCTGTCCTGCGCCAGTACCGTCGTACTGCTCAAGGCGCTGGAAGCCAAGGGCATTCTCGACAACATGAACGGGAAGATCGCTGTCGGCTGGCTGGTGGTCGAAGACCTGGCCACGGTACTCGTCCTCGTCCTGTTGCCGCCGCTGGCCGGCATTCTCGGCGGCGAAGCGCAGTCAGCCGGTGGCACGCAGGAAATCTGGATCGCCGTCGCCAAGACCCTGCTCGAGGTCTGCGCCTTCATCGGGCTGATGATGATCGTCGGCCGCAAGGTCATTCCGTGGCTGCTCTGGCACATCGCCGCCACCGGCTCGCGGGAACTGTTCACGCTGTCGGTCGTCGCCGCCGCCATCGGCATCGCCTATGGCGCGGCTCTGCAGTTCAGCGTGTCGTTCGCACTGGGCGCCTTCTTTGCCGGCATGGTCATGCGCGAGTCGGAATTCAGCCATCGCGCGGCCGAAGAATCCCTGCCGCTGCGCGACGCCTTCTCCGTCCTCTTCTTCGTTTCCGTCGGCATGCTCTTCCAGCCATCGATCCTGGTCGACAAGCCATGGCAGGTCCTCGGCGTCGTCGCCATCGTCATGGTCGGCAAAACGCTGGCCGCCATGGCCCTGGTCCTCGCCCTGCGCTACCCGCTCAACACCGCCCTGACCGTCGCCGCCAGCCTCGCCCAGATCGGCGAGTTCTCGTTCATTCTGGCCGGGCTGGGCCAGTCCCTTGGCTTGATGACGAACGAAGGGATGAGCCTGATCCTGGCCGGCGCGCTGTTCTCGATTGCCCTCAACCCGCTCATGTTCTCGGCCATCGAACCCTTGCGGCGCTGGGTGCTGGGCCGCTCAGCCAAGGCCCGGACGCTTGAGCAACGCGGCGATCCGTTTGCCGAACTGCCGATGAGCACCGAACGCAAGTTTCTCGAGAAGCAGGTGGTGCTGGTCGGTTACGGTCGGGTTGGGCGGCGGATTTCCGAGGCGCTGGATCGGCAGGGGATCCCATACGTGGTCGCCGAGCAGAACCGGGAACTGGTCGAAGGCTTGCGCAAAAGGGGGCTCGCCGCCGTCTCGGGAGATGCCAGCGAGCCTTCCGTCCTGATTCAGGCGCACATCGCCGAGGCAGCGATGCTGGTCATTGCCAGCCCTGACCCGATCAACATCCGGCAAATGATCGACACGGCGAGAACGCTCAATCCGGACATCGAGATCGTGCTGCGCACCCACAGCGAGAATGAATCGGAGATGCTGCGCAAGGACGGTCTGGGCGCCGTTTTTTACGGCGAGGAAGAACTGGCCAAAGGCATGGCCGGCCACGTCCTGGCCCGTTTTGCCCGGCAGGCCGGGACGGCTTGAGGCGCGCCCGATGGATCAGGAATTCTTCTGCGCCAGGAATTCGTCGATCAGTCGAATGAGCACTTCTTCCTCGTCGCCATCGTCCAGGCCGAGCAGTTCGGCGACGAGTTTGACCTTGTCCTGACTGATCCGACGCCGGGCGCTGGAGACGGGGGGCGCCTCCGGCAGGTCTTCCCAAGGCGGAACGTCGGATGCCGGCAATGCCGAAACGACCGGCTCATCGGCAGCCGCGCTTTCCTTCTTTTTCCGCCCGCCGGTGACTTCCGACAGCGCGCTGTCGACGACTTTCTTCGATACCTTCTCGCCCTCGGGCAATTGCTCGATCCGGTCGATCAGGACGTCGGCCTTGGCCTCGTTCTTTTTTGCCAGCCTTTCGAGCTGCACGGCGGCACCGGTGCTGGAAATCTTGCCGGCATCGAGCAGGGCGGTGACCTTCTCCGACAAATTGGCGGCCGCCGTCGCCTGGGCCAGCCAGGTAGGGGCGCGGCCAAAGTGCTGGGCCGCCTCATCGGGCGACGCGAAACGCGCCGCGATGGTCTGAATGGCGTTGGCCATCTCACGCGCCTCGAGCGCCGAACGCACGCCCAGGCCGATATTTTCGAAAACCTGAACTTCAAGGGTTTCCGCCGCTGCGCAGGCGCGGACGATGACCGGCACCGCTTTCTCGCCAGCCAGGATGGCGGCCTGCCGGCGACGCTCGCCAACGACCACCGTGTAGCGGCCGGCGGCATTGGCCGGCCTGACCACCAGCGGGTGAATCACGCCCATTTTCTGAATCGAATTGGCCAGCCCCTTGAGACTGCTTTCGTCGATGTTCTGTCGGGGATGCTGCGGATCGGGTTCGATCAACGCGACATCGATGATCTGGAAATCGGACGAACTGTCTTTGAAAGTCATGGCCATTCACTTTGAAAACGCGGGATCAGAAAACAAAAAGCCCCAGAAATCCAGACTCTGGGGCTTTTTTTGCCGGGCGCCGGATTACTTCTTGGCGACGGCTGCCTTGAAGTTGCTGCCAGCCGAGAACTTCGGCACGGTGGTCGCCGCGATCGACAGCTTTTCGCCGGTCTTCGGGTTCTTGCCTTCGCGGGCCGCGCGGGCCGATGCCTTGAAAGTGCCGAAACCGATCAGGGAAACGGTATCGCCGGCAGCGACGGCAGCAACGATGGCGCCGGTCACGGCATCCAGGGCCTTGGCGGCATCAGCCTTGGTCAGGCCGGCTTCTTCGGCGATGGCATCGATCAGTTCGGATTTATTCATGGTCATTCCTCGGTTTGGTCAAAGCTGGCTTGGCGCACCGGAAAAACCAAGGCGCCGGAAGGGGCGCAATTTTAGGGCTTTTAGGGGGCGAAGCAAGCTCAAATGAACAGACCGCTGCCGGCGATTTGATTTTTGGCCTTTTTTCCTGGTTGACCGTAGCAATCGATCCCGCCCCTCGGCCAGGGCAAAAATGGGGTCAGGCGCTCAAATTCGGCATCAAGGCGGCCAGCGCCATGCGCTCCTTGGTGAAACTGCCCTGCACGACAAAACCGCTGGGCTGCCCGCTCGCCTGATCGACGAAAAGCGCCCGCAAACCGTCCTCGGAGAGCGTCGCATCCCAGTGACCGACAGGGCTGGGCGGCGGCGAAACGACGGTCGGGCAAGCCGGTGTCTTGAGCACGATGGGCATCGCCGGATAACTGACCGGATCGGGGTTGCCGGTCAGGGTGCCAGCCAGCTTTTTGGCGCCGAGCATGATCGGCATGACGTAAGGCAGGAACAACCCGCCCTGCTCGACGCAATCGCCCAGCGCGAAGATATTCGGGGCTGAGGTTCGCAGGAAGGCGTCGGTGACGATGCCCACACCGGTGGCCAGCCCGGCCGTCTTGGCCAGACCGAGATTGGGCCGCAGGCCGATGGCCGACAACACGAGGTCGTAGGCCCGGGCATTGCCCTGGCCGTCGATCAGCACGTAACGCTCGCCGTCGCGCCGGATGGCTTCAAGTCGCGTTCCGAGATGAAAGCCAACGCCGATGGCGGTCAACTTGTCGCGCAATTGCTCCGCCGCTGCAGGCGGCAACAGGCGGCCCATCGGCTGTTCGATCTGGTCGTAGACGTCGACGGCAAAATCGCCCAGACGCAGGTCGTTGGCGAATTCACAGCCGATCAGCCCGGCGCCGACGATGGCGACGCTGCGTTTCCCAACCAGCCGGCTGCGCAGGCGAGCGTAATCGGCCAGGCTGTTGATCGAGATCGCATCCTGGACACCATCGCCGGCCAGCGGCAGCGGAATCTGCGAGGCGCCGACGGCCAGGACGAGTTGGTCATAGGCCAGCGAGCCCCGCGTACACACGACTTCCCGACGACCAGCGTCGATGTGGGCGACGGCGGTATGCGCCATGATCTGGATGCCAAGGTCGCGCTCCAGCTTGTCGGCGGGGGTGAGCACCATGTCCTCCGGCCGCTTGTTGGCAGCGAAGGCGTTGGACAGGTTGGGCTTCGAATAGAAAGCGCCATCATCGGCCGTGATGACGATGATTTCGCGCGCCTTGTCGAGCTTGCGAAGCTCGCGAACGAGGGTGATACCGGCCAGGCCGCTACCGATGATCAGGGTGCGATTATTCATTTCTGCTGACTTTCAATGGGGATGCCCGCCCCCGCTGGCATCGACCGCAGGGGCGAACCGGACGGCATCAGGCGCCTTCGAACTCGTCGTAGGCTCGGACGGCTTCGGCGGCATACATCAGGGTCGGGCCGCCGCCCATGTAAACGCAGATGGCCAGCGTTTCCATCAGTTGCTCGCGGCTCACCCCGAGCTTGATCAGGGCCTTCACATGAAAACCGATGCAGGCATCGCAGCGCGAGGCGACACCGATGGCAAGCGCCGTCAGCTCCTTGTGCAGGGCCGACAAGCTGCCTTCGGCCAAGGCTGCCTGCGACATCTGGCCAAAGCCTTTCATCGTCTCCGGAATGGCGCTGCGCAACTTGCCCAGCGCCTTGGAGACGTCCCCGGTGATGACCGAAAACGATTTGCTCATCTCAGGCCTCGTCAACCTTGGCGATGGTGAAAGGAATCGGGTTGCGCATCGTGTTGGCAACCGGCGAGTAGTAATTGGCCTTCTGCACGATGTCGTCCAGTTCTTCCTGGCTGGCATCGCCTTCGACGATGACCTTGACGCGGATTTCCTTGAAACCCATGTCGGCCGGCAGACGCTCGGCACCGCCGGCCCCCCAGGCAGCCGTATTGCCGATGTCGGCTTCGAGGAAGATTTCGAGGCGGGAGAGTTTGACCTGGCGATGCGTGGCAATCGCCGTGATGCCGACGCCGAGGCAGCCGCCAAGGGCGGAGAGGACAACTTCACCCGGAGCCGGCGCGGTGTTCTCGCCGAACAGGTGGAGCGGCTCATCAACGACCACCGGGTTATGGATGCCGACGAAGCTCCACGAGCGGAACTGGCCCTGCATCACGGTGTGCACCTTGTTGGTCCCGCGGCGTTCGGGGTTTTCCTTGCCGCCGGCGGCAAATTTCAGCAGTCCATCGCGGTCGATCGGGCGAAGGTAGGTTTTGGTCGTTTCAGTCATTTTGAGGCTCCAGTAAGGTCGGGAAATACGAAATTCAGGTTGAGCGCTGCCCTGCCCGTCAAAACGGGCGTTCAGCACCGGCTTGCGTGGGATTCCCCGCCGCGGCGGGGAACGGGTGGATTAGTAGGTCTTGTAGGGCAGGAACTTGCCCGACATGGTGATGCTGACCCGGTCACCCATCGGGTTGGCTTCGCGCTGCAGATCCATCTTGAAATCGATGGCGGACATGATGCCGTCGCCGAATTCTTCGTGGATCAGCTCCTTGAAGGTCGTGCCATAGACGCTGATCAGTTCGTAGAAACGGTAGATCAGCGGATCGGTAGGTACGGCGGTCGGCAGCGAACCCTTGTACGGCACTGCCTGGAGGATGGCGACAGCCTCGGGCGGCAGCTCGAAGGTTTCGGCGATGATCGCCGCCTGCTTGGCGTCGAGCGCCATCTGGCCCAGGCAGGCTGCCGTCACCCACTCCTTGGAGAGGCCGATCTGGGTGGCGACGTCAGCCCATTTGATGCCCTTGGCAATCTTGGCGCCGATGATCATTTCGGTAATGTCGTTGCGGTTCATGGTGGTGCTCCTGGTTGGGGGGGTTATTGATTGACGACTTGCTTGAGAACGGGGCGGCCGCCGTTGTCGCCAGAGGGCGTGCCGTCGGGAACGAGGCCGGGGCGGACCACCGGCGGGTGCTTGGCGTCGTGCAGTTGCGCAGCGTCACTGCCGGCATAGCTTTTCGAGCGATTCACCAGAAAATCGACGAGGTGATTGCGGATGCGGTAGAACTGCGGGTCGTGGTGCATCTCGGCCCGGGTCCGGTCACGCGGCATGGTGATCTCGACGATCTCGGCGATCTTGGCGAGCGGCCCGTTGCTCATCAGGATCACCTTGTCGGCGAGCAGGATGGCCTCGTCGACATCATGGGTGATCATGAAAACGGTCTGTTGCGTCGCCCGGACGATCTTCAGCAACTCGTCCTGAATCGTCCCGCGGGTCAGCGCATCAAGCGCCCCGAACGGCTCGTCGAGGAGCAGCATCTTGGGCTCGATGGCAAAGGCGCGGGCGATGCCGACACGCTGTTTCATGCCGCCCGACAACTCGGCCGGCTTCTTGTGGATGGCGTGACCGAGGCCGACCATCTCGAGGTAGGTCGTGCAATGCTCCTCGATCTGCGCCTTGGACCAATCGGGCCAGCGCGACTTGGTGGCGAAGGCGACGTTGCCGAGCACCGTCATCCACGGCATCAGGGCGTGGCCCTGGAATACGACACCGCGATCCAGGCTGGGACCATCGATTTCCCGGTCATCCATGATCGCCCCGCCGGCGCTGGCTTCTTCAAGGCCGGCCAGAACATTGAGGATAGTCGTCTTGCCGCACCCGGAGTGGCCGATGATGCAGATGAATTCGCCTCTTTCGATGGCAAAGTGGATGTCCTCGAAGACCGGCGTACCAGGTTTGCCATCGGCCGTCGGATAGATCTTGGAGAGACCTTCAACGCTGAGAAAATGTGCGGTCATGATGCTTATTCCCGGTAGGTGACGAATTTTTGCAAGGTGCCGAAACCGAGGTCGAGCGCCATGCCGACCAGACCAATCATGGTGATCGCGAAAATGACATTAGGGAGAGCCAGGTTGTTCCATTCGTTCCACACGAAGTAGCCAATTCCGGTGCCGCCGACCAGCATCTCGGCCGCGACGATGACGATCCAGGCGATCCCCATCGAAATGCGCATGCCGGTCAGGATGGTCGGCGCGGCAGCGGGCAGGATGACCAGGAAGGCCTTGCGCAACGGATTGACTTCCAGCGTCCGGGCGACATTGATCCAGTCGCGCCGCACGCCGGCGACGCCGAAGGCGGTATTGATCAGCATCGGCCACAACGAGCAGATGAAGATCACGAAAATGCCCGAGACTTCGGAGTCCTTCAAGGTATAGAGCGCGAGCGGCATCCAGGCCAATGGCGAGATCGGCTTGAGAATCTGGATGAAGGGATTGAGCGCCTTGGTCATCAGCGGCGACATGCCAATTACGAAGCCGAGCGGCAAGGCGAACAGCATGGCAAGCAGGAAGCCGGTGCCGACACGCAGCAACGAGTAGCCGACCTGGATGCCAATCCCCTTGTCGTTCGGACCGTTGTCGTAAAAAGGATCGGACAGGTATTTGACGAAGGCGCTACCGACCTTTTCCGGCGACGGGAAGCCGCCTGTTTTCTCGGCTCCCTTCCCCATCAGTTCGGCGTATTCGGCATTTACGGCTTGGGCTGCCGCGCTTTCCTTCGGGGCTTGGGTGGCGAGATGCCAGGTACCGATGAACATCGCAAAGATAAATAGCGAAAGCACGGCGGCCCGGAATGTCAGGGTAGTTTTCATGGTGACTCCTTGCGGCCAAGCCGTGATGGCTGATCAAAAAGACTGGCGGACATGATGATCTCCTGTTGGGCTGGCTCAGGCCTTGATGGCGAAGCTCTTTAGATACTCTTCCGGCTTGCTCGGATCGAACTCCTTGCCGAGTATCTGGTGCTTGCCATACGTGGATTTCGGCGCCGCGATATCGAGTTCTGCCATTCGCTTTCTGGCATCGGTAGCGAGGAACACCTTTTCGGCAATCTCCTTGTAGTTCACGTTGCCCTTGATGTAGCCCCAGCGCTTCATCTGGGTCAGCATCCAGACCGCCATCGAGTGCCACGGGAAAGGGTCGAAACCGATCCGGTCAGGCTCATTGCGGACCTGACCGAGGCCGTCGGCGAAACGCCCGGTCAATACCTGCTCGACCACCGTCGGTGGCTGGTTGAGGTAATTGGCCGGGGCGATCATCGCCGCTACGCCCTTGCGGTTTTCTGCCTTATTCACGAAAACGGTGGCGCGCATGATCGAGCGCACCAGTGCGGCAAAGGTATTGGGGTTGTGTTTGACGAAATCCTCCGAGGCGGCGAAGGCGCAGCACGGGTGGTTATTCCAGATCTCGCTGGTCAGGGCATGGATGAAGCCGACGTTTTCGTACACCGCGCGCTGATTGAAGGGCTCGGCGACGATGAAGCCGTCGATGTTGCCGGAGCGCAGATTGGCCACCATGTCGGGCGGCGACATGACGCGCAGCTGGACATCCCGGTCCGGATCGAGACCGTTGGCGGCAAGGTAGTAGCGCAAAAGGAAGTTGTGCATCGAATAGTCGAAGGGAATGGCAAACTTCATGCCCTTCCAGTTCTTCGGATCGCGGTTGTTTTTGTGTTTAACGTGCAGCGTAATGGCGTTGCCGTTGGTGTTCTCCATCAAGGGCATGACCATCGGCGTCGCGTTTGAACCTGCCCCCATCGAGATTGCCAGCGGCATCGGCGACAGCATGTGCGACGCATCGAATTCCTTGGCCAGCACCTTGTCGCGAACGATCGCCCAGCCAGCCGTTTTCTGTAGCGTGACGTTTAGGCCTTCCTTGCCGTAGAAATCGGCTGCACCAGCAAAGATGATGGGCGTCGCACAGGTAATCGGCAGAAAGCCGATCTTCAAGTCCTTCTTTTCGAGCGGCCCCTTGTCCTGAGCGAAGGCTTCCAAGGCGCCAAAAGGAATGAACTCGGAAATCGCCGCCAGCGCCGTGCTGACGCCAACGGCCGAGAGAAAACGGCGACGCTCCACATCCTGCGGAAAAAGCGCGCGCATCACGGTGTTTTCCACCATCCGGCGGTTCAGGGCGGCGCTTTCGGCTTCCAGGTGTTCGGCTTCGCTGCTGTGTTGCCCGCAGCTACAGCCAGCGTGAAGTTTGACATTCGGATCGAAGGGGTTAATCAGTGACATGTCGTTATCCTTGGAGGTTGAAATTTATTTATTGCAGCGCATCATTCGTGCCACTTCGGGGCGGGCTCTATCGGCCCTTTTTGGGGTTTGCTCGGCATCGGCAGTCTGGTTCGGGCACCAACTTTGTGCGGCGCACCAGAATCGGCACCGCTTCAGAACGTCAATGCTTCAAAATCGGCCTTGGTCACGCCACACTCCGGGCAATACCAGTCCTCGGGAATGTCGGCAAAGGCGGTACCGGGGGCAAGGCCGTGCTCGGGATCGCCGGCGACTTCGTCGTAAATCCAGTTGCAGACCTTGCAGATCCACTGGGTGGTTTGGGCAACTTCAGACATGTTTTTTCTCTCGTGAACAATGGCGTTTGGGTTCAGGCATTGCAGGACAAACCGTCCTCAATGCGCGCAATCTCGCGCCGCAGGTGCTTGGTGGCCGGGGTCACGATGGCCACGAAATAGGCTTCCCGCAGGCGACGTTGAGCGGCATTGCGAACGAGGTAACCTTTGGCCCCCTGATGCAGCATGGCGGCGTGGGCGGCACGGACAGACAACTCGCCACCGGCCAGGCGCAGCTTCAGGATATCCAGCGTCCGGTCGGCAACCGGGCCCTGTTGCACTTCATCGGCCAGCGCGTAGGTAGCGGCGCGGCCTTCCTCCAGGGCAGATTCAATGTCCTCGAATTGGTCATCGAGATACTGATTGACATGGGCCAACGTCCGGTTGGCCTGCGCCATCAATTTGCTGCAGGCGTCGATCAGACCGAGGCCCATGCCCATCTGGGCGAGGATCATGCCCGGCTTGATGCGCTTGACGTAGGCCGCCGACTCGCTCGGCTGGGCGAGCACCATGTTGTCCGGAATGAAGACTTCCTTGAACTGGCAGGCCAGCGTCCGCGTCCCGTCAAGACCGATGAAGTGAGCGCAATCGACCAGTTTGAAGCCGGCTTGCTGACAATCGACGAGGATGAAGACCAGCCCGTCGTTGCTGCCATCCTCGTTGCGCACCGGGCAGCCGGTGGTGAAGTAGTGGTTCTGGCCGAGGTTGGAAACCCAGGGCAAAACGCCGTTGACGATGTATCCGCCATCGACGCGCTTGGCCGAAAGGCGGTACTCCTCGATGTTGTCGCAGGACTTGATGGTGTTGGAGAGACCGGTGCCGACCAGCAACTCACCGGCGGCGATGCGCGGCAGGAATTCTTTTTTCACCCAGGCGTTGTCCGAGAGCTGGATATAGCGGGCGCAGGCGGTCTGGCACCAGACCAGAAAGCCGCTCGACATGCACTCCTTGGAGACTTCCTCCATGACCTGGATGACGTGTTTCAAGCCGAGCTCGTTACCGCCGAACTCGACATCGACTGCGCCACGAAAGCCGCCAGCCCGGCCCAGCGCCCGGAGAAATTCTTCCGGATATTCGGCCTTCAAATCGATGTCGAGGACCTTCGGTTTCAACTGGGCGGCGATGACCTCGCGGATGGCGCCGAAGCTTTCTTCAGAGGCACATAGCGAAAGCGAGTAGTCGCGAATCAGTTGATCTGCGGCGGGAATGGCAAGAGCGGAAGCGGACATGAATATCTCCTGGTCAGATGGGCTGAGCCCACAGGGTTTGGCTTGTCTCTTCTATCGCAAGCCACGTGCCAGGTCATATCCGCCAATAAATTCAATAGCTTGCTGGAAATTTGAAATTTGTGTACAAATCAATTTGTACACAAATTGTTTACAAATTGGCTGGTTTTTTCGACGGTACGGCAATGCCGAGAATCTCGATCCGGTAATTCAGCTGACGCAAAGTCAGGTTCAGCGCCTTGGCCGTTCTCGATTTGTTGCCGCCGTGCTGGACGAGCGCGGCGTGAATCTGTTCCCGGTCATCCACTGCAATAGCCTGATGGCCGCGCACGACGGGGTGGGAACTCTCCGCCACGGGCAATGGCTGGCGGCTCGCCACCGGCGCCGGCAAGGCTTCGATGGGCTGGCCCTGGGCCTCGGTAATCAGTGCGTAGTCGACCGTGGCTTCATCGATCTCGTCGCCGCGCGAGAGCAGGATGATGCGTTCAAGGACGTTGTACAACTGCCGGATATTGCCCGGCCAGGGATAGGAAACCAGGCCGCTGAGCCCTTGCGGCATGATCAGGATGTTGCGCTGATGGCGCTGATTGAGTTGCGATACGAAATGGCGAACAAGCAGCTTGATGTCGCCCGGCCGCTCGCGCAGAGCCGGCAGGCGGATCGGTATGACGTTGAGGCGATAGTAGAGATCCAGCCGGAAGCGCCCGGCACGCACCAGCGCCATCATGTCCTGGTGGGTCGCTGCGACAATACGGACATCGACGGCGATTTCGCCGCGACCACCCAGGCGTTCGATGACATGTTCCTGCAGAACGCGCAGCAGCTTGACCTGCACTGGCAGCGGAAGATCGCCGATTTCATCAAGAAAGAGCGTGCCGCCGTTGGCTTGTTCGAAGCGTCCGATACGCTGCTGGCTGGCGCCGGTGAAGGCGCCCTTTTCGTGGCCAAACAGCTCGGCTTCAAAAAGCGTTTCCGGAATCGCCGCGCAATTGACCTTGACGAAGGGCTTGTCGCGGCGCGGGCTCTGCAGATGCAGGGCGCGGGCGAACAGCTCCTTGCCGGTGCCCGATTCGCCGAGCAGGAGGACTGTCGCCTCGGTGCCAGCCACCTGCTCGAGCTGGTCGAGGGCGGAAATCAGTTGCGGCGCTTCGCCGATAATGCCCCAGTTCGATTTGCTCAAGGCCTTCTGCTGCAGCGCTGTTCTCAGCGAACGGTTTTCCTCCTTGAGGGATGCGGTACGTTTCTCGATCAATTGATTGATCTTGAAAATCTGCCCCATCAGCTCGGCCACCGTGTGCAGTATCTGCAAATCCGCGCCCAGCGAGCGCTGCCGGGAACGCAGGCGATGCACGCCGAGCACGCCGGCAACCACCCTATCCACCATGATCGGCAAAGCGATGAAGGAAACCGTTCCTTCCGGCAGGACGCTCCGGTCTACCGCCCGGGCCAGGTAAGCCGGCTCGTTATCAATATCCTGAACGATCAGGACCTCGCCCGATTGCATGACGCGCCCCGTAATACCCTCTCCTATGCGGTATTTGCCTCGCTCCATTTGGTCTTGGGTCAGACCATAGGCAATCCGAATGGCCAGTTCCCCCTTTTGCCCCTCGGGCAACACGACCCGGCCGCGATTCAGGCCAAGCAGCTCCGACAGGAGATGGAGCATTTCGCGAATGGCCTTTTCGGGTTCCAGGCCACGACTCAGCAAACGGATGCTTTCGCGAATCAGGAGTTGTTCATGCTCGACCAGCTCTTCCTTGGTCGCAACGGGATGAATGTAGCGCGTTTTCATGGTGCTCACATAATTGCAGAACGGGCGCGACGGCCCCCAAGTCAATTATCAAAGCAGCTTGCATGCCTGTGTGAGCCACCCCCGGGACTTCCACGGTCAACCGGAAAAAATGGCCAAAATTGAAATACTCCTTTTGCGCTCCTACCACTTCCCTTCGAGCGCCAGCATGACAGTCCGCACACCCAGCGCCGTATTGCCGAGCGACCAATTCGCACCGGTGGTAAAGGCATCCTGTTGCTGACGTGTTTGGGTTTTCAGCAGATTCTGCAGCGACAGGCGCAAATTGAGTTTCGGACTGAGACGCTTAAGAACGTAGGCATCGAGCAGGGTGCGATCCCGCGTCACCGAGCGCTGCTCGCCGGCTATTTCAGTGACTACGCGGCTGAAATACTGCACCGAAGCGCCAAAGCTCAGTTCGCCCATCGTTTGATCGTAGCCGGCACTCAACTGGTAACGCGGCGTTTCGCGGGCCGGGCGGGTGATGCCCAGACGCGGATCATCGACGCTGCTGCGCGGCACCGTCAGGTGGCTGCGCAAGGTGGCGCCACGCCAACCGTATCGGTCGGTGCGCAACTTGGCGTCAAGTTCAATCCCCCAGTGCAGCGCAGTACCTTCATTCCATGGCCTTTCGACCCAGCGCCCTCCTTCCAGCTGGGTGCGTTTTTCGATGAAATCCTCGGTTTGTCGGGCATAGACATTGGCACCGATCACGCCGGCATCGCCGGATAAATAGTGTTCGAGGACGGCTTCGAAATTGACGCTGCGTTCGGCCCTGAGATTCGGGTTGCCACGCCGGTCGGCCTCCAGCGGCGTATTGCTGCCGACGCTGTAAACCGGCTGATTGAGCAGCTCTTGAAGCTTCGGCGCCTTGACCCCGGCGCCCAGCGAAGTCCGGAAAACCCAGCGCTGGATAGGCTCCCAGCGCAAAGCCAGGGAGGGCAGGATTTCTTCATAGCGCTGCGTATTGCCGTCGGCGGCATAGCGGATCGACTCACCGCGCAAGCCGCCGGTCACCGTCACGGCACTGACCGGGCTCCACTCGTCCTGCAGCCAGGCGCTCCATTGCCGATCCCAGCCGTGGTGGGACTCGTTGCCGGTCGTGCCGTTCATGCTGTCGTCGCGTCGATGCTCGCTTTCTTCCAGGGCGACGGCCAGCAGATGCTGGCCGATCGACCGGTCGGCGCGCAGCGAGGCGCCGAAGTCGGTTTCGTTGCGCTGGCGCACTTCGCTACTGCGGCTGGGTAAGCCACCGAAACCGAGGTAATCGCGCGTGACATCGGCCTTGCGCTCACCTTTCGACCAGGCCAGACGCCCGGAATACTTGGTGCCGGCGCGGACCATCTCGCCATCGGCACGCAGCCGGTTGAAGGCCGTGCGGTTGCTCTCGTCATCATGGCGGCTGCCGCTGTTGGCCGGCGTCGCAAAATCGCTGCGCGTCGTATCCGTGACTTGATCGCCCCAGGCACGGAACAGGCTGGGCGCGATGGTCAGGCTGTCGCTGCCCGATTTCCAGACCAATCGTGGCGAGAAGACCAATTCGTACATCGTCCGCCTGCCATCGGCTTTTTCCAGCTGATTCGTGCCACTGCTGTCGCGGCGTTCGAGTCTGCTCCCGCTCGGCATCTGATGGCGGTTGATGGTCAACGGAACCAGCCAGGACAGGGTTGCGTCGCCGCCGCCCTTGGTCAGCGTGAACTGGGCGTTCGGTTCATCGTTGCGCACGCCAAGCGCCGCCTTGACGGCCGTCGACGCCTTGGAGCGCGCCTTCCTGAATACCAGGTTGACGGTCACCGGCGCACTGCCGCCAAACTCGGCCGAAGCGCCGCGAATGATCTCGACCCGTTCGAGTTCGGTGGACGGCAGGCGGCCAACCATGGCCTGCGCCATGCGCGCATTGCCGGCAACCCGTTCGCCGTCGATATACATCTGCACCGAATCGCGCGTCATGCCACGCGCCCGCATCGCCATCGAACCGTCCGCCCCCGGCGCGCCGGCATCGACACCGGGCAGTTTGCCGAGCACATCACTGACGGTCAGCGCCCCCATGTTCTCGATATCCTTGCTGCCGATGATCACTTTCTGCGTTGCCGCCTCCCGGCGGTCTGCAACGTCGTCGGTGGTCGCCGTGACCTGAACTTCGGGAAGAACCTTCTCCTCGGCATGCAGTGCGCCAACGGTGGCCAACGAAAGAATCAGGGGAAGATAACGGGGACGGTTCATGAGGATCGCCATCAAAGAAGGAAAGCCAGTTGGCGCAAGCCAACCAGGATTAACAGGCCGGCACTCAGCCATTCGACACGCGGCAGCCAGGGGCCGAGCTGCTGGCGCAGATGACGCCCGAAATACGCAACCCCCAGGCCATAGACCAGCGACGGCACGACAATTGCGCCCAGCCCGAAGCTGCTGCCGAGCAGCAAGCCGCTCGCTGTCCCGCCCGAAGCCGCGGCAGAAAAGAGAACGACACCGAGCGGACCGCACGGGGTCAGCGCCATGCCGATACCCATCAGAAATAGTCCGCCGGGTAGCAGCGGCCGCACTTCCCGGCCGACATCGAAACGCTGCATGGGAACGGCCTCGCCGGCCGGGACCGCCGCCATGGCACACGCCGGCGTGCGTTGCCGGAGCAGCGAAATGCCCACCATCAGCGCCGCCGCGCCGATCAGCACATGCAGCGATGATGAGACGGCCATGCCCTCCTTGGCGTAATGCCCGACCCAGCCGGCCAGGGCACCGAACGCGGCATAGCCGGCAAGGCGTCCGAACGATAACGGCAGCACCACGCGCCACGACCGCCGCCAACTGAAATCGCGGGCCAAAAAAACCGGCCCGAGATAAGGCAGGCAACTGACCAGACACGGCCCCAGGCCGTAGACCAGGCCGAGAGCGAAGGCCATCGGCAGTCCGACGATGGTTTCCGCTTCCATCATCCGGCGTTTTCTTCCAGATAGTCGTTGCGGGCCAGGATGGCAGCGCCGAAGGCTGTCGTCGTCTGCGGATAGTCCGGCACCAGCAGTTCGCGTCCGAGTTCGTCCTGGATGGCGGCGACCAGCCCTTTGTTGAGCGCCGGGCCGCCGTCGAAATAGACGCGATCCTCGACGCCAACGCGCTTGGCCAGGCGCACCGTGCGCGAGGCGATCGAATAGTGGATGCCGGCGATGATCTCCGACTTGCCGTGACCATTGGCCAGCAAGCCGATGATTTCCGACTCGGCAAAAACCGTGCAGGTGCTGTTGATGTTGAGCGGTGCCTTGTCGCCCTGAAAGTGGTAGTCGCCCAACTCCTCCAGATCGAGTTCAAGATTGCGTGCCGCAACATCGAGGAAACGGCCGGTGCCGGCGGCGCACTTGTCGTTCATGGCGAAGTTTTCGACATTGCCGGTCGGGTCGATCCGGATGGCTTTCGAATCCTGGCCGCCGATGTTGATGATGGTCCGCACGCCGCCATAGGCCTTGCCGGTCTCGAAGGCGCCGGCCGCATTGGCGGTGATTTCGCTGATCGAATCGTCGGCTTCCTTGAACAGCTTGCGGCCGTAACCGGTGGCGATCAGGTAGCGAACGTCGTCGCGGTGCAGGCCCAGCTTGTTCAGCAGCGTATTGAGGGCCTCCGTCGAGTTCTTGTGAAACAGGCTGCCCGAGGCCGTGACATGGACCCCAGCCAACTGGCCTTGTTCGTCGACCAGGGCAACCTTGATGGCGGTCGAGCCGACATCGATTCCAGCAAAATAATTCATGCGCGACGCTTCTTCCGGTTTTTGAGTGATTCGAGAAAGGCTTCGATACGTGTAGACAACTGGCCCTGGTCGTCCGGGCTGTAGTCGGTTTCGATGTAGAGCATGGGGATGCCGGCCTTGTTGAATTCCTCGGCGACGCTGCGATATTCCATCTCGTACACTTGGCAACCCGAGAAAGCCTGGTAGATCACGCCATCGGCCTTGAACTGGTCGACCAGATCGAGCAGACGCCGCTTGCGGTCGTCGTTGCGCGTGAAGATCGGGCAGGTGCAGGGCTTCAGGTATTTGTCGGCAAGGCTGTCCACCATGTCGTTGAGCAGCCATTCGTCCACTGCCGTCATGTCGTAGAGCATGCGGTTGGCCGAACAGGTTTCATCGGCGACGACCACCCCGCCGGCTTCCTCAATGAGCAGCGGCAGCTTGAGATTGGGAAAGATCGGCGGCGAACCGGTAAACACGACGCGCGGCGCCTTGCTCTGCACGGCCCGGAAGCCGGCCGCCTGACGCTCGGCCAGTTCGGCATTGAGTTTTTCGACTGCTACGGTCCACCGGGAAATATCGTCAAAAAAGTAGGCGTTGGTAACCAGGAAGGCGTCCTTGCCGAGAATCAGCGACGGCGTCTGGCGACGGAAATTGTGCAGCGCGCGGAAAGCCGCCTGGGCCCGCCCGGTCATCGCCATCGCGGCTTTCAAGTTGGCGCGCGTCAGGCGCTTGCCAGTCAGCTTGCGCAATTCGCTGGCGAACTCGCGTACCGAACGCCGCCAATAGACACGCGACGCCTCGCTTTCCTTGACGTTGGGGAACTCCAGGTCATAGACCTGATAACCCATGCCCTCGATCATCACGCTCGATTTCTTCTTCTGGTCGCAGGTGCTCGGATTGACCACGAGATCGGGCTTGCCGATCTTCGGAATGACGTTGTCCGAACTCAGCATGCCGAGCGTCGCCTTGACCAGCGAGCAGGACTTGGCCGGCATGAAGTCGGCGCCGCGCTGATCGTAGTGATAGGAGCCGTTGCACAGGCGAACCGGCGTTGCGCCGAAGGCGTAGATCAGCTCCTCCGGTGCCTGGATGCAGGTCGTGCCGACCAGCTTGCCGCTGTGCGGAATCTCGTCCCCATGACAGTAAACCTGGCGGAACAGATCGTAGAAATACTGCATCGCCGCCGGGTTTTCCTCGAAGTCGTCGACGATGTGATCGAGCACCGTCTGCGCCTCGCCAGCCTGCCGTGAGCGGCTGTACGGCGCCGGCTGGATCGGTATGACCTGGTGAATTTCATTTTCCATGCTGGCACCCCTTGTTCATGCGCTTGATGAAACCGGCTTCGGTCGAAACAAAAATCGGAATACCGGCAAAGGTCGCCTTGAGCGCCCCGCTTTCCGGGCAACTGGCGACGCACTTGAGGCACAGCGTGCAGTCGTCGGTCATGATGTCGGTGGTCTTGACGTCGTCGGCGATTTCCTTGATTTCCATATCGCAGACGGCGTAGCAATCGCCGCAACGAGTGCATTTGCTGCCGTCCTTTTTGAGCTTGAGGAGGGCCGGTTTTGAAATCAGGTAATGCAGGGCGCTCATGGGGCAGAAGAAGCAGAAAAAGCGCTTCTTGACGAAGCTGCCGACCAGGAAGAGCGCCGTGATCGAGATGCCGAGCGCGGTCATGAAGATCGCCGTCTTGCTCGAAAAATCGACTGTGAATTGCGAGAAATCGCCGGTGAACATCGGCAGGATCATGCGTGCCGGGCAAATCAGGCAGAACGGCGGACTCATGTCGCGCGAGAAGATACCGCCGCCGACACCGAGCGGAATCAGGATCATCAACGCCAACAAGACGAACTTGATCTTGGTCAGTTGGGCAAACTGACCCTGCGTGTAATTGGAAAAACGGATACCCATTCGCCGACGCAAGGCGCTGATCCAGTCCTGCAGCGTGCCAAGCGGGCAGACGAAACCGCACCAACCCTTGTTGAGGACGATGAACCACAGGACGAAGGTCAGGAATCCGGTCAGGATGGCCAGACTCGCCATGCTGAACAACATCGCCAGCGGCCGCCCCAACTGGTGTTGCAGAGGAAGCAGATAGCAGACCCCGGCCCGGCCTTCCCGGTTGTAGCCGCAGGAAAAGAAGGGCAGCTTGGAGCCGAGATCGATGGCCAGATAGCCGCCGTACACGAAGAGCACGAAGGCGACCAACTGGAACCAGAAACGAAAGCGGTTGAAATCGACCTCGTTGACCACGTCGCGCACCTTATCCAGCACGGGTTTAGCGCTCATCGAAACGGACCTCCCGAAAAGGCTTGAGCCGGCGTCGGCGGTACAGATAGACAGCCGTACCGCAGAACAGCACGATCAGCAGGCCGATGCCTAGGCCCCAGGCATAGGAGCGATAATCGTTCGGCGACGGATAGTAGTTGCCAGACAGCGTCGTCTGGTAGCGCACGCTGCTGTAGGGCATATCCTTGAACATTCCCTGCTCGGCCGCATTCGCCTCGGCGATGACCAGGTAGCTGGCCTTGAAACGCTTCTTGAAATCGTCCCAGGGCGGAAAATAGTCGCGAATGATCTGAAAGTTCACGCGCCCCTGCTCGTCGCTGACCGCTTCCTTGCTCCAGCCCTCATGGCTGACGAAGCGAACGCGGGCCCCCTGCAGCGGCAAGCCTTTTTGCAGCACGACGAAAGCCTGCTCGTCACCCGATTTGAGCTGAAAGAAGGTCTTTTCATCCGGCGCCTTTTCGCGCACGATCTCGATCGGTGCCGATTCCAGAACACGCGGCGCGACCAGGGCCTGGGCCCGTTCTTCCTCGTCGCCGCCATGCCCGAAATTGCTGATCTCGGCCTTGGCGACACTGACATTGAGCACTTCGCCCTGCAACTTTCGGCTGCTCGCATAGACCCGGTAATAGCCCTGCACCGGCATGTCGAAAAGCAGATTTTTCTTGCCGTCGACCGGCGGCGGCAGGGCTTCTCCTTCGATCGGCCCCTGCGGCCGGACAATCAGCGTTTCGTTTATCGCTTCGCCATCTTCGCGGGCGAAACCGGACTTTTGTGGATCGCTGCCGGCCCGCAACCACAGGCGTTTGCTCGGTGCCCCACCGCGCTCACCACCCATGGCCATGCCGCCCATCCCCATCATGCCCCCCATCCCGCCACGCGCCGCGCCATCGCCACGCGACGGCGGCGAATCGGACAACCAGAGTGGTCCGCCACCACGCATGGCCATCCCCATGCCGGCAGGTCGACCGGAAGCCCGGGCGGGTTCTTCGGGCTTGGCCGGAGTGCTCTTGTCCTGAGTCCGTTTGACCGGTGCGGTATCGAGCGTAGCGTTGCCTGGCGCCGTCCTGGCCAGCGCCGCAACCGGGTCGCCGCCCCCCCCGGCTTTGACCCTTTCCGCCGCGCGTTTCTGATAAAAAGCGCGCCGTTCCTCAGGCGTAGCATTCTCCGGCGGTCGTGGCCGCACCACGTCACTGGATGCGTGCGCTGAATGCTCGTCCAACCCCGTCTGGGCGGTCACATTGCCGATCAACAACAAGGCCAACATGCCACCCAGGCAATAGCGTGCAAGATCTTTCATGGCGCGCCTCAGAACTTGTAGGAAATGCCGACCCGAAGCGTCAAAGGCGTATAGGTGCCGGAGTTACCTTGTCCAGCCGAGACCCCCTCCACTTTTTGCCCGGCGATGGTGGTCAGTGAAACGCGCGTGGCGTAATGCTGATCAGTCAGATTGAGCGCCTGCAACCAGAACGACCACTCCTTGCTGCGATAGCTGGCGCGCAAATTGAAAAGATCCGGCCGCTGATAGCTGCCTAGCGTATTGGTGTTTTCAATGTAATAGCGGGAGATGTGATCGCTTTCCAACTCGACCAGCCAGCCCGGCGCCGGCTTGAACCCGACACGCAGATTGAGCCGCTGCCGTGGCATCGCCATGTACGATTTGCCGGCATAGTCGACACCATTGGCTACGTAGTCGGTGAAATATGCCCGAGCGTTGGTATACGTGGCACCAAGATCAAGCCAGTCGGTGGCGGCCCAGGAGAACATGCTTTCCAGGCCATTGGCCGCCAGTTGGCCGGCTGCTTCGTAAACCTTGCAGGTTGCGCCGCCGTTTAGAGTTACCTGCTCTGCAGCGCTGCAATCACGCGTGGTGTTGAACCCCTTGCTCTCCGAGTTGTAGTAAGTCACGTCGTAACGCAGAGCAAGTGACTGAAAGACACCGCGAAAGCCCAGTTCCTTGGTAACACCGCGCTCCGGTGACAGAACGGCGCCAACGGTTCGGCCAGGCGTCCCGTATACGGCAGAATCAAGCATGCTGCCCGTCGATTGCGGATTGAAGGTTTCCCCCCAGTTCGCCCAGACAATATGACCTTTGGCCAGATCGTACGTCACCCCGGAACGCAGGACGTTGCCCCGACGCGTCATGCTGACGTCCTTGTTGGCGCTTGTTCGGTCATCCACCATATAGTCGATGCTGCCGAAACGTTCGCCGAGGTGCAGACGGAGCTTGTCGACCGGCGAAAACTCAAAGTGTACAAACGGCGTGGTTTCGGTTGTCTCGGTCCGCGACCCGGCGGAATACAGGCTACCCTGGGCCCAAAATCCGGACTGCCCCAGCAAGGCGGTATAGGCATTCTTATAGGTGGCCGATTCACTGTTAATCTTGAACATGTCGACACCGGCATATAGCGTTGACTTGGCCAGATCGAACTCCTGCCGGTACAGCGCCGCGGTCGATTCGGTCACGGTACGGCCGGCTTTCAGCGTGTTGGTATAGCTCGAACTATTGTTGTTCACTGCGCGGCACTTGACGGTCGTACCGGCTGCCAGGGGCGCAGCCAGGGCACTGGTATCGTCGCAGATCACGTTGTTCGAACCGCCCGAACCGCCCGCTCCATAACCCGTGGAATCATCCGCAATGCGGCCGTAGGCCAGGGAAAACTCGCCACGCTCACCAACCAGTTGCTGCAGGCGCAGCGATGTCGTCTGATAATCGTCGATTGACTGGCCGAACGTCCCCAGCTCGACCTGGCGCCAATCCTGCTCCCACTTGCTCTTCGTCAGTGCTCCGGGCAAGCGGTAGTCGTAATGCAACTGATCATAACCAAGCGTCAGCTTGGTCGAGTCGCTGAGCCGGCCAAACACCTTGATCGCCTGACCATTCTTGTTTTCGGCGGCGGCATTCTGATTGGCGGCTGCCGTGTTCTTGCGCCAGCCGTCGTTCTCCATATTGCTGCCAGTCAGGACAAAGCCGAAACGGCCGTCATCTGTCGAGGCACCGGCATAGGCTTGGGTGCGTTGAAAGCCCCAACTGCCGAGTTCCTGGGATAGCTTGGCTTGCAGTTCTCGCGGCGGCTGCCGCGTGTACAGACTGATCGTCCCCCCCAGCGCACCGCTGCCATAAAGCGCTGACGCCGGCCCGGTGATAACGTCGATGCGCTCGATATTGGCCATATCGACTTCATCGAACACCGAGGTGTTGACGTTGATGGCCCGCATGCCATCGATCCGGTTTTCCGTGTATTGCTTGCCGCCATCCGGAATGCGCATGTTGCGCACCATGCTGATGCCAGGCACCCGCTTGCCGAGTTCGAGCAGGTTATTGACCAGTTGCAGGTGCTCGATTTCTTCCTGATCGACGACCGTACCTGATATCGGTGTGTACTCCGTCAGCTTGCCAAGCTCTGTCCGGGCTTGAACATCGGCCTCCCTGTCGGGCGTCGTTTTGACCGGTGCGAGAACCTTTTCAGTCACCTCAGCCAACGCGGCAACGGTATGGATATTCGAAAAAAGGGCGAAGACTGCCAGCGCCACCGTCGTGCGTTTCAGTTTCATCTCAGGAATTTCCTAGCTTAGTGGATTCGTTGTCAGGGCTTGTCTTGCGGCTGCGTGACAAAGGCAATCTTGACCAGACCGTTACGCTGGGCCGCCGCCATGACGTCGGCGACGCTTTCGTAGCGCACCTCGCGGTCAGCACGCAGGTGCAGTTCAGGCTGACGGGCGCTGGCCTCGGCAAAGCGGGTATCCAGCATTTCGCGATGCATCACCTCGCCGTTCCAATACACCAGGCCTTTCGCATCGATGGCCAGTTGGATGACCTCGGGCTTGTCATCAAGCTTGCTCGAACTGACCTTCGGCAAATCAATGGGGATGGCCTGATGAAAAAGTGGCGCCGTAATAATGAAAATAACCAGCAGAACCAGCATTACATCGACCAGCGGCGTCGTATTGATGTCGGCCATCGGCGCGTTGTAGCCTTCGTTGAAGGATCCGAAAGACATCGCGTTGCCTCAGGCTGCTTTGGCCAGCGCGTAGCGCGAGCCGGTGGTCAGAAAGGTATGCAGGTCGTGGGCGAAGCCGTCGAGATAGGTATTGACCAGGCGGTTGGCCCGACTCAGCGCGTTATAGGCGAGCACGGCGGGAATGGCGACAAAAAGGCCGGCCGCAGTCATGATCAGCGCTTCGCCGACAGGCCCGGCAACTTTGTCGAGGACCACCTGGGCAGACCCGGAAAGACTGACCAGCGCGTGGTAGATACCCCACACGGTGCCAAACAGACCAATGAAGGGTGCCGTCGAACCGACCGAGGCGAGCAGCGTCAGCCCGGATTCGAAGCGGGCCTGAGCATGAATCATGTAGTTACGCAGGGCACGGGTCAGTACTTCGCTGGAGGAAATGCCTCCGCCGATCGTCGTTTCTTTTTGCTGCTCGTGCATTTTGACAACATGGGCGGCAGTTTCGGCCATGCCGGCAAAGACGCCGGTAGTGTCCTTTGACTTTATCACAATCAGCCCCTTGTCCAGGCTGGGCGCCGCCCAGAAAGCCTCAAAGGCCTGCTCGATGCAACGGTTGAGCTTGAGCTGGGCGACAAACCGATTGCCAATAATGACCCAGCTCAGCAGCGAGAGCATAGCCAGAACGACGGCCGTCGAATGCGTGACCCAGTCGCCCTGGCTCCAAAAGTGCATGATGCCCATTGAGATGAACTCCGAGAATTAAGTGAGGGAAAAAACGATGGGCACGACGACCCAGGAGGTAACGGCAGTGCTACCCCGCTTGGCCGGCACGAAACGCCACTGGGCGACGGTTTCGAGTGCTGACCGATCGAGCCGGGGAAAGCCGCTGCTGGTCTTCAGTTCCACCTTGTAGGCATGCCCTTCGGCGCTGACACGTACCCGCAAATAAACTGTCCCCGCCTCGCTGAGACGCCGCGATGCGGATGGATAGTGCGGTTTGGGGTTGGATAGATAGTTGGCGTCAAAACGCGCCTCTACCAATGGCTCGATCGCTGGTGCTGGCACCGGGTTCGGCACCATCACGGGGGCAACCGGCACAGGCGGCTGCTCGGGAACGCTAAAGTTGCTTGCCTGATTCGGCTCGACATTCACCAGCACGGGCACCTTGGTAATTTTGGGTCGAGTTTTGGGCTGCACCTTGGGAGGAGGTGGTGTGACCGCCTTTTCTTCCGGGCGAACTGCTTCAATCATCCGCACAGCCAGCGGTCGTGCCATCTCGGTCAATACGGTCGACTGACTGACCCCAAGCGCGATGAGTGCGGCCAGCGCACCATGCACGAGAATCGCAGCCCCCACTCCCGGCAAATTGCCTTTGCGGCCAAGCGGATTCGCACAAGCACCCGGAAAAAACAACGACACGCAAACTCCTCGACCTGGTTAACACGGCAATTCTGTTCGCGGCGGAAACCGGATAATTGAACCGTGCGGGCGACAAAATGCCGCGCCGGGGCGGATTGTCACAACTTGTTACAAAGCCAGAAAGTGGCAAATTGTCGCAGGCAGGGTGGCAAGGAATACGCCACCGACCGCGCATTCCCACATGTCATCACTGATCCACGCATGGCGAAATGAGGTGGCGAAACCGTGGGAAGGAGGGCGTCAGCGTCCAACCAAAGGTGGCTCAACCGCAACTCGAATGGGCGCCACCGTCCGACTCCAACAGCAGTCCTTGCGCCGCCTCTCAAGAAAATCCGGTGTTCCAGACAATTAAAGTCGAAAACTGCCTGCGAGGATTGATGCGGGTTTCAAAGCCCCTAATTTTGTAGCGTGCCTTCTTAAAGTCGAAAACTCACTCGATGTCGTGAGTACAGGAAAGACCATCTTTGCAATTAAAGTCGAAAACTAATTTTTTTGGCTTCATTCGCTCAGCCTACCCCATCCAACCACCGAACCAGCATCAGGCAGCACTCGGCCAGAAGCCGCCATTCAAGCATTTTCTCAGTAGCGGCCATTCGACAAAACAATTTTGCCATCGGCATACAGCGCTTCGTTGCTCCGTACTATCATTGCATATGCGCAGCGGTGGTTCCAATGAATAGCTAATAGATGCCCGGGGAGATTTGCCTGTGATTGTAGAGTCCGAAATAAGCCGAGGTGGGTTTGGGCGTGTCGATAGAGTTAGGCTACCTGACGGTACCTTAGCGGCTAGAAAGGTTTTCTTTCCAGCATATGCGCCTGCCAACGAGAGTGAGGTCGAAAAGTTGAGAAAGCGCTTTCGGCGTGAAGTAAAAATTCAGTCGTCAATGCCCTCACATGCGTTTGTTTCGGTGCATCAAGCAGAACTTGACGGTGACCAGCCGTGGTATTTAATGCCACTAGCCGAAAAAAACTTTTGGGAAGAGATTGAACTGTCGCGTACCTCAGGGACGGTGCCGCAGCAAGCCTTGGCCGACATTCTTAATGCATTGGAAGAACTTCATCAGCTCGGATACGTTCATCGCGACCTAAAACCACAAAACATCCTTTACTTGGATGGCGTATGGAAGCTCACCGATTTTGGATTAGTTCTTCCACCCTCCGGCGCAACGACAAAGTTAACGTCGCTCGATTCAAACTGGGGAACGGCAGGATACTGTGCGCCAGAACAATCGATTGAATTTCGAAATGCGAAACCAGCAGCAGATATTTATGCTTACGGTTGCATTTTGCATGACATCTTTGCAGGAACTCCACGAGTTCCGTACCAACGCTATACAGCGGCGGGGCCGATAGGGGCTGTCATAGAAAAATGTACAGAACTTCGCCCTGAGAAAAGATTCAAGAGCATCCAAGCACTTCGTGGAGCACTTCTGACTTTATTGGCCACATCAGCAAGCATAGCTGTTAGCCCTAAGGCAAGTGAGTGGGTCGATGCAATTGCCGACTTTGCCAACTGGGATGTCGATAAATTTCATGCTTTCGTTCGCTTCATTTCCCTGGCGACAGATAGTGACGATAAATATGCGGTTTTAAGAGTATTAGATGATGACGTATTAAGCTTTCTCTATGCTCTAGACCAAGACCTATGGAAAACGACGGTTATCTCCTACTGCGATTGGGTTGAGTGGTCCAGCTTTGGTTTTGAGTATTGCGATGTATTGGTAAGGCGCCTAGAGCTTGTATTTGCAATGGGCGACCTCGAATGCAAAGCGGCGGCATCACTCGCCGCGGCAGAACTCGCAAGGTCTCACAACAGATGGTTTGTTATGGGGCGACTGATGAAGATGTGCGGTCACGAATTGGACGACAGCGCTGCCCAGCGAATTGCAATTGAAATTAAGGCAAGAGAGGCGGAGCAAAACTTCTGGCGCTGTGCTGATGGCATTTCGCGACCGGTCACTGATTTTCATCCGCGTATTGCCGCAGTCATACCTCAATCGGAATGAAATCAAAAACCACGTTCAACCTGATAACCAAAAGCATTGCGACCTTAGGATGCTCCACCTCTAGCAGGTGAAGATTACCTTTTAGGTCCTGAACGTCCGCTTCCCCAAGCGAGCCTCTTCCGCTTTGGGTCGCCAGCACCCGGTGACGAATGGCTGCTTCCGGGAAGCGAAACTGCAATGACCGCTTTCCGGCGGCGAACTTGAAAAGTGGGCCGGCGTGTCCCGACCCAAAGCTGTCGTAGTGGTTTCCCGATAGCGGCCAGTCAGCCAAAGCCAGGTTTTTCAACCCGGAGTGCGACAAAGCAGCCGTTCCTGAAAATATTTTTCTAACGGACAGGATGTCGAATCTTTCTGGCATATTGAAGTCGTTATACTGATAAAAATGCCAAATAATTGGGTGGCGCGGAGTTAAAGAACTATTGATGCGTCATCAATGTTATTTTTTATACCGACCTCAGTGTCTTTGAAAACTCTGTTAAAGCTCATCGAGTGAGCAACCCTCGGCCTGAAAGGACGATTACAAATGGATGGATTACGACATGGCTAAGTGCACAGCGCCAGTACGCGGACATAGCTCAGCGGCTGCGGCCGCGGCCTGCCCAGCATGCCGCGGCCGAACTAGCTACAGCTATGGCGGCTACGGCTCGTCCTACTACCCGTCGGCCTTCAGCGGTGCCAGCTATAGCAACAGCGGTGGTGGAGGAAGGTCCAGCAGCAGTTCAAGGCCGCGCTGGTCGAGAGCGGGTTCGTCAGTGGCGTACACGCTTGCCCAAGTGCAGTCACTTACACCCATTCGCCAAACTATTGAAACGCGAGCTGCGGAGCAACCCGACCTTCGTGACGTCTTTCTGTGCCACGCGTGGGATGACCGGCAAGGGCCAGCCAAAGAGCTGCACGATTCGCTGGTGGCGGCTGGAGTCAAAGTTTGGTTCAGCGAGAAGGACCTTGGCCTCGGCGTACCGATGATGCGCGCCATCGACAAAGGCTTAGCGAATTCGCGAATTGGGCTCGTGCTGGTGACCCCCGCGCTGATAGCCCGCCTCCCAAAAGAGGGCGTCGCCGATAAAGAGCTTTCGGCACTCCTGGCTGGCAACCAACTCATTCCCATTGTGCACAACACGACGTATGAAGCTCTCCGCAATGTAAGCCCGTTGCTCGCCTCTCGAAGCGGCCTAGATACATCAGAAGATTCAATGGCGGTGGTTGCAACAAAAATCGCTGAGCTGGTTGCTATCTAGCTTTATTGCCTACACGTTCGCTTTTTCTGGTGCTCCCTCTTGGTTTGCTTTTGACTGACTGTAGGGACTTAGAGGAAATACCGATGGATATTCCCCACCCTTTTCGGTTCCGTCTCCAATTTGCAGCTAGGCAGCCACACAAGTTGCCGTTCCCGGAGTTGGAAGTTCAAGTTAAGGTATCTGAAGGTCTTACCTTCGAAATTGCCGCTCGAAACGCTGAATCGCTTGATGGCGCAACGAGTTTTCACATAGATGCGACTGGGTTCGAATCAGCTGAGAAAGCAACTCTTGTAGCAGATGCGCTTCGCGTGCGATTGCGGCTACTAAATGCAGTTCTAGGTCTGGGCCTTAACATCCCGGTGGGTGATAAGGTATCTGCCCAAGTCTCTGAAGAAATCAAGAACAAGCTAAAGTCCGAGCAAGGAGCAACGGTTGTTGACAGCGTTTGGGGTGCGTCAGTCTTTCCAGATGACGGGCATCACTTCGAGTATGTAATTAGCGGCAACGTTGTCGTCCGCCCCAGTAGCCCTGAGTTTTTGCTAGAAGGTATCAAAATACTATGGAATTTAGATATTTCCCTCGACAAGCCATCGGAGGATGCTCTTCAAATTCTTTGCCTAGCAACACAAGAAACGTCCGACAAGGCAGCATTCCTAACAAGTTACCTTGCGTTGGAGGAACTCATAGAGCGTCGCCCGCGCAGTGATATTGCGAGGGAAGTCTTGCAGCATTTCGTCAAGGAACTTAATGGGCTCGCCGACGACACCTCTCATCCATTGCAGCCTGAAGAGGCAAGTTCCCTGGTTGGTACATTTAGGGCACTTAGCGAAGAGTCCTTCTCCTCCGCTCTAGTCCGGCTGGGTAAGCAAATTTCGCAGCCGACGGAAATTTGCGGAATGCCCATTCCCAAATTTTTGTCTGCCTGTATCGATGCAAGAAACAAAATTGCCCATCATGCCGAGCCAGAAACGAAGGTCCCTCTTGTAGAGCTTTCTAAGTCGTTGCGAGAGTTTGTTCTTATGCTTATATGGACCCGTAATAAGTTACCCAACTTTACGTTGAATACTCCACCATCAGCGGTCAACATTCCCCAGGGCGGGCTTTCTATTCGGGTCATGTGAGTCAAGTATTAGGTTTTGCACAATACATTAGATGGCTGCTTTCCCATGGTGCTAACTACTGCTTTGGGTCGAGGGCTGCCTGTTGTGTCTAAATGAAGCGCTACTTGGCAAACGGACTCGTGCACCATTGGGACTCACAAGGAACTCCGTCATCATTGCCGTCCATCTTGGTGTTCGGGCAATTCCGGATGAAGTAAGTTGCCTCCGCACAGGAGGTCATCTGTGAGCAGTGGGTCCGCCCGTCACATTGGAAACGTTCTGGAGCAGCAGCAACAGGCGTGCTCGCCAACGCAGCTGGCTCCGAAGATGACCTGTTGAATTTGGGCGCCAAGAAGCTGTAGGCAGAAGAGGCAATCATCACGACGAGGGCTACCCCAATCAGGCGACCTAGCAGAGAGCTTCCTTGGCGGCCGGTAGGCTTGGCATGTGACCTTCGCGAGGCCGCCGGCGCACCGCCTGGTCGCTGAACCAGAACAGCCTTTTTCTTGCCATCCTTGTTGAGAACGACTTCAAAGGAAACGTGCTCACCGACTTTTGGCTGCCCGCCCACTTTCGGATAATCCGAAATATGGACAAAGATGTCCTGGCCACCGTTAGCCGGAGTGATGAACCCGAACGCTTTCCCCTCGTTCCAGGTTTTCAGGGTGCCGTTGATGCGCGATTCCATGACGGAGCTAAATATTAATCCGAGAGCGTTATTATCACACGTCATAGTGCAACGCTTCCAGCATGCGTTTTCTAGTCGAGCAAGGCGGCGGACGGCTTTTTTTAGTCGGGCCTGATATCCTATGCGTATGAACTACAAGAGCAAAAAATGCTAATCAAACAAGCCGACGACAAGTCCAAAGACATACAGGCTCTACAGGGGCTGACTGCACGCACCGATGCAACGCCGGACACCCGCCAGCGTATAGAGCAGGAAATCCGCAACATCCGCTCAGGCATGAAAGGGGAGGCAGAAGCCGCTTACGAAATGGAGTTTCATTTCGCCGCCTCTAAAAACTGGATGGTTATTCATGACTTGCGCCTGGAATGCGATGGCAGGGTCGCCCAGGTGGACCACCTTCTCATTAATCGTTTCTTGGAAATATACGTCTGCGAAAGTAAGCGTTTCGGAGAGGGTATTGCCATTAACGAGCATGGCGAATTCGCAGCGTTTTACGGCAGCAAGCCCTACGGGGTGCCATCCCCAATCGAGCAAAACAGGCGCCATATGGCCGTCCTCGACGCTGTTTTCAAGACTGGCCAAGTTGCCCCCCCAAAGCGGCTTGGATTCACCATCACGCCATCCCTGGTTAGCTTGGTCTTGGTTTCCAAAACGGCTCGAATATCCCGACCAAAAGCAAAGCTTGATGGCCTAGACCAAGTTATCAAAAATGACCAACTAAAGGCTCGTATCGATAGGGATATCGATAAGGACAATAACATCCTTACAGCGGCAAAAATAGTTGGCCATGATACCCTTGAGGATTTTGCTCGCCGGCTTGCCGCTGCGCATAAGCCAATTTTGTTTGATTGGGCGGCAAAGTTCGGGCTGCCCGCCATTGCGCCAAACCCGGCTCGAAAAGTGACGCCCTCACTGAGTGTCGCTGAACCGAAGCCGGTCGAAGTTACTGCGACCTTAGCGGAACGTGAACCTGCGGCAGCAGTTGGCCAGCATGCGGAAGGCGAAGCTAAGAAATCGAAGCTCATCTGCCACAAATGTAATGCCCCCGTAACCTACGCAGTCGCAAAATTCTGCTGGTTCAGCAAGGCAAAGTTCGGTGGGAACGTCTACTGCATTGATTGTCAGAAGACCGTTACTGCTAGCGCTTATTGATTCGGCCCGATGAAGTCTTAAGTTTTGTTCGGCGTGGCCGTGTCCCCGCCCGGCGATTTCAGGGCGAACAGTTAATACATCACCGGGCCGGAGCAATAGGGCGTGTGGACATTTGTGGCTAAGGGACTGTTCACAAACTCTTGCCCGCCTAGATTGGCTCATTCTCATCCACTTACTCGTGTCGAGTTATCTAGCTTCCGATGGATGAATGACAGAAGCGCAAAGACGTCAACAGCGTCTTGCTCGGGCATCGCCCATGTTACTTTCGGGGCATGTGCAGTTGGATTTCGAATAGCTCCGAATAACCCCACCAGGAGGTTAGCTACTCCTTTCTGCTCACTAATCTCTGTCTCCGTCTGAAGCGAGTTCACTGCCAAGATGGGACTTTTGGTCGAGAACACCTGGCTAATCAATTCAGCCCCATCGCTCCCTATGCCTGACATATGACGGATGCGCTCAGCAATGCCTTTCACTGCCTCAAAAACCGCGTGGAAGTAATTCTCCTCCAAGAACTCGGCCAAGCAATACTTCGTGACTTCCGGGTGAGTACCGCGAGAATTTAGGAGTGACCTAAGCCTGCCTGCTCGAGCACGAGCCCCCTCAAGGGTGGTTTCCCGCTTTGAGCGTAAGCACCCGGCGAACTCAGGTTGATTTTTGAATCAGGCGAGAGTTTGAGGTTGCCAGCGATGCGGCAGCAGTTCGCCAACGCGGCTTGCTGGTTGGG
>PHCF01000157.1 GCA_002842145.1 Betaproteobacteria bacterium HGW-Betaproteobacteria-6 | reverse complement strand
AGTCCCCTCGTAGGCCGCCAGCGCCAGATCGGTCCGCAAGCGGGCCGCCTCGTCACTCTCGAAACGATACGGCCGGGCCGCGTCGTGGATTTCCAGGCGGGGCACATCCGGCGCCTGCAAGCGACTGCTCGCCTCGGCCCCGGTGGCGACCAGCGTCTTGTAATCCCAGCCGGCCAGTGCAACGGCATTGGGCAAGACCGACTGAACCTCATGCCAGGCCTGGACCGTATCCGAAGCCTCCGTCGCATTGGCCCGATGAAAACGCAGCGTCGGTTGGGCGCCTGACGGCAGTTCGGTCAGCCGGTCGAAGAGAATCAATTGATGCCGGGCATGCTGTACATCATCGCCGGCCGAGGCCGATTGGTCATGCTCGAAGCGGAAAGACAAGCCTTCTTCGGCCAGCAGGCGGCGGATGAAGTCAAGATCGGTCTCGCGGTATTGAGTGGCGATGCTGTAAGTGCGCAACGATTGGGTAATGCCGTTCTTCCAGTTCGCCTCGGGATAGTCCGTCAAAATCTGACCGATGATGTCGACCACCGTCTTGTTCTGGAAGAGATAACAATCCCGGCGCTGGCCGAGAAAGGCGAGAAAAGACTCGACAATCAACCGATAACGGGCCAGGCCGCCATCGGCGCCCAACTGCATGGCCTGGGTCACGTAACCATGCCAGGACCGCTTACTGCCATCGGCCTGGAGCAGACGCAGGGTGACTTCCTCGCCGATCAGCGGCTTGAGCTGGAAATAGGCGTTGGTCGACACGCAGTCGATCTCGAACCGAAAAGATTCGGAAACGCCTTCATGCCCCTGGAAACGTTCGACCATCAGGGCCGCATCGGTCAGTGGCGTCTTGATCTCGAGAAGACGGGCGTGCTGGGTGAAGAGGGTGGCGAGGAGGGATTGCATGGCGGGCCGCCGATTAGGGCAGATAGATGTTCAGGGTCGGCGCGCGTGGGGCCAATTGAACGATGTTCTTGAACGGAGAGAGAGTCTGATCAACGGAGCGTCCGGCGTGCCAGTCGAGGCCTACGTAAGCCAGCAGACCCATGAAAGCGAGGATGGAGGCAATGACCCAGAGCGGGATATCCCGGCTAATGGCATTTGAAATGCTGTCCGGCGCAGCCCAGTGAGGGGCGAATGGGGCTGCCTTGCCCTTGACGTGGGCAATCTGTTCGCCGAGTTGTTGCGTCAAATATTTGAGCTTTTCCGGGCCTTCAAGCAAATAGCGCCCCTTGAAACCAAGGAGCAGGCACATGTGGAAGACCTCGAGGGCGTTGATTCGGCTGGCCGCGCCATTTCGGGCCGTTTCCAGGCGGTCGAAGAAATGTTCGCCCGCCAATTGGTCGCCAAACAGGATCAGTTGCAATGGTCGGCGTTCCCACGCGTCACGAATGTTCATTTGGGATGACAGGACCGCTTCGTCGATAGATGCGCAAAACGCGTATTTGGCATCGTAGATGTCTTCGGCGCTGAAATGATGCTTTCGAGCGGCCTTCTCGAACTGGCTGAGGAACTTTTGAATATTGCTGGAAAACTCTTTGCCGGGCGGTCGAAGGCCGACTCGTCGGCAATTTGGCTGGGGGCTACGGAAAACAGACTGGGTGCAGTGCTCATGGCGTGACGGCAATCAATTCAAGGGAGAGATCCCGGTAACTTTCGGGGGCGTAGATCATGACGGATTGGGCTTTCAGCATTCGCTCATACAGCGGCCCATGTGCTTCCAGCGCGAAATAGCAGGCGCCCGGACGAACTGGTATGGCTGCCGGGACTTGCAATGAATGCGTCAGGCGAACGCCGGACATCGCTGACAGAACGAGTTTTTCGACATCGGCCGGCGCCCCGATTTTCAGGCGCAACGGGACCGACTCGATGATTTCGGACTGCTGGTGCGCTGCCGTGACCGACAAATAGAAAGCCGTTTCGCCGTTGATTTTTTCTGAGTCGAGGTGCCCCGCGTAAAACGCCGGCTTTGGCTGGCTGAGCGAAATAGCGAAGAAACGGGTTGAAATGACAGTGTCAAGCAGGTCGCGCAATATCTGCTCGAGGCGGAGAAAGCCAGGTCCAGGCGACAGGTGGTCGTAGCCTGGCAGGTCGTTCAGCGTGTAGCTCTTGGAGAAGGTCATCAATCCGCCGGCCAGCCGCAACAATTCCTGAAAAAGCCGTTCCGGCGAGGTGTCCGGATTGCGGAAAAAATGGGTCAGCGCCGCACACGCGCTGCTGGCGGTATGCAGCAGCCAGAATGAGGCAATGTCACCGGACCGAAACTCGATGACGTTTTTCGAAGGCTCGCGATGAAAGCCGTAGAGAGCATCGACCTTGGCCAGCAGTGCGTCGATCTGGCGACGCAACAGGGCAACAATAGTCGGGGCGGCACGCAAGCTGATCGAAGGCGGAACGAAACTGCCATCGATTTCATAGCTGTTGCTTGAGGTGCGTCGAATGCGCACGACAGGCAAGGTCAGAAACTGATCGCGATTGTCACTGGCAGATTTGAGGTAGGCGATTTGGCTCAGGGTAGCGATGTCGGCTTCTGCTGCATCGGTAAACAGGTCTGTGGTTGCTCTGGGCACGATGAGAAAACGCGCCTGTGTCGAATCAGTTGCCGAATCGACAGCATTGCCGCCATGTGGATTCAGGTGGTTAAGGGCGAGAAAGAATTCAGTTGCGCCATCCTCGTTAACAGCCTTGTCCAGCGCGAGAGGGAGTGGCAACTGGTCGGTGTCCGGGGCGCTGAAGTAGTCGCCGTTCGGAAATACGGCGGTGACCCGTTTAAAGCGCAGGATGCCGCTTTTGAGGGAGTCGACATCGATGTCGATGTCTCGAACTCCCCAGGCGTAGGGGTTGGCCATCAGCTGGGCGCGCCGAGCCATGTTGTCTGCATGAAAATCCTGTTGCTGGAAATGCTGCGGGCGCAGAAAGAGGCCTTCGCCCCAAAGTGTCTTGGCGGTATTCATCAGATGACCATGGTTACGAGTCGCATTGAATGCCGACTAGCGAGCGGAAGGATTCGGGGCTGATCTCTTCGACCAGGGCGCCCTTGGTGGCGTTGAATGCGCAGGCGTGAGCACCGATAGTGATGCCGTTGTCAAAGGATAGCTTGTTGTCAAAGGCGAGTTTCCAGCGGTTCTGGTAGGGGGCTCGGAACATGCCGGCGACCCCGATTGTCGTCGCATCGCCAGGGACTTTAAGCTTGATGTCATAGGATTTTCCTGGCAGCAGGACAACTTCCTTCACCGAAACCAGCTCCTCTCCCAGGGTCTCCTTGTCGGTCTCGCCGGACGTCATCTGCTGATAGGTCATGTCCTTGTACTTGTCAGCAGCCCGGAGAACGTAAATCTTGGCTACCAGCGACAGGGGCTTTCCGGTCGTGGTCAGGTTTAGCTGATTTCCCGTGTCAATCCTCAGGTTGAGGTCGCGCGTTATCTTGCTCGGATCGGTGCTCTCTTTCTTGGTGACGCCGGTTGCTTCGAGAACCATGCCAACGGCACTACCGGCAAGTTGCAAGGCTGAAAGCTGTGCGCACCCGCTTAAAAGGAATGGAATAAATATCCATAAAAGCGGTAGCGTAGGTTGCCTTGATTGCGCATTTAAAATTCCGTATGTCATTAAATGTTTTGTAAGTTGACATATGTCAACACATCTAAAAAATACATATGTATTCATAAGTCAGTGTTGATAAATTCGAAGGCATTAATGTACTATCGCCAATTCTTAATGGCAAATCAAATAGCATGTAATATGCTGTTTGGCATAGTTGGGGGTCTTGATTTTGTCGTATAAATCTTTTTGTTTTGCAGTATTGGTCTGCGTTTCATTAGTGATATCGGGGTGTGCCAATCAGAATGTTCAGCCGCCAAAGGTTGATTTTTCTGAACTTATGACGCAATCCAGCCTTAGTGTCGATTCGCTGCTGGAAAAAGGAAATCAGGATGATGCTGTCAAGATCCTGGTTGATCTTGCTGCGAAGAATCCTGGCCGTAAGGAGCCTTGGCTGAAGATGGCAAAGGTTCACTTCGATGCAGAGAACTATGCGCAGGCCATTGTGGCTGCCGAAGAAGTGATTCAGCGTGATGGTGAGGACCGTGAAGCCAAAACTATTCGTGCTGTGTCCGGGTTGCGTGTTGCAGCGAAGTCACTCAACGATCTCAAGGATGACGTGGAGCTGAGAGGGGATGCTCATTCCGATGCGCTTGGCCTGGCAAAGGTCATGCGCGAAACGCTCGGCGAGGAGGTGTTGGTTCCTCCGGTCGACAAAAGCAAGAAAAAACGGCGGCGCGTTTCTGTTGTTCAGCCTAAGCCGGTAGCTCCGGCGGCAAGTGGCGCGGAAACCGCATCCTCTGCGCCGATAGCCTCGGGCGGTGCAGGAAACCCGTTTGGCGCCTTGAAGTAATTTCGTATTTGTTAAGGAGCATCGGATTTCGGCCGGTGCTCCGGCTGACTGTTTGATTTCTCTCCCGGAGGTTTTTTGTGGCGAAAAAGGAAAGTGTTCAGAAGCGTTTGCAAAAAGTGCGTCCACCGCGCGTGCAATTGACCTATGACGTCGAAATCGGCGATGCCATCGAGGTCAAGGAGCTTCCATTTGTAGTAGGCGTGCTGGGTGATTTCGCTGCCCAGTCGAAGCAGGATCAGGGCAAGGTTCGTGATCGCAAGTTCGTCAATGTCGATATGGACAATTTCGATGATGTCATCGAAGGCATGGCGCCGCGTGCGGCTTTTCGGGTCAAGAACCGTCTGACGCAGGATGGCGGCGAACTCGGCATTGATCTCGAATTCAAGAAATTTGAAGATTTCAGGCCCGAGTCGGTGGTCCAACAGGTTGAACCCTTGCGCAAGTTGCTTGAGGCGAGATCGAAGCTGGCTGATCTTCGTAACAAGCTGGCTGGCAACGAGAAGCTCGAGGATTTGTTGAACGACGTGTTGAACAGTACCGAACAATTGAACAGCTTGGGCAACAAGACGACCGATGGAGAGCGGCAATGAACGCCCCCGCTGCCGCTATGGCCAACGTCCTGGCTCCCGGTCTTCAGGAGTCATCCGGTCTGCTCGACCAGATCATTGCGGAAAGCAAGGTTGCCCAATCCGAACAGGAAAAGAACCGTGCTCGCGACATCATCAGCGAACTGGTCAATCAGGTTCTTGAGGGCGAAGTTGTCGTTTCCGAAAACCTGGCAGCCTCTCTGGATGCGCGGGTTGCCGAACTTGATCGGCTGATTTCAGATCAGCTTAGCGAAGTCATGCATGCCCCCGAGTTTCAGGCACTGGAAAGCGCGTGGACCGGTTTGCACTATCTCTGCAAGCAAACCTCGACCGGCCAGCAGCTGAAAATCAAACTACTGAATGCGTCCAAGCGCGATCTGGTCAAGGATTTCAAAACGGCAATCGATTTCGACCAAAGCGCGCTGTTCAAGAAGGTTTACGAAGAGGAGTTCGGTACCTTTGGCGGCGCGCCGTTTGGCTCGCTGATCGGTCAGTTCGATGTCTCCCGTCAGCCGGAAGACATGTACTTTGTCGAGCAGATGTCTCACATTGCCGCTGCAGCTCACGCTCCCTTCATTTCTGCTGCCGCCCCCCAACTGTTCGGGCTTGAAAAGTATACAGATCTTGGCAAACCGCGTGATATGGCCAAGGTGTTCGACACTGTCGAGTACGCCAAGTGGAAATCGTTCCGCGAGTCCGAAGACTCGCGTTATGTTGGCTTGGCCTTGCCGAGATTCTTGGGGCGCCTGCCTGGTACCGATCACGACAAGTATCTCTGGTGCAACGCGGCGTTCGCCCTCGCAGCGCGCCTGACGGCGGCATTCGAGAATTACGGTTGGTGTGCGGCGATCCGTGGTGTCGAGGGCGGTGGTCTGGTTGAAGATCTGCCCACGCATACCTTCCGTACCGATGATGGCGAAGTGGCGCTCAAGTGTCCGACGGAGATCGCGATTACGGACCGACGTGAGAAGGAGTTGAGCGACCTCGGCTTTATTCCGCTCGTTCATTGCAAGAACACCGACTACGCTGCATTTTTTGGCGCCCAGTCGGCACAGAAGGCGAAGAAATACGACTCCGACTCAGCAAATGCCAATGCCTCGTTGTCGGCCCAACTGCAGTACATGTTTGCCGTCTCGCGGATCGCGCACTACATGAAGGCCATGATGCGCGACAAGATCGGAAGCTTTGCTTCCGCCTCCAACGTGCAGAGCCATTTGCAGCGCTGGATTGATCAGTACGTAACGGCAGACGATTCGGCATCCCAGGAAACAAAAGCCCAATTCCCATTGCGTGAAGCATCGATTGAGGTCAGCGAAGTTCCGGGTCGTCCAGGCGTTTACCGTGCTGTGTCGTTCATTAGGCCGCATTTCCAGCTGGATGAACTGTCGGTGTCGTTACGTCTGGTGGCTGAACTGCCGCAGTCCAGCAAGTCTTAATTTCAATCGCATCGTCAAGAAGGAGAATCTAGAAGATGAAAGATATATACGTCGAGTTCAAAGGCAGTGACATCAAGGGGGATTCCCGCGATGCCAAGCACAAGGATACCGTTGAGGTTTACAGCTGGTCGCATACCATCCGTCAGCCCAAGTCGGCCACTGCTTCTGCCGCCGGCGGCCATACTGCCGAGCGCGTTGAACACGGTGAGATGATCTTCACCAAGGACATCGACGGCTCAAGCCCCAAGCTTTATCAGGCTTGTTCTTCCGGCTTGGTGGTCAACGATGTGATCATTTATTTCTACCGTGCTTATGGCGGCAAGAACAACACCGGTAACCCGTCTGCCACGCAGAACCGTCACCAATATCTGAAGATTGAACTGAAGAACGTGATTGTCGCTTCGGTTTCTCCGGCAGTCGACGAAGAAGGGATTCCCAAGGAGAGTTTCTCCCTGAAGTACTCCGCTGTGAAGTGGACTTACGACGAACTGAATATCGATGGTACGAAGACCGGCAAGGTCAATATCCAGGGCGCCTGGAATCTGGCCAAGAACACGCCGAACCTCACCTGATCGGAAGAAACATGGAGTTTACGGCGGGACGCTTGTTCCGCCGTTTTTTATGATCAAGGGTTTCGAACCATCTTTATTCGACAAGTTGTTCGATGACCAGCCCATGGGGGCTGCACGTCGGCGATTGTCGCTGGAGCAACTGAAGGATTCCGTAGCGCGGGATCTAGAGGCGCTGCTCAACACCCGTGTCGTTCTCGACGATGGGGTTACCGATGACTTTCCGTTATCCGGGCGCTCCGTTATGGGATTCGGCCTGGTTGATTTTGCTGGCCTGAGCCTCTCGAATATTCATGACCGACAACGGATCTGTGTCGCCATCGAGTCGGCCATTGCCGCCCATGAGCCGCGATTGCGCGAGGTAAAGGTGGAAATCGAATTGCATCGCAAGACCATCAACGCCCTGTATTTTTCGATCAATGCCGTGTTGGTCGTTCGGCCGGCACAGGAGCCGGTCAGCTTCGACGCCCTGTTGCAGCCGACCAGCCTGCAATACTCAATCAGCCGTCATCGGCGACAGGTGAGCTGATTGGAAGACTTGCTGCCGTATTACGAACGGGAGCTGGCCTTTTTGCGCCAGCATTCACGCCAATTTGCCGAACGCTACCCGAAGTTGGCTGCACAACTCCTGTTGTCCGGCGAAGGTTGCGACGATCCGCATGTCGAGCGGATGATCCAGTCGTTCGCCATGCTGACGGCGCGTGTCTCGAAAAAGCTTGAAGACAGCTACCCGCAGTTCACCGAAGCACTGCTCAACGTCCTTTATCCGCACTATTTGCGGCCGTTCCCGAGTTGCTCCGTTGCCCACTTCGAGCATGGGGCAGGGGAGTTGTCCTCGATGCCGGTCATTTTGCGCGGTACCGAACTCCAGTCGCGGCCGATCAAGGGGGCTGTATGCAAATTCAGGACGGCATGGGATCTGGAGCTGCCACCGGTGGTGCTGGCGGATGTCGAGTTTGATCCGATGGCCTCGGCGCCGAGTGAGGTCCGTTTGCCGGTCGGGGCCAATGCCTTGCTGTCGATGTCGATCAACCTGCGCGGGGCGACGGTCGAGGCCGGGATTGGCAAGCTCAAGCGTTTGCGCGTTTATATCGACGCCGAGCCGTCGGTTGCTGCTGCGCTGCGCGATGCGCTCTTCCTGCGGACGCTCAAAATCTACGTTGCCGGTGCCGATGGCCGCTGGCGCATTGCCGACAAGCAGTTGATCGGCGAGGTCGGATATGGCGACGACGAAGCGCTGATCGACATGCCGTCGACAGCGCACGGTGCCTATCGCTATCTGACCGAGTATTTCTGTTTCCCGGAGAAATTCAATTTCTTCGACATTAACATCGCTTCGCTTCCGTCTTCACTACACGGTGAAGGGCGGGTCGTTCTCCATATCGCGTTCGGCGATTTGCGCGCCGATAGCGACATGTCGCGCCTGCTGCAAACCCTGACCAGTCAGAATCTGCGTCTGGGTTGTGTGCCGGTGGTCAATCTGTTTGCCCAACGCGGCGACCCGATACGCATCACCAACCGCGACGTCAGTTATCCGGTTGTCGCCGATGGCCGGCGCGCCTACGCCTACGATATCTATTCCATCGATTCCGTGTGCCGGGTTCGGCAAACGCCGCAGGGCGAGTCGATAACCGAATTTCGCCCGTTCTTTTCGCTGCGCCACGGTGAAACGCCCGAGCGCAACGGTTATTACTGGTACGCCCAGCGCGATCCGATGCTGGCTGAAACGAGTCCGGGCTACGAGACGTCGCTGTCTATCGTCGATGCTGATTTCGATCCGGTTCAGCCCAAAACCGATGTGCTGAGCCTGAAACTGACCTGTACCAATCGCGATCTGCCGACCCTGATGTCGGTTGGCTTGGCGTCCGGCGACCTGTTTCTCGAAGGCGGATCGAGCGTGCGTTCGATCAAGCTGCTGCGTAAGCCTAGTCAACCGTGCCGCTTCGATCACCGTCGGGACGGGCAATGGCGGATCATTTCGCACCTGTCGCTCAACCATTTGTCGCTGAGCGGTAGCGGGCTGGGGGCATTTCAGGAAATGCTCGCCTTGTACGACCTGCCGCGCAGCGCCAGCAACCGGCGCCAGATCGAGGGTTTGCGTGAGATGACCCAGGTGGACAAGACCGTCTGGATGTCCGGCAAGCCTTTCGCCTGCTTTGTGCGTGGCGTCGAGGTTCGGCTGACACTTGACGAAACGAGCTTCGCCGGCAGCGGGCTGGATTCTTTCGTGCGATGAGTTGGTCGTGTTGTCCCACCGGACAGGAGAGGAATTGATCCGATGCGCACCCCGCAACGGCGACTCGATCCTGCTCTGAGCGAGCACACGCTGCAGGAACCGGAGCGTTACGAGTTCTTTCAGCTCGTTCGCCTGTACGAACGGATGTTTCGTCAAGCCGGGCGCGGCGGCGATGTGGTCAGCGAAAAGGTACGCTTCCGTAATTCGGTGCGTCTCGGGTTTGCGCCCGCGCAGGTCGATGCCATCCGTCCGACTTACCGTCAGGATGAGGATGGCCTCGATACCGGCGAGCTGGAGCGGGTCGAGATCACGCCCAGTTTCATGGGCATGCTCGGCATCAACGGTACCTTGCCTATTCATTACACCGAGCAGGTCATCGCCCAGGCACGGTTCAAGCGCGATGATTCCGGGCAGGCTTTTCTCGACCTGTTTACCAACCGGGCGGTCGGCCATTTCTACCGTGCCTGGAAAAAATATCGGCTGGCCATCAACTACGAAACGGATCGCCAGAACCGTTTTTTGCCCATCATCCTGGCGCTCGGCGGCGTTGGCTTCGAGCCTTTGCGGCAGCGCCTCGGTAGCGGGCCGGGGGCCATTGATGACGAATCGATTGCCTACTTTGTCGGCCTCTTTCGCCAGCGTCCGGTCTCGGCCGAAGCGCTGCAACGCGTATTGGCCGGCTATTTCGGTGAGCCAGTCGTGGTCGAACAGTTCGTCGGCCACTGGTATGTCGTGCCGACGGAACAGCGGTCGACGCTGGGGGGCAGGAACGCCTCGCTCGGCGTCAATGCCCTGGCCGGAGAGCGCATCTGGCAACGCAATCTGCGCTTGCGCATTCACATCGGCCCGTTGCGCCATGCGCGTTACGTCGCCTTCCTGCCCAAAGGCGAACTGGCCGCCGCCCTCGAGAAAATATTGTCGTTGGCCACCGGTGCCCAGTTCGAATACGAAATCCGTCCCATCCTGCGTGCAGCGGATGTCCGGCCGGCCGTGCTCGGCCAGGGCTGCCGGCTGGGTTTCGACGCCGTCATGCTGACCGCCCCGGAAAGCCGGGACCGGGCGGACGCCAGTTATCTCACCCAATTCATCCACTAAACCGATCCAGCAATGAGCACCTCTCTGAAGACACTGATCAGCAAACTCAATACGACCTGCCGCCAGGCCGCCGAACGTGCCGCCAGCCTGTGTATGTCACGCGGCAATTACGAGGTGGATCTCGAGCATTTGTTGCTGGCGATTCTGGAAAATCCCGGCGCTGATCTGCTGGTCATCGCCAAGCGCAGCGGCATCAGTCCGACCGGGCTGGAGCGCGAACTGAGTCAGGAAGTCGACCGTTTCAAGACTGGCAACACCCGCACGCCGGTCTTTTCCACGCACATTCTCAAGCTGCTTGAGCAGGCCTGGCTGATCGCCTCGCTCGATGCCCGCCTGCCGCGCATTCGCTCCGGCCACCTGCTGCTCGCCTTGCTCACCGAGCCGGACCTGGCGCAGCTCGCCACGCGTGGCGCCAAGTTGCTGGCCAAAGTGCGGCTCGACGAGCTCAAGCACAATTTTGACAAGATCACCGAAGGCTCGGCCGAAGCGGCCGAAGTGCTCGGCCTGGGCGAGGGCGGTGCGGCGGATGTCGGGGCGGAAGGCGATGTTGCCGTGCCGCAGTCCGGCAAGACGCCAGCGCTCGATCAATTCACCACCAATCTGACGCAGCGCGCCCGTGACGGCAAGGTGGACCCGGTAATCGGCCGCGATGCCGAAATCCGTCAGGCCATCGACATCCTGATGCGCCGCCGCCAGAACAACCCGATCCTGACCGGTGAAGCCGGCGTCGGCAAGACGGCCGTGGTCGAGGGGCTGGCCCTGCGCATTGCGCAGGACGACGTGCCGCCGCCGCTCGTCGGTGTCGAGCTGCACACGCTCGACATGGGTTTGCTCCAGGCGGGCGCCAGCGTCAAGGGCGAATTCGAGAACCGCCTGAAAAACGTCATCGACGAGGTCAAGAAGAGTCCCAAGCCGATCATCCTGTTCATCGACGAAGCGCACACCATGATCGGTGCCGGTGGCCAGTCCGGCCAGAACGACGCAGCCAACCTGCTCAAGCCGGCGCTGGCCCGTGGCGAGTTGCGTACCGTGGCGGCCACCACCTGGGCGGAGTACAAGAAATACTTCGAGAAGGATGCGGCTCTGGCTCGCCGCTTCCAGGTCATCAAGGTCGAAGAGCCGAGCGAGACGCTGGCCGCTGCCATGCTGCGCGGCATGGTGCCGCTCATGGAAAAACACTTCGGCATCCGCGTCATGGACGAAGCGGTGACCGAAGCCGTCCGCCTGTCGCACCGCTACATCAGCGGCCGTCAGTTGCCGGACAAGGCGATCAGCGTGCTCGATACGGCTTGTGCCAAGGTGGCGCTGGGCCAGAGCGCCACGCCGGCGCTGATCGATGAGGCCGACAAGCGCCTGTTGCGCGAACAGGCCGAGTTGGCCGCACTGGAACGCGAGGCAGCGAGCGGCGCCTGGCACGACACGCGGATCGGCGAACTCAAGGCGCAGATTGCTGCCATCGAATCCGATCTCGTCATCTTCAAGACACGCTTTGAAGAGGAAAAAGCACTGGTCAGCCGCATCCTGGCCCTGCGCAGCGAGTTGGAAAACAGCCTTCCTACGGTCAACCCGGAAAAAGCGCCAAAAACGAAATCACGCAAAAAGGCCGGCGACACCCCGGCCGGCGACAGCGAACTCGACAAGGCGCTGGTCCGTCTGCGCGAATTGCAGGGCGAATCGCCCATGGTGCCGCTGCAGGTCGATGGCCATGTCGTGGCCGAGATCATCGCCGCTTGGACCGGCATCCCGCTCGGCAAGATGGTCAAGGACGAAATCAACACCGTCCTCAACCTCAAGCCGCTGCTCAAGGAACGGGTCATCGGCCAGGACCATGCGCTGGAAGCCGTTGCCCAGCGGGTGCGGACGGCGCGCGCCAATCTCGAAGACCCGAACAAGCCGAAGGGCGTCTTCATGTTCATCGGCCCCTCCGGCGTCGGCAAGACCGAAACGGCGCTGGCGCTGGCCGACATTCTTTACGGCGGCGAGCGCAAGCTGGTCACCATCAACATGAGCGAATACCAGGAAGCGCACAGCGTCTCCGGCCTCAAGGGTTCGCCGCCGGGCTACGTCGGCTACGGCGAGGGCGGGGTGCTGACCGAGGCCGTGCGCCGCAACCCGTACAGCGTCGTGCTTCTCGACGAAGTCGAAAAAGCCCATCCGGATGTCCTCGAACTCTTCTTCCAGGTCTTCGACAAGGGCGTCCTTGACGATGCCGAAGGCCGTGAAATCGACTTCCGCAACACCCTGATCATCCTGACCAGTAACGTTGGCTCGCGCGAAATCATGCAGTCCTGCCTGAGCAAGGCGCCGGATGAACTGCCCGAAGCCGACGCTCTGGCCGATGCGCTGCGCCCGGTGCTGTTCAAATCCTTCAAGCCGGCCTTCCTCGGTCGCATGAAAGTGGTGCCCTACTACCCGATCTCCGACGACGTCCTGATCAGCATCATCACCCTCAAGCTCGGCCGCATCCGCGACCGCGTCGCCGCCAACCACAAGGCCGAATTCCTGTGGGACGACAAACTCGTCGAAGCCGTGCTGGCGCGCTGTACCGAGGTCGATTCCGGCGCCCGCAACGTCGACCACATCCTCAACGGCACGCTGCTCCCCGAAATCGCCGAGGCCGTGCTCGCCCGCATGGCGGAGGGTGCCGCCATCGAGCGCATCAAGGTCACAGCCGGCAAGAACGGTGAGTTCAAGTACGCCATCAAGTAGGTCATCGATACCCGCGTTTTACAGGAGCAAATCATGTTCAACCTGAGCTATCAGCATTTCGCCAACGCCTACCGCCGCTTCGAGCGCCAGGACCAGGATGCGCTGTTCGCCAACCTCGGCTGGCAGGAGCAGGCCGGGGCCGGCGGCCATGTCCGCAACGGTGCCGTGTTGACCAGCCTGGCCCTCATCTCGGTCGGCGCCCAGCTCAACGGCGGCCTGCGCATCCTGGCCGGTCCCTTGCAAGGTGGGCGTGCCTTCAATGGCGCCAACCGGCTGGCTGGCTGGCTGGGCGAACACTTTGGCGAACCCGAAATCATCGCCCTCGACAAAGGCCTGAGCGACGTTGCCTATCAGCTGTTTGGCCGGCACGGCATCGTCGCCTTCATCCAGGGAAGCGGCCCGCAGGGCGGCAGCATCGGCCTGCTCGACGGCCGCAACGCCGCATCCCTGTGCCGTCAGGCTGAAATCCATCATCCCCTGGAAGTCCGCTTCTGGGCGCTGAATTAACCCGCATCATTCCGGCCAGAACGCCATGACCCGCTCCAAGCTCACCAATCTCCTCGACCAACTGCTCGGCGCCGGCTGGCGCCAGACCGACCGTCTGCTGACGCTGACCACGCCGGCCGGCCCGGATGCGCTGCTGGCCGAAAGCGTGCGCATCGACGAAGCCCTCGGCCCGCTCACCGGGCACGCCGGATTTCGCATCGAACTCACCGCGCTCTCCGCCAATGCCGACCAGTCGCTCAGCGAACTACTCGGCCAACCCGCCCGTCTCGACCTGCAAACCGCCGCCTCGCGCACCGCGCTGCGCCCCTTCCACGGCCACATCACGCAGATTTCGCGGGAAGGCGCCAACGGTGGCTTTGCCCGCTACCGCCTGATCATCGAACCCTGGCTCGCCTTCCTTGGCCACAACCAGGACAACTACTTCTTTCAAGACAAAACCGTCGTCGAGATCGTCGACGAACTCCTCGCCGACTGGGCTGGCCAAGGCAAACTCGTCCCC
>PHCF01000156.1 GCA_002842145.1 Betaproteobacteria bacterium HGW-Betaproteobacteria-6 | reverse complement strand
CGATCTATTCAAGCAGGTAACGGCGGAAGAGGAATTTGACGCGATTACCATTGGTCTCGCCTCGCCCGAAAAGATCCGTTCCTGGTCCTACGGTGAAGTGAAGAAGCCGGAAACCATTAACTACCGCACCTTCAAGCCGGAGCGTGATGGCCTGTTCTGCGCAAAAATTTTTGGCCCGATCAAGGATTACGAGTGCCTGTGCGGCAAGTACAAGCGTCTCAAACATCGCGGGGTCATTTGCGAGAAGTGCGGCGTCGAAGTGACGCTGGCCAAGGTTCGTCGCGACCGCATGGGTCACATCGAGCTGGCCTCGCCGACCGCCCACATCTGGTTCCTCAAGTCCCTGCCGTCCCGTCTTGGCATGGTGCTCGACATGACGCTGCGCGATATTGAGCGCGTCCTGTACTTTGAGGCATATGTTGTCACCGATCCAGGTATGGTCAGCAACCTCCAGCGTGCCCAGTTGCTCACTGAAGAGCAGTATCTGGAGATGATGGAAGAGCATGGCGACGAGTTCGTGGCCTACATGGGCGCAGAAGGCATCCGTGAGCTGCTGCGTAATCTCGACCTCAACAGCGAAGTCGAATCCCTGCGCGCCGAGCTCGAAGTCACCGGCTCTGAAGCCAAGAACAAAAAGCTGGCCAAGCGTCTTAAGATTCTCGAAGGTTTCCAGAAATCCGGTATCAAGCCGGACTGGATGATCCTCGAAGTTCTGCCCGTGCTCCCACCGGACCTGCGTCCGCTGGTTCCGCTCGATGGTGGCCGCTTTGCGACGTCTGACCTGAACGATCTCTATCGTCGCGTCATTAACCGGAACAACCGTCTAAAGCGTCTGCTCGAGTTAAAGGCGCCGGAAATCATTGTGCGCAACGAAAAGCGCATGCTGCAGGAATCTGTTGACTCTTTGCTCGACAATGGCCGTCGTGGTAAGGCGATGACTGGCGCCAACAAGCGTCCGCTGAAGTCGCTGGCCGACATGATCAAGGGCAAGGGTGGTCGTTTCCGCCAGAACCTGCTTGGCAAGCGAGTCGACTACTCCGGCCGTTCGGTCATCGTGGTCGGTCCGCAGCTCAAGCTGCATCAATGCGGGTTGCCCAAGCTGATGGCGCTGGAACTGTTCAAACCCTTCATCTTCCACAAACTTGAAGTGCTTGGCTACGCGACCACCATCAAGCAAGCCAAGAAGATGGTCGAAGGTCAGGAGGCGGTCGTTTGGGACATCCTGGAAGACGTCATCCGCGAACATCCAGTCATGCTGAACCGGGCGCCGACTCTACACCGTCTGGGTATCCAGGCATTCGAGCCGACCTTGATTGAAGGTAAGGCCATCCAGTTGCACCCGCTCGTTTGCGCGGCATTCAACGCCGACTTCGACGGTGACCAGATGGCTGTCCACGTGCCGCTGTCGCTCGAAGCGCAGATGGAAGCTCGCACTCTGATGCTTGCTTCCAACAACGTGCTGTCGCCAGCGAACGGCCAGCCGATCATTGTGCCGTCGCAAGACATCGTGCTTGGTCTTTACTACGCCACCCGCGAAAAGATCAATGGCAAGGGCGAAGGCATGTACTTTGCCGACACCAATGAAATTGAACGCGCCATGGCTGCTGGTCAGCTTGACGTTCATTCGCGCATCTCCGTTCGTCTCAAGCAATACGAGACTTCTACGGTCGACGGGGAATTCGTCGAGAAAATGGAACGCGTTGAAACGACGGCAGGCCGTGCCTTGCTCTCCAAGATCCTGCCGAAGGGCCTGCCGTTCAAGGTCATCGATCGGGCGCTGAAGAAGAAGGAAATCTCCAAGCTGATCGACGAGTCTTTCCGTCGCTGCGGCCTCAAGGAAACAGTCGTCTTCGCCGACAAGCTGATGCAGAACGGCTACGCCCTGGCTACCCGCGCCGGTATTTCTTTCTGCTCGGACGATATGCGCGTCCCGGCCAAAAAATACGAAATCATTGCCGAGGCCGAGGCCGAAGTTAAGGAAATCGAGACCCAGTACACCAACGGTCTGGTAACCAACGGCGAGCGTTACAACAAGGTAGTCGATATCTGGGGTCGCACCGGTGACCAGGTTGCCAAGGTCATGATGGATGAACTGGGCCACGAAGAGACAGTTGATCGCCATGGCAAGAAGGTCAAGCAGGATTCCTTCAACTCCATCTATATGATGGCCGACTCAGGCGCACGCGGTTCGGCTGCCCAGATTCGTCAGTTGGCTGGTATGCGCGGCCTGATGGCCAAGCCGGATGGTTCGATTATCGAAACACCGATCACGACCAACTTCCGCGAAGGTCTGAACGTTCTCCAGTACTTCATCTCGACTCACGGCGCCCGTAAGGGTCTGGCCGACACCGCGCTGAAGACCGCTAACTCCGGTTATCTGACGCGTCGTCTGGTTGACGTGACGCAGGACTTGGTCATCACCGAAGACGACTGCGGTACCCGCAACGGTTTCGTCGTCAAGGCACTGGTCGAGGGCGGTGAGGTTATCGAAGCCTTGCGCGAACGTATTCTCGGTCGCGTCGTCGTTGATGACCTGGTTGATCCTGAAACCCAGGAATCGGTCATCTTCGCGGGCACGATGCTGAACGAAGATCTTGTGGACTTGATCGATAAGCTGGGCATTGACGAAGTCAAGGTTCGTACCCCGCTGACGTGCGACACGCGTTACGGCCTGTGCGCCCAATGTTATGGCCGCGACCTTGGTCGCGGTACGATGGTCAATGCTGGTGAAGCCGTCGGCGTAATCGCCGCCCAGTCAATCGGTGAGCCGGGTACCCAGCTCACCATGCGGACCTTCCACGTCGGTGGTGCGGCCTCCCGTGCCGCCGTCGCGGACAAGGTTGAAGGCAAGTCGGCCGGTACCGTGCGCTACAGTCCCAATATGCGCTACGTAACCAGCGCCAAGGGCGAAAAGGTCGTTATATCCCGTTCCGGTGAAGTGCTTGTCGTCGATGATCATGGCCGTGAACGCGAGCGTCACAAGGTGCCTTACGGTGCCATGCTGTCGGTCGATGAAGGTAAGGCCGTCAAGGCAGGAACCAAGCTTGCCACGTGGGATCCGCATACCCGTCCGATCATTACCGAGTATGCAGGTACAGCCCGTTTTGAAAATGTTGAGGAAGGTGTCACCGTCGCCAAGCAGGTCGACGACGTTACGGGCCTTTCCACTCTGGTGGTTATCGACAACAAGCGCGGTGGCAAGGCTGCCGTAAAGGGGCTGCGTCCGGTTGTAAAGCTGTTAGACGAGAATGGTCAGGAAGTTAGGGTTGCAGGTAGCGATCACACCGTTTCCATCGCCTTCCAGGTTGGCTCGATTATCTCGGTACTTGACGGACAACAAGTCGGCGTTGGCGATGTGCTGGCACGTATGCCGCAAGAGTCCGCCAAGACTCGCGACATTACCGGTGGTCTGCCGCGCGTTGCCGAACTCTTCGAAGCTCGTACCCCGAAGGATGCCTCGGTGCTGGCCGAATACACCGGCACAATTGGTTTCGGTAAGGACACGAAGGGCAAGCAACGTCTGATTATCACCGATCTGGATGGTGTCACCCACGAATACCTGATTCCTAAGGACAAGCATGTGCTGGTTCACGATGGCCAAGTCGTCAACAAGGGTGAAAAGATCGTCGAGGGCGAACCAGATCCGCACGATATCCTGCGACTGCAGGGGGTCGAGGCTCTGGCCCGCTATATCACCGATGAGGTCCAGGACGTTTATCGTCTGCAAGGCGTGAAGATTAATGACAAACACATCGAAGTGATCGTGCGACAGATGCTGCGCCGCGTTGCAATCACCGAACCGGGCGACACCAAGTTCATCAAGTCCGAGCAGGTTGAGCGTGCCGAGTTGCTTGCCGAGAATGACCGCGTGAACGCTGAAGGCAAGATCCCGGCAGTGTTCGAGCACATGCTGCTGGGTATTACCAAGGCTTCGTTGTCGACGGATTCCTTCATCTCCGCAGCATCCTTCCAGGAAACAACTCGAGTTCTCACCGAGGCTGCAATTATGGGCAAGCGGGACGAGTTGCGTGGCCTCAAGGAAAACGTCATCGTCGGTCGCCTCATTCCGGCGGGTACTGGCTTGGCCTATCACCGTAGCCGCAAGGCTCAGGTGGCGAGCGACGAGCATGCATCAGTGCTCCCGTTCGAGGAGCCCGTTGTGGAAAACGCAACTCAAGGTAGCGATCAGGATCTGTAACTCTGTTTTCAACCCCCTTGTCTCGTTGACATGGGGGTTGATCGGCCATAGAATTTATGGTCTTTGTCGGCGGGGGCTAATCATTGTCTCTGCTTTGGATAACAAAATAGCCGTCGTGTGCTGTATTTCAGCGCCCGGCCGTTGAAGGAAGTTTGATATGCCGACCATTAACCAGCTCGTGCGCAAGCCGCGCGTAGCCGAAAAGGCCAAGAGCAAGGTTCCTGCTCTCGAAAAGTGCCCGCAAAAGCGAGGTGTTTGCACTCGTGTTTACACTACTACGCCGAAAAAGCCGAACTCTGCTCTCCGTAAGGTTTGCAAGGTGCGTCTGACCAACGGCTTTGAGGTTATTTCCTATATTGGTGGTGAGGGTCATAACCTGCAGGAGCACTCTGTGGTCCTGATTCGTGGTGGTCGTGTCAAGGACTTGCCGGGTGTGCGTTACCACACCGTCCGTGGTTCCCTTGATACGCAAGGCGTCAAGGATCGTAAGCAGTCCCGTTCAAAGTACGGGGCGAAGCGTCCGAAGGCCGCTTAATCAATTAGTGGCTTAAGTAAGTGGCCGTCCTTTTGGGCGGTCGGGAGAGGCCGGGAGGGTAAAGCCCTAGCCCGGCTTTTCAACTGAATCGTGTTTAATAGAG
>PHCF01000155.1 GCA_002842145.1 Betaproteobacteria bacterium HGW-Betaproteobacteria-6 | reverse complement strand
GCTGCAGGGGCAGATGGCTGAAAAACCCGAGCCGCTTGATGCCGAAGCGCGCAAGACGCGCCTCAAGACACTGATCAAGCTGGGCAAGGAGCGCGGCTATCTGACCTACGCCGAGATCAACGATCACCTGCCGGACGATGTCGTCGACGCGGAAAGTATCGAAGCGATCATTTCGACGTTCAGCGAAATGAGCATCCAGGTGTTTGACGAGGCTCCGGCTGCCGAAGACCTGCTGATGTCCGACACGACTGCCGTTGCCGCCGACGACGAAGAAGTCGAGGCACAAGCCGAACAGGCGCTATCGACCGTCGACTCCGAATTTGGCCGCACCACGGACCCCGTCCGCATGTACATGCGTGAAATGGGCACCGTCGAACTGCTCACCCGCGAAGGCGAAATCGAGATCGCCAAGCGGATCGAGGAAGGCCTCAAGCACATGATCCAGGCGATTTCCGCCTGCCCGACCACGATTACCGATATTCTCGACATGGCGGCCAAAGTCGAGAGCGACGAAATGCGCATCGACGAACTGGTCGATGGCCTGATCGATCCGAACGCAGCCGAAGAAGTCGCCGCGGCCCCGGAATTGCCTGAAGCCGAGGATGACGACGAGGACGACGATGGCGACGAAGACGAAGGCGGCGCCGGCGCTGCTTCGGCCTCGCTATTGCAACTGAAGACCGACGCACTGGAGCGTTTCAAAATCATCAAGGGCGTACACGCCAAGATGCAGAAACTGCTCTCCAGCAAGGGGCCGCATGACAAGGCCTACCTCAAGCTGCAGCAACAAATTTCCGACGAACTGCTCAACATCCGCTTCACCTCGCGCTCGATTGAGCGCCTGTGCGACAGCGTGCGCGGCATGGTCGAACAAATCCGCGGCTCCGAGCGGAAAATCCAGCAAATCTGCGTCGACCGCGTCAAGATGCCCCGCCCGCATTTCATCCAGAGCTTCCCGGGCAAGGAAACGACGCTGGAGTGGGTAGACGCCGAAATCGCCGCTGCCCCCAAGAACTACCTGGCCATCCTGACCCGTTGCGCGCCGGACATCAAGGAAGAGCAGAAGAAGTTGCTCGCCCTGCAGGACCACATCGGCATTCCGCTCAAGGACCTCAAGGACATCAACAAACAGATGTCTACCGGCGAAGCCAAGGCCCGTCGCGCCAAGCGCGAAATGACCGAAGCCAACCTGCGCCTGGTCATCTCCATCGCCAAGAAGTACACCAACCGTGGCCTGCAGTTCCTCGACCTGATCCAGGAAGGCAACATCGGCCTGATGAAGGCCGTGGACAAGTTCGAATACCGTCGCGGCTACAAGTTCTCGACCTACGCCACGTGGTGGATCCGTCAGGCCATCACCCGGTCCATCGCCGACCAGGCGCGGACCATCCGCATCCCTGTGCACATGATCGAAACGATCAACAAGATGAACCGGATCAGCCGCCAGATCCTGCAGGAAACGGGTGCCGAACCCGATCCGGCAACGCTGGCCAAAAAGATGGACATGCCGGAAGACAAGATTCGCAAGATCATGAAAATTTCCAAGGAGCCGATCTCCATGGAAACCCCGATCGGCGACGACGACGATTCGCACCTCGGCGATTTCATCGAAGATCAATTGACGCTGGCGCCGGCTGATGCGGCGATGTACTCGAGCCTGCGCGGCGTCACCAAGGAAATCCTCGACACCCTGACGACGAGGGAGGCCAAGGTTCTGCGCATGCGCTTCGGTATCGAAATGAATACCGACCACACGCTGGAAGAGGTCGGCAAACAGTTCGACGTCACCCGCGAGCGCATTCGTCAGATCGAAGCCAAGGCGCTGCGCAAACTGCGTCACCCGACCCGTTCCGACAAGCTGCGCAGCTTCAGGTTTCCGGGCCTGTAGCTCAGTTGGTTAGAGCAGAGGACTCATAATCCTTTGGTCCACGGTTCAAGTCCGTGCAGGCCCACCAATTAGCAGTTCTGCGATCAACCCTCCGGGGTTGGTCGCATGTTTCAGCAGCACCCGGCAGGCACTTCGCAGAACGCTTCATTGCTACCGCGAAGTGGCAGGTTTTTTAGGCATTTTTTGTAAAGGCATTCGACATGAATACAGAATCCATCCTCACGCACCTCAAGAAGCACGGCCAATTGCTCGATGCTGACATTGCGAAGGGCACAGGCATTTCACTGTCGGATGTTCGTACATCGATCCTCGAACTGTCCGCCCAAAAAGCCATTTCCGTGTGCAGCATGACCACTTTCAAGAATGGCACGCCGACCGAAGGTATGTTCTGCCGCGTTTCCGGCTATATGCCGTCGGCAGCCCCTGGCCGCAAGCCGGGCGTCAAAACGTCCTGAGGCAAATGGCGCCGGGCACACGACAAGTGGCCCGGCTATTCGATGACGCGGCCGCGTTGTAGTTTGACTTGGCCGCGTTTTATTTTGCTCTCGACACGTTTGCGCTGGGCGTTGCGGCTCGGCTTGGTCGGTCGCCGCACGAGCGGGATGAAGGCAGCCGAGGCGATCAGTTCGCGCAAGCGAACCAGGGCATCCTCCCGGTTGCGCTCAAGGCTGCGATGTTTTTGCGCCTTGATGACGACGATGCCTTCGCTACTGATCCGCTGATCGCGCATTGCCCGCAGTTTATCCTTGACCTCATCGGGCAGGCTTGACGCGGCAATATCGAAGCGCAGATGCACCGCATTCGAAACCTTGTTGACGTTCTGCCCGCCCGCCCCCTGAGCCCGAATGGCTGTGAATTCAACTTCGCTTTCGTTGAGGACCAGCGCGTTCATTTCTTTGCGTCGAGCTGGTCGTACACGGCCGTCGCCACCTTGGCCAGTTCGCCCTTGGCGGAACTCGCCGACAGGGCGTAACCGAACTTGCCATCGACCCAGTAAAAAACATTGACCTCGCCTTCCCGGGCGAAGCGGAAGCCGGTTTCCGGCCGGGCGGCGTTTTCGGTTGTCACGTACAGCGTCATGCGCTGGCCGGTGGCGTCCTGATACATGAACTGGGCGACCGGACCGGCGTTGCCGGGGAGCAGACGACCGCCCACCAATTCGTAGCCGAGGGCGCCGAGTTTGGGCGGACTGACCGGCGTGCCGAGACGTTTGGACAGCCATTTGACCAGCGCCTCTTCCTGATCGGCCGTCACTTCGACGGGCCGGCGGGCATCGGGGCTGTATACCACATGGGCGACCGCGGCTTGACGGGATAGCGGCACAACCTGCGCCATGCGTTCAACGCCTTGGTACTGGCCATGCCCCAGCCAGCCGGCGACACCACCGAGCGCGGCAACCAGGATCCCGGCGGCGAGCTGTTGCAGCGGCCAGGATTTCAATTTTGGCCATTTTTTCCGGTTGACCGTGGGATTCACGGGTTGCACGGTCAACGCGTGCAGGTGGTCGGGCAGGGGCTCGACCAGGACCGGATTGAACAGCGCCTTGAGCGCTTCGTTCTGGGCGCGATAGGCACGAACGCGTTCGGCATCCTCGGGATACAGAACCAGATAAGCTTCGACCTCGGCTCGCCGCGATGGCGTCAAGGCGCCGTCGACGTAGGCGTGCAGATCGTCTTCGGTAATATTGAGCGGGCTCATCGCACGACCCTCAGATTGGCACCTGACTGCTTGCTATCCATGATCTGGCGCAACCGTTCGCGTCCACGCGACAGGCGGGACATCACGGTGCCGATCGGAATGCCCAGCGCAGCGGCGATTTCGGCATAACTCATTTCTTCGAGCGCGACGAGCAGCAGCACTTCGCGCTGGTCGTCGGGCAATTGGCGAAGGGCTGATTCGAGATCCATCACTTCCAGCCGATCATTCTGGGTCGCGCGCGTCGGCACCTCGCGGGCATCGTCGTCCAGCCCACAGGTTGGCAAGCCGCCCCGCCGCAACTGATCGACGCGCAGGTTGTGCATGATGCCGAACAGCCAGGCCCGCAAATCACTGCCGGCCCGCCATTGGGCGAAGCGGCTCCAGGCGCGTTCGAGGGTATCCTGGACAAGATCGTCGGCCGCCGCGCGGTCGCCCAGCATCGCCCGCGCATAGCGGCGCAGGCGGGGCAATTCGGCGATGATCGCGCGGCTGTCCATGATGGTCGATTAAGGTTTGGCGACGTGCCAGACCTTGTTGAACCCGTCACCGGTCTTGTCGCCGGCCTTCTGGTCCTTGATCCAGAAGTACAGCGGCTTGCCCTTGAAGGCCCACTGTTTCTTGCCGTCGTCGCGCGTGATGATGCTGTAATCACCGCCCGCCATGTCGCCATCCATCGCCATCAGCGGCGGCCAGTTGGTGGCGCAGGGGCCGTTGCACAGGCTCTTGCCGCTGCCGGCTGCGTCCTTGTCGAAGACATACAGCGTCATGCCATTGCTGCCGGCAAGCACACCATCCGACACCATGGCCGGCGCCGCAGCGCGCGTACCGTAAGCGGAACAGGCCGCCAGCGTGGCGGACACAAGCAGCGCGAGAAGCAGGTTTTTCGTTTTCATGATGACCTCCGTTGGTTTTGGGGAACTACACCAAGGTATACGGGAGATACGTTCACTTTATTCCATCGGCCCGGGCCAGCCGCCACAAGGAAGTCACCTCGGCCGCCCGAGCCGCATGCAGCGGGTCGCTCGCATCCTGCGCCTTGGGATGTTTCGGCCGGGTATCGAGACGGCTGATCACTTTCAGCCCGGCCTTCTCCATCCAGCCGAGCAGATCCTGTCGCGAACGCAGGCCGAGATGTTCGGCGATGTCCGAAATGATCAGCCAACCCTCGCCATCGGCCTCGAGATGCTCGACCAACTGACCGAGAAAGCCGCGCAACATGCGTGAATCCGGATCGTAGACCGCGTACTCGACCGGCGACGTCGGCTGCGCCGGCAACCACGGCGGATTGCAGACAACCAGCCTGGCCCGCCCAGCCGGGAACAGATCCGTCCTGAGCAGACTGATTGCTACGGTCAACCCCAATTTTTCGACATTTTCCGCGGCGCAAGCCAAGGCGCGCTCATCCATGTCGGTTGCCACGACTTGCCGAACGCCGCGCCGGGCCAGAATCGCCGCGATGATGCCGGAACCGGTCCCGATATCGAAGGCCAACTCACAACTGTCCGGTAGCGGCGCCTGAACGACAAGATCGACATACTCCCCGCGCACCGGTGAAAACACTCCGTAATGAGGGTAAATCCGCCCCGCCACCGCCGGCACCGGAACCCCCTTCTTGCGCCACTCGTGGGCGCTCACGACGGCCAGCAGTTCGCGCAGGGACACCAGAGAATCCTCGCCGGTCGGCGGCCCGTAAGCCTCAATGCAGGCCTGCCGGACATCCTGCGCCCGGCGCAGCGGAATGCTGTAATCCGCCCCGAGCGGCACCAGCAACAGACCGAGCGCCAGCGCCCGTCGCCCCTGGTTCTGCCGATGCTGCTCGAACGCCTCGGCCGGCGTTGCCGGTTTCTTCCGGCTCCCCGACCGGGGCTGGCGGTCGGCACGCCGACTCAGTCCCTGCAACAGATGCCGGGCGTTCTGCCAGTCGCCCCGCCAGAGCATGGCCGTGCCCTCGCCAGCCAGTTTCCAGGCTGCATCGACACTCAGGCGATCGTCGGCAATGACAAGCTTGCCGTGCGGCGGCAACCCCGCCTCGGAACGCCAGCGGGCGGACTTCGCCTCGCCTTTTTCAAACCAGGAAATTGCAGGGAATGTATTGGCAGCCATGGCGCGCATTGTAGGACAGAAGCGCAGCGACCACTGCCTGCCGCCCTTTGCAAAGTGCGGAATCAACGAAACTGTGAATTATTCGATAGTCGATAAGCTGCGTTGCATCAACAATGTCAGTCAAGCAATCACATTCCGACGCACACTCCCAGCCCGAAGGATCAGCCCGTGGCCATCTCGAGCCCCCTCCACGCCGACAGTATCATCGGAGCCGCCAGCGGCTTCTTCGGCAGCAGCACGTCAACGGCCCCCAGACGCCAGGGAGTTCGAGAACCCGGCAAACATGAGCACGCCATGATCCGTCGCCTTGAGCAATTGCATACCGCTCTGGGCGAAACCCACGACGCCCCGGGTAGCGGACAAGCGCCCCACCGCCCTGACACCGCCATTCAACCGGCAAACACGGTCGGCAAAGACAGTCTGGTCACAACAGGCCTGATCGCCGCCTTGCTGGGTGCCGGCCTGATGTTTCTGGCGCTGCAAACCCGACTGCTCCCCACCGAGCCAGTGGCCAACATCCAGACCGCAGCACGCCCCGCACCAGCCCCCGCCGTCGCCCCTGCCGCGACGAAAATCAGTGACAAAGCAAGGATCGGCGAACTTCTCGAGAACTGGCGAAAGGCCTGGGCACAACGCGACATCGCCGGGTATCTGAACAGCTACAGCCAGCTATTTGTGCCGACCGATGGCCAGCCCCGCGCCGAGTGGGCGGCAGCAAGAGCCAAAAAACTGGCCCCCGGCGCTCCGATCGATATCCAGATCCACGAACTCGGCATCGAGCGCCTCAACGCCGATCAATTCAAAGCAACTTTCCTGCAGGATTACGCATCGGGCAGCTACCATGAAACCGCGCGGACCAAGACCCTGCTCATCGCCCGCGAAAATGGCGAATGGAAAATTACCCGGGAATGGATGACTGAAAACGCGCTCACCGCCCACTGAGCAAAACAGATCAGAAATGGAAAGCCGGCCGATAAGCCGGGTTCTGTTCCCCCCTTGCGGGGTTCGGCAATCATTCCTCTAGGCCTGCCGTCACCGACAGGCTCAAGCAACC
>PHCF01000154.1 GCA_002842145.1 Betaproteobacteria bacterium HGW-Betaproteobacteria-6 | reverse complement strand
TTACAGTGGGCTTATCCATTAACATCACTACTTTTGGTGAGTGAACTTAACCAGTCGTTTTACGTTGGTCTGGCCTGGGCAGTTGGCACAGGTGAGACTTTCGAGCCTGCCGCTTGGCGGTCGCGCTTTTAGCGCGAGGGCATAAACGGTCTGACGGTTCGGCATCTCTTGCAAACCGAGACGTAGAACGCAGGCAGTATATTAGAAAATGACCGGGGTAGGTAACAATTCAGTCGCGCGTATAGTCATCGGCGAAGATGAGGAGGGGCAGCGCCTCGACAACTTTTTGATTCGACGTTGCAAGGGGGTTCCGAAGAGCCATATCTACCGGATTTTGCGGAGTGGCGAAGTGCGGGTGAATAGCGGCCGGGTTGATGCGACCTATCGTCTTTGTATCGGCGACAACGTTCGAATTCCGCCTATCCGTATTGCTGAGCGGCCGCAGAACGAGGTTGACGAAGCCGCCAAGGAACGCGTCGATCTTCCGATTATTTACGAAGACGAGGCGATGCTTGTCATCGACAAGCCGGAAGGTATTGCCGTCCATGGTGGAAGCGGCGTCAGTTTTGGCGTGATCGAAGCCTTGCGTCGGCAGCGGCCGCAAGCCAAGTTCCTCGAGCTGGCGCACCGACTGGATCGGGAAACCTCTGGCGTTCTGTTGGTCGGCAAGAAGCGGCTGGCGCTGACTGCTCTGCACGATATGTTCCGCGAGCACGGGGCGGGGGCGGACAAGCGCTATCTGGTTTTGGTCAAGGGGCGCTGGATGAATACGACCCAGCACGTCAAGTTGCCGCTCCACAAATACCTGACGGAGGGGGGCGAGCGGCGTGTTTCGGTCAATCCCGAGGGTAAGGCTTCGCATACCATTTTCCGTTTGCTGGCTCGCTGGCAGGATATGAGTTTGCTTGAGGCTCAGTTGAAAACCGGGCGCACGCACCAGATTCGCGTTCATCTGACGCATCTCGGTTTTCCCATCCTCGGCGATGAAAAATATGGTGATTTCGCATTGAACAAGAATCTCAAGCGCGACGGTTTGAAGCGTATGGCGTTGCATGCCTGGCGGATGGCGTTTCGCCACCCGCTGACGGCAACCCCGCTTGAGTGCATAGCGCCGCTTCCGGATAGCTTCGCCAGCTATATTGCTACGGTCAACCGGAAAAATGACCCGGAATTCAAATCCGACAATCTGGAAGAAATACTGAATAAACGATGAAATACGAACTGGTTGTGTTCGACTGGGACGGTACGCTGCTCGATTCGGCTGGTGCCATTGTTCATGCCATCCAGGCGTCGTGCCGCGACCTGGACCTGCCTGTTCCCGATGATGCCCGTGCCCGCCATGTCATTGGACTGGGATTGGCTGATGCCTTGCGCCATGCAGTACCAGACTTGCCGCCGGAAAGGACTCCGGCGATGGTTGAGCGCTATCGTTTTCACTATCTGGCAGGTGACCACAACCTGACACTGTTTGCCGGCGTGCCAGACATGCTGCAACGCCTGAGAGCGGCCGGGCACATCTTGGCTGTCGCCACCGGAAAGAGCAGGCTTGGACTGGAGCGAGCACTCGATCATTCGGGGTTGCGACCACTATTCCATGCCTCGCGTTGCGCCGATGAGTGTCATTCAAAGCCGCATCCGCAAATGCTGCTGGAGCTGATGGCCGAGTTTGGCATACCCGCGGAATCGACGGTCATGATCGGCGACACCTCGCATGACCTGCTGATGGCGACGAATGCTGGCGTCGACAGCCTGGCTGTGACCTATGGTGCACATCCGCACGACCATCTCCTGGATCACCGGCCGGTGACCTGTTTGCATAGCGTTGATGAGCTTGATCGGTGGCTTCGGGACTTCGCCTGATCTGCGCCAGCGAGGAGCTTGCCGAGGGCGGTCGAGGAATCCGTTTTACGGTCGATCGTTACGGGCGCCAGGCGCCGGCCTTTGTCATACGGTTTCATGGTCGAGCCTACGCCTATTTGAATGAGTGCGGCCATGTTCCTGCCGAGCTCGACTGGCTGCCTGGCGAATTCTTCGATGATTCCAAGCTATACTTGATTTGCTCGATTCATGGCGCACTTTATGCTCCGGAGTCGGGTAGATGTCTTGCTGGCCGCTGCCAGGGAAAAGGTTTGAAGCCCCTGGAGGTCACCGAGATCAACGGTCAGATTTTTATAGAGCAAGAAAATAATCATGGATAGCCCCCAAACGCCCAACAATGATTCCGCTTGGGAGCGGAAAACCCTGGAAAAATTGGTGTTCGCCGCGCTCGATGAGCAACGGACGCGTCGGCGCTGGGGTATCGCCTTCAAGACCTTGGGCTTCATTTATTTGCTGGTTGTACTGATTGCCGTTGTCGATTGGGGGACGGGTGCCGAGCATCAGGAGCGTCATACCGCCTTGGTTACGCTGAATGGCGTCATAGAGGCCAAGGGCGAGAGCAATGCTGAAAACATCGTCGCCGCACTGAACAGCGCTTTCGAAGAAAAGAACGTTGCCGGGATCATCCTGCGCATCAACAGCCCTGGCGGCAGCCCGGTTCAGGCGGGCATTATCAATGATGAAATCCGCCGTCTGCGCGGCAAATATCCGGACAAGCTCCTGTATGCGGTGGTCGAGGACATGTGCGCCTCTGGTGGATATTATGTCGCAGCAGCAGCAGACAGCATTTACGTCAACAAGGCCAGTATTGTTGGCTCGATCGGCGTGCTGATGGATGGTTTTGGGTTTACCGGTACGATGGACAAGTTTGGCGTCGAACGTCGTTTGCTCACGGCTGGTGAAAACAAGGGCTTCCTTGATCCGTTCTCGCCGCAGGCGCCGCAGCACAAGGCGCACGCCCAGGCGCTGCTCAACGATATTCACCAGCAATTCATTGACGTTGTCAAAACTGGTCGAGGCAAACGCCTCAAGGAAACTCCGGAAATGTTCTCAGGCCTGATGTGGACAGGGGCCCAGAGCGTACAACTGGGTTTGGCCGACGATTTTGGTAGCGTCGAATCGGTGGCGCGCGATGTCATCAAGGCGGACAAGGTGCTGGATTATTCGGTCAAGGACAATATCGCCGAGCGGTTTGCCAAGCGCCTCGGTGCCAGTACCTTTGCGGGTTTCTGGAAGGGCTTCTCAGAAAGTGCGGCTGGCGTCAGTCTTCGCTGAAATTCAGGCCAGCAGCAAAAAAACCGTTGGACGCCGCTCGATTTCGGGCGGCGTTTGTTTTTTCCAGGTCGTGATCGTGCGCGTCAGAACAGACTCGCCGGGCAGGGTCAGGTCCGTGGCGACGGTAAGGCGAGTGGTTGGCTGGCAGGACTGGAGAATTGCGTCAAACATCGCGCGGTTGCGGTACGGTGTTTCTATGAAAATCTGCGTCTGCTGCCGTCTTTTTGATTCGGCCTCAAGATCGCGCAGCGTTTTCGTCCGCTCGGCTTCCTTTGCGGGCAGGTAGCCCTGAAAGGAAAAGCGTTGCCCGTTAAGGCCGGAAGCCATCAGTGCGAGCAAGAGCGAGGAGGGGCCGATGAGCGGTACAACGCGGATATTCTCTGCCTGCGCCAGCGCTACCAGATTGGCTCCGGGATCGGCAACTGCCGGACAGCCGGCCTCTGATAGCAAACCAACATCGTGGCCGGCGCGTAATGGCTCGAGCAGTCGATTGAGTTCATTTGCTTTGGTGTGCTCGTTGAGTTCCTGGAGTTGCAACTCCTGCAGGGGTGCGTTGGTTCCAGCGGCCTTCAGAAAGGCGCGCGCAGTTTTTGCCTGCTCGACAATAAAATGCGTCAATGGCCGGACTGTGGTGAGCACATTGGCCGGCAGAGACTCTTGCGGCGCTGTAGGGCCGAGCGGCACGGGAATAAGATAGAGCGAACCGGCCATCAAAGGACCGCCACGCCTTGGTTGCGCAACATCTCGCATAAAGCAATCAGCGGTAACCCCACCAAGGCATTTGGGTCATCGCCGCGCATGCTGCTCAAAAGGGCGATTCCCAACCCTTCTGACTTGGCAGATCCGGCACAGTTGTAGGCCGGTTCACGGCGTAAATAATTTTCGATTTCGTGATCACTTAAGTGCCTGAAGGTGACCAACATTGGTACCCCCCGAAGCTGGGTGTCGCCAGTCCTGGCATTAAGCAGGCAGATGCCGGTAAAGAAGTTGACGGTTTTTCCGGACAGGGCTCGCAATTGCTCAACGGCGCGTTCATGGGTGCCTGGTTTTCCGTATATTTTCCCGTCGACCGTAGCAATCTGATCGCTACCGATAATCAGCGCGTCGGGGTGGCTTTCCGCCACCGCTTTGGCTTTCGCTTCAGAAAGCCGCAACGCTATCTGCTCCGGTGTTTCGCCAGGAAGAGGGCTTTCGTCGGTTTGCGGATTGGCAACATCGAACGGTAGGCCGAGGCGACCGAGCAATTCTCGGCGAAATGGCGAGGTGGAGGCGAGGACAAGGTTCTGAGGCATGAAAAATCCGTTACAACAAAGCGTTGCGATGAATACTTGAAGCAGCACTTTGTTTTGACTTGGAAAGCTAAAAATAATATCATTCAATGTTTAGGTCGGAACAGTTCAAGATTGAAAAGGATTTCGGACGCTTTTGCTTTTGCCAGAGATGGCCGTGTTCTCGAGGGAACTTTGGCTGTCGCGGATCTTGATCGCCTGCATGATTTGCTGGCGGAGATAGAGGGAGAGGTTTCTTTCCGTCTGGCAGGTTTTAAGGGTGATAGCGGAGAACCCATGTTGCATCTGGAGGTGTCGGGAGTGCTCCCGCTTGCCTGTCAGCGTTGCTTGGAAGCCGTGCCTTGTGATCTTGACGTCGACAGTCTTCTGGAATTGATTCCTGAGGGTGCCGAGTTGTCGCAAGATGAACTGGAAGACGATACCCGGGATTTTCTGCCGGTGGTACGCGAACTG
>PHCF01000153.1 GCA_002842145.1 Betaproteobacteria bacterium HGW-Betaproteobacteria-6 | reverse complement strand
TGCCGCGACGCCGCCCAGGGCGCCAAAGGCGACGGGCTGCGCGGCGAGGAAACCGTAGCCGGAGTGGCGAAGCAGCGTATTGCCGGCGCATTCATAGGTCACCGGCGTACGGGCAATCTGGAAGCGATTTTGTGGCGAGGCCAGCGGAAACTGGGTACCGGCCGGAGCAAAGGTGATGTTGTTGAGGCCGACGCCCGGGGTCACAGCGCGGCGGCTGGTGCCTTCATAAACATCCGAACCGGGTTGGCCCAGGTTGAAAACGACTAACTGGTCGCCGGCCAGAATGGTCACCGGCGGGCCGAGCACATCGAAGGTGCTGTCGGTGCTGCTGGCAAAATCCAGAATGTCGCCGCCACCGGTCGAATTGAACTCGGCCCGGTAGCGGCCGGCATCGCGAATCGGCACGAATTCGAGAAAGTTGCCGGAGAGGCGCACGCTATTGGGCAGCGCCCCCTGCAATTCGCGGGCGACCCGGCGCAGGGTGGTATCGGCCGCATCCGACAGTTCGGCCCGGTTGCCGGCATCGATGTAGGCATCAACCTGGCCACGCCCAAACATCGCCACCATCGACACGACAATGCCGGTGATGACAATCGAAATGATCATCTCGACCAGTGTGAATCCTCGGTCAACCGGCAAAAGCGGCCGAAAATCAAATGCGCGGCGCATAGCGGAAACGATAGCCGGTCAAAGAAAATGTTTCGCTGCCGCGAGTAACGGTCACCGTGACGCTGAGCGCTGCAGAGTCATCGGCCAGGCCCAGCGCCGTTCCGGCCGGCGCGACGGCAACGCTGGCAGCGTAGCCGGCCATGGCGTTGCTGCCCGAGGGATCGTCAATATTGGCCCAGGAATGGCCGCCGTAGTCCGATACGTTGTCGAACGGCGAATCAGGAGCAACGCCAAAACGGGTCTCGGCACCGCTGAATGACACCGTGGTATTGGTGTTTTGCGGGCTGGCGCAATCACCGTAGGACAGAGCCGTCGACGCCGCCGGATCATCCGGATCGCACCAGGTAAACGGTTGGTGCATGACCTCGTTGAGCAAGGACTCGGCAATCGCAACCAATTGCTTGGTCAGCATCGGATAGGCGCTGGCTCGGATGGCCGGATTCATCACCGACACAAGACCGATCACGCCGACGCTGACGATAATGATGAACATGATCTGTTCGATCAGCGTGATGCCGCGCTGCAGGGCAGGCCTAATGGACATAACCCGTTTCCGCCTCGACAGTGATCGCCAGCCCAGCGGGAAGGCCTGAAACGCCGATCACCGCACCACCACCCGGTCGCCCGGCCGCATCGAAGACAACGTTGGCCGGCAGCGCGGAGAAGGTGACATTTCCGGTCGCAGTCACGACCAGAGGATTGGCATCCGGGCCAGACAGCGGATTGCCGACCGCGCAATCGGCGGCTCCGTTGGCTGTCGAGATCGCAAAAGTAACGCTCGCCGGCGGCGAGGAAAAACTGGCACAAACCGTCCGCCGGGCAGCAATGGCGGATTTCTGCGCATAGCGCAGACCGGCAACGACGCGGTCGCGAAAACCGCGCTCGTCGAAACCGGAAGTACCGCTCCATTTTGGAATCATGACCGCTGCCAGGATGCCGATGATAACGATGACGGCGACGAGTTCGATCAGGGTAAAACCCCGCGTTCCTGAACCACAAGACAAAAACCCGCCAGCAGGCGGGTTTTTACTGAGCAGAATAGACTTACTGGACACAAATGACGGTTGCAGTCGCGGCCGTGCCCTTGGTCGGCGTCACCGTACAAGATGCCGCTTTTCCATCATTAGAGGCAACCGAACAATCCATCGTGCCACTCTGGGCAAAGGTGTAACCCGAAGTTGGCAGCGGAGTCTGCATAATCGAGTTGAGCTCGGTGGTGCCACAAGGAGTAGCTGAGTTATAGGCAACCCCCTTCGAACTACTCGCCTTGCGAGCGGCGTAATTCACAGTAGCGGCGGACGAGATGCCACCAGCAATCACGACCACCAGTTCGATCAGGGTAAAACCTTTTTGCATAGCTTTCATCACCAACTCCTAAAAATTAAAAAATCAACATCCGGTCGTAGTCAGCCCGCTGATCGTTGCCGCAGTATTCGGCGCCGTCGGTTGGGTGTAGGTAAAGAAACAGGTCGCTGCTGTTGTTGCGCCGATGACGCCAAAGGTGGCGACACCGCCGGCGACGTCATAGGTATAGCCCTCGGCCTGCAGTTGCGCTGCGGTCGGATTGAAAACACCGGTCAGGCCGGCCATGGAAAGGATGCCGGGCGTGCCGATCGCTGTCACCGCCGGGTAGGCGTAGACCATGTTGATGAGGCCGCTTTCAGTACAGACGGTGCCGGTTGCCCCCGTCGCGTTGTCCGCCGTGCCACCACCGGCGCAGGGTGCCGTATCGGCAATGCCGGCCCGCGAAAACGCGGTGGCATGAACCAGCGCCGAGGCAGCCGAGACGCTGCCGCGAGCCGCCTGCAGCTTGGCTATGCGGGCATCGCGCTGCAGATTGACGAAGCGCGGCAAAGCAACGGCGGCTAGGATACCGAGGATGATGACGACAACGATCAGCTCGATGAGCGTGAAGCCGAACTGGCCTTGCTTGCGTTTAAATTTATATTTCATATTCGCCTTATCGGCCGTAAGGTTTAGTACTTTAGACATACACGCCTTCCCCCACAACATTTATTCGCGTTGATCTTCGAGTCGCAACAACCCGACTCCTGCTACGACAGCTCTCGGACTCTCAACATTGCTATCACGACTGAGCCTGAATCTGGCCCGATGCCCATCGCGAAAACGGTAAATCAACTCCCTCGCACTGCGGTCGAAATACCAGACCGCCTCACTGTCCGGCACACCATCGACTTCCCCGACATAGTTTGCCGGCCGACTGGCAACCCAGTCGAGCGGGTTGTCGCTCTTCGGCAAACTGCCGCCAAACGTTTCCCGGTGCGCCACCACCTCCATCAAGCCGATTCGTATCGCCGACACTTCCGACTGCACATTGGCCTCTTCCATTTCATTGCCGGTCCGGCCCAGCGCCTTCAATAGCACCAGCGCCAGAACGCTGATGATGACGACGACGACGGCAAATTCGTAATAGCGCCGCATCATCTCATCAGCGCTTGATGGCCACCTTGCCGAGGTCCCACATCGGCAGGAAGATACCAAGCGCCAGGACCAGCACGAGCGCCCCCAAACAAACGATCAGAATCGGCTCGATCTGCTGGCCGAGTGTTTTCAGTTCATATTCGACTTCGCGCTGGTACATCTGGCCGACTTCTTCGAGCATGTCGTCGAGCGCCCCGGACTCCTCGCCGACCGAGATCATCTGGAGCACGACCGGCGTGAAGAAGCCTGACGCGATGGCAGAACGAACAACGCTTTCGCCCCGTTCGACGGTATCACGCATGCCTTCGATCTTGGCCGCGATGTAGCTGTTGTCCACAGTTTGCGATGAATTGGTCAGTGCCTGCATGACCGGCACGCCGCTGCGCATGCCGAGTGCGAAGCTGCGGGCGAAACGGGCCATCGCCGCCTTGCGGACGATTTTTCCGGCAATCGGGAAGCGCAACACGAGCGACTCCCATTGCATGCGCCCAGCCGTCGTCCCCACCCAGGCTCGAAAAACAAAGATGGCGGCAATGGCGCCGACGAGCATGGCCGGCCACCAGGCGACCATGAATTTGGAGAAACCGAGCAGTATCTGCGTCATGAACGGCAATTCGGCGCCAAAGCCCTCAAACACCTTGGCGAAGGCCGGAATAACGAAGATATTGACGACGACAATGGCCGCCGCCATGGCCATGACGACGAACATCGGATAGCGCAGCGCCGATTTGACCTGTTCGCGCATGAAACGCTCGAACTCGAGGTGATCGAACAGGCGCAGGAAAATCTCGTCGAGCAGGCCGGTCGCCTCGCCGACCCGGACCATGGAAATGTAGAACGGGTTGAACACCTTGGGGTGGCGCGCCAGCGATACCGATAGTTCGCGGCCTGCCTCCAGGCTCTCGCGCACGTCGCGAATGACTTCCTTCATTGCCGGGTTGGTCGCCGACTCCTGCAGACCATTCAGGGCGCGCATGATCGGCACGCCGGACCTCAACAAGGTATGGATCTGCCGCGAGAAAAGCAGGATATCGACGTGCTCGACCTTGGGCTTGAACAGATCGAAGCCGCCATCGCCGGCGCTCTTTGCCGCAGCCCTGGTTTCCTGGATCGAAACCGGCGTGATGCCGCGCCCAAGCAGGATGTCAGCCACGCCGCCCGAACTGGCACCTTCGAGCACGCCTTCGATCAGCTTGCCGCCGCCGTCCCGTCCCTTCTTGCCGCCGCCGTCCCGTCCCTTGTAGGCAAAGTTGGCCACGCCGGCTTATTCCTCGAACTGGTTGCTGATGCGCATGGCTTCGGAAACCGTGGTGCGACCAGCCAAAACCAAGCGGACGGCATCGCGGCGCAGGGTTTCGCCACCCATTTGCTGACGGGCGACGCGCATGAATTCGCCCGGATCCTCATGGTTGATCGCTTCGACCACGGTATCGCTCATCTCAAGGAACTCGTAGACGCCGCTCCGCCCCTGGTAACCGGTATTGGCGCAGTGCGTGCAGCCGCGACCATGATGGTAGGTATGGTCATCGATGCCGTTGCCGAGCTCATAGCGCAGCCATTCATGCTCGTTCGGTGTCAGCGCACAGGCTTCGCGACAATTGGCGCAGATCAGCCGGACCAGACGCTGGGCGATGACCATGTGCACCGACAGCGCCACCATGTAGCGTGGCACGCCCATGTCGAGCAGGCGGATCGGCGTCGATACAGCGTCGTTGGTATGCAGCGTGGACAGCACGAGGTGACCGGTCATGGCGGCGCGCATGCCGATTTCGGCCGTTTCCTGGTCGCGCATTTCGCCGATCAGCACGATATCCGGGTCCTGGCGCAGCACCGTGCGCAGCACGCGCGAGAAAGAGAGATCGATCTTTTCGTGCACCTGCACCTGGTTGAGGCCGCCGAGCCGGTATTCGACCGGATCTTCGACGGTGATGACCTTTTTTTCCGGGCTGTTCAGTTCGTTGAGCGCGGCGTAGAGCGTCGTTGTTTTGCCGGAACCGGTCGGACCGGTGACGAGCACCATGCCGCTTGGTCGCTTGAGGGCGTGGCGCAGGCGATCAAGGACACGCTCCGGCATGCCGATCCGGTCGAGTTCGAGCAGACCGGTGTTCTGGGCGAGCAGGCGCATGACGACCGATTCGCCATACTGGGTGGGCAGGGTCGAGATCCGGACGTCGACCGGATTGCCGCGCACCTTGATATTGAAGCGGCCATCCTGCGGCAAACGCTTTTCAGAAATATCAAGTCCGGACATCAGCTTCAAACGCAAGGCAACGGCGGATGACACCTTGCCATCGGCCTCGGTCTGGATGTGCAACACGCCGTCTATGCGGAAACGGATGCGCAACAATTTTTCCTGCGGCTCGAAATGGATGTCGGAAGCGCGCAGACGCATCGCTTCCTCGAACACCGTTTGCAGCAGTTTGACGACCGGCGCATCTTCGGCGCCCGGATTGAGGCCGAGCAGATCGCCGAATTCGATAGGGACGTCACCGAGTTCGGCCGTCAGTTCCTTGGCCAGGCCGGTAATCTGCTCGCCGCGGTGATAGACGCGGTCGACCATGGCCAGCAACTGGCTTTCCGTAACAACGGCGAGGTCGATCTCGCGCCTGACCAGGCGTGTAATTTCGTCGTAGGCCTGGAGGTCGGTCGGATCGGACAGGCCGACCTGCAGACGGCCGTCAGGCAACTGCTCGAGCACCATGGCCCGGAAACGCCGAGCCGGGGCTTCCGGTAACAGTTTGATCAGTTCCGGCTTGGGCGTGAAATTCTTGAGGTCGATAAAGGGAATTTGCAACTGGCGGGCCAGCGCCTGCGAGATGCCTTCCTCGGTGACGAACCCACTCTCGACAAAAACGCGGCCAAGCTTGCGCCCCGTGCGTTTTTGCTCGTCAAGCGCAATTTTCAGTTGCTCATCGGTCAGCAACCCGTGCTGGATTAGCAGGTCACCGAGCCGGACTTTTTGCGGGGGGGGCATCCCGACCTCCAAAACACCTTAAGAAACTGCGTTAACAATATGAAGTTACGGATTAAGTTTCCACAGTAGACGTTTTTTGCGGGGCCGACAAGTCGGCCCTTATGGCGTCGGGGTTATTACCCGCCGATCAGCGATGCCGGTTGCCGCTGTGATGTTGCTGCGGTCGACCGGAATTTTTGCCTGTTTTTGTCGCCTGCGACCGAGGTTGCGCTTGCGGCTTGCGTGCCCCGCGCGGTGGCTGCGGCGGACGCGGCGCGGCCGTCGCCGACTGCTCAAAGCCTTCGATCACAACACGTTCGAGGCTGCGCTTGATCAGGCGCTCGATGTCCTTCAATTGGCCGCGCTCGTCGTGGCAGACCAGCGAAATCGCCTCGCCTTCCATGCCGGCCCGGCCGGTGCGGCCGATGCGGTGCACATAGTCTTCCGGCACATTGGGCAGTTCGTAGTTGATGACGTAGGGCAGCGCGTCGATGTCAATGCCGCGTGCCGCGATGTCGGTGGCGACCAGCGCCACGAGCTTGCCGTCCTTGAATTCGGAAAGCGCCCGGGTACGGGCGCCCTGCGACTTGTCGCCATGGATCGCGGCCGATTTGATGCCGGCCTTGTCCAGCGTGCGGGCCAGGGCGTCGGCGCCGTGCTTGGTGCGGGCAAAGACGAGCACCTGGTGCCAGCCGCGCGACTCGAAGAGGTGGCAAAGCAGCTCCTTCTTTTTCTCGCGGTCGGTTTCGATGACGCGCTGAGTCACCGTTTCAGCCGCCGTGTTGCGCGCCGCAACATCGACCGAAGCCGGATTGTTGAGCAGGCCGGCGGCCAGTTCGCGAATATCCGGCGAGAAGGTGGCCGAGAACATCAGGTTCTGGCGCTGCTTGGGGAGCAGGGCGATGATCTTGCGAATGTCGCGGATGAAGCCCATGTCGAGCATGCGGTCGGCTTCGTCAAGGACGAAAATTTCGACCTTGGAGAGGTCGACCGTACGTTGCTGAACGTGGTCGAGCAGACGACCCGGTGTGGCGACCAGGATGTCGACGCCACGGCGCAGGTTGGCGATTTGCGGATTGATGCCGACACCGCCGAAGACGGCCAGCGAGGTAACCGGCAGATGCTTGCCGTAGGTGCGCACGCTTTCCTCGACCTGGATGGCCAGTTCGCGCGTCGGGGTCAGTACCAGCACGCGCGGCGCCTTGGTAACGCGGGCCAGGCGCTCGCCGCTGAACAGGCGGTGCAGGATAGGCAGCGTGAAGCCGGCCGTCTTGCCGGTACCGGTCTGGGCCGTGGCCATCAGGTCGCGGCCGGTCATGACGGCCGGAATGGCCTGCTGCTGGATGGGGGTCGGCGTGTCGTAACCTTGGTCGGCGACGGCGCGCAGGAGTTCGGCCTTAAGGCCGAGATCGGAAAAATGCATGGGAATCCTTGGATAAAGCCCGGCCGGAACGGCCAGGGAGTTGCGATGCAGCGAGGGCAGGGAAAACCGGGTTTCGATTTTGGGCATTTTTCCCGGTTGACCGTAGCAAACCCGGTTAACCGAAAAAATTGCCCTGCTCCGGTTGTTTGCGCCCCCTCGCTGTCGGCGCGTGAAAATTCAGACGATCAGATCAGGCTCAGGCCACGTTCAAGATCGGCCTGCAGATCCTCCACCGCTTCGAGGCCGACGGCAATGCGCAGCAGCCCTTCATTGATGCCGGCCGCGGCCCGGGCTTCCGGGGAAATGCGGCCATGCGTGGTGGAGGCAGGATGGGTAATGGTGGTTTTGGTATCGCCGAGATTGGCGGTAATCGACAGCAGGCGGCAGTTATCGACGACCTGCCAGGCTTGTTCGCGCGCGCCCTTGACTTCGAAGGCAACGATGGCGCCCCCCGACTTCTGCTGGGTTTTCGCCAGTTCATGTTGCGGATGCGAGGGCAGGCCGGGATAGAAGACGCGCGCCACTTTCGGATGCGCTTCGAGCCATTGGGCTAACTGCAGCGCATTGGCCGATTGCGCCTCGACGCGCAGCTTCAGCGTTTCGAGACCCTTGAGCAGTACCCAGGCATTGAACGCCGACAGCGTCGGGCCTGCCGTGCGCAGATATTTGAAGACTTCTTCGGTCAGTTTCTTCGGGCCGCAGACAGCTCCGCCGAGAACGCGGCCTTGCCCATCGAGGAACTTGGTCGCCGAATGGATGACCAGATCAGCCCCCATGTCGAGCGGGCGCTGCAGGATGGGCGTACAGAAACAGTTGTCGACGGCAACTAGGATGCCCTTGGCGTGGGCTATTTCGACCAGCTTGCGGATGTCCGCGATTTCAGTCAGCGGATTGGATGGCGTTTCGAGGAAAAACAGCTTGGTTTCCGGACGGATCGCCGCAGCCCACGCCGCCGGGTCGGTATGCGACACGAAGGTGGTCGTGATGCCGGTGCGCGACAAGATGTTGTTGAATAGCTGCACCGTGGCGCCAAACAGGCTGTTCGAGGCAACGATGTGGTCGCCCTGCTTGAGGTGGGCCAGGATGGCGGCCATGATTGCCGCCATGCCGCTCGCCGTGGCAACGCAGTCCTCGGCGCCTTCGAGCGCGGCGAGGCGTTCTTCGAACATGGTGACGGTCGGATTGGTGAAGCGGGCGTAGACGTTGCCCTCCTCCTCGCCGGAAAACCGCTTGGCTGCAGCCGCAGCGCTAGGGAAGACGAAACTGGAGGTGAGGTACAGGGCCTCCGAATGCTCGCCGAACTGGCTGCGCTGCTGGCCAGCACGAACGGCCAGGGTCTCGGGACGGTAATCCGGCGTCTCAGCCATCATTCCTGCCCGCCATTCGACAAGCCAAGCACCATCTGCTGCGAAGAACGACCATCGCTGTCGTCGTCGTTCTTGGCCGGTTTGCCGCTCCGCTTGCTCTCGACGGCATCGAGGTAATAATCGTCAATATCACCGGTGATGTAACAACCGTCGAAACAGGAAGCGCGGCCAGTCGCGATCAGTTCGGCGCGGGTCGGCATGTCGATGCCGTAAACGTTCGGAAAGCGCACCGGCGGCGCCGCCGAGGCAAAATAGACTTTGACTGCCCCAGCCGCACGGGCCATCTCGACGATTTCGTGACTGGTCGTCCCGCGCACGATGGAGTCATCGACCAGCAGCACGCGCTTGCCCTTGAACTCCTGGCCGACGGTGTTGAGCTTCTGGCGCACCGATTTCTTGCGCATGGCCTGCCCGGGCATGATGAAGGTCCGACCGACATAGCGATTCTTGACGAAACCTTCGCGGAACGGGATGTTCAGCACCTGTGCCAACTGCATGGCCGATGGCCGGCTCGAATCGGGAATCGGGATAACCACGTCGATTTCCTCGATCGGTATGGTCTTCCTGACCTTCTCGGCGAGCAATTCGCCCATGGCCAGACGCGCCTCATAGACCGACACGCCATCGATCACGGTATCCGGCCGGGCCAGATAGACGTATTCGAAGATGCACGGCGCATACATCGGCTGCTGCGCACACTGGCGGCTGTGGAACTGGAAGTTGAAATCGATGAAGACCGCCTCGCCCGGCTCGATGTCGCGCACCATCTTGAACCCCAGGGTATCAAGGGCGACGGATTCGGACGAAACGAGATACTCCATGCCTTCCGGCGTCTCGTTCTGGCCATAGACCAAGGGCCGGATGCCGTGCGGGTCGCGGAAGGCGAGCAGGCCATAGCCGGCTATCAGGACAACCACGGCGTAAGCGCCGCGGCAACGGCGATGCACGCCGCCAACCGCCTGGAAGATGGCGTCGACGTCGAGTTCGTAGCCATGCGCGGCGGACTGCAGCTCGTGCGCCAGGACGTTGAGCAAAACTTCGGAATCGGAATTGGTATTGATGTGCCGACGGTCGAGACGGAACATCTCGCCCTTCAACTGCTCGGCATTGGTCAGGTTGCCGTTATGACCAAGACAGATGCCGAATGGCGAATTGACGTAAAACGGTTGCGCCTCGGCGAAGTTGTAGGCCGAACCGGCCGTCGGATAACGGACGTGGCCGATACCGCAATTACCTGGCAAGGCCCGCATGTTGCGGGTACGGAAAACGTCGCGGACCAGCCCCGGTCCCTTGTGCAGGTGAAAAGTATTGTTCTCCGCCGTGGCGATCCCGGCTGCATCCTGGCCGCGGTGCTGAAGCACCATGAGGCCGTCGTAAAGCAGCTGA
>PHCF01000012.1 GCA_002842145.1 Betaproteobacteria bacterium HGW-Betaproteobacteria-6 | reverse complement strand
CATCATCACCTACAAGCTCGCCGCCCACGCCGCCGACCTCGCCAAGGGCCACCCCGGCGCGCAGATCCGCGACAACGCGCTGTCCAAGGCGCGCTTCGAGTTCCGCTGGGACGACCAGTTCAACCTCGGCCTCGACCCGGACAAGGCGCGTGAATTCCACGACGAAACCCTGCCCAAGGAATCGGCCAAGGTCGCTCACTTCTGCTCTATGTGCGGCCCGCACTTCTGCTCAATGAAGATTACCCAGGATGTGCGTGAATTCGCCGCGCAGCAGGGGCTGGACGAAGCCGAGGCTCTGGCCAAGGGCATGGAAACCAAGGCCGTCGAGTTCGTGAAAAACGGGGCTGAGCTTTATTGGGATATGTGAGGCTACCATGTCCCTGATCATCGTCAATGGCCAGAAATGGCTGGCCAAACAATCCGTCACCCTCGCAGAGTTGCTAGAGGAGCTACGCTACACGGGCAAACGTATCGCCATTGAGCGCAATGGTGAGATCGTCCCGAAAAGCCAGTACGAGCAAACTTATCTGACAGCAGGAGATCGCGTGGAAATAATTGCTGCCGTCGGCGGTGGCTGAACCGGAGTGAACCCCATGCATCAACTGACTATCGCCGGCAAGTCGTACCGTTCCAGTTTGCTGGTCGGCACCGGCAAGTACAAGGATTTTGCCGAAACCCGGGCGGCTATCGATGCTTCCGGTGCCGAGATTGTCACGGTTGCCATTCGCCGGACAAACATCGGCCAGGATGCCAGCCAGCCCAATCTGCTCGATGCCATTCCACCGTCGAAATTCACCATCCTGCCGAACACGGCCGGTTGCTATACGGCCGACGACGCGGTGCGCACCCTGCGCCTGGCGCGTGAGCTGCTCGACGGTCATCCGTTGTGCAAGCTGGAAGTGCTTGGCGATCCGACCAATCTCTTCCCGAACATGCCGGAAACCCTGAAGGCTGCCGAAACGCTGGTCAAGGAAGGTTTCCAGGTCATGGTCTACTGTGCCGACGACCCCATCCAGTGCAAGATGCTGGAAGAAATCGGCTGCGTCGCGGTCATGCCGCTCGCCTCGCTGATCGGTTCGGGTATGGGCATCGTCAATCCGTGGAACCTGCGTCTGATCATCGACAACGCCAAGGTGCCGATCATTGTCGATGCCGGTGTCGGTACCGCATCCGATGCGACCATCGCCATGGAGCTGGGTTGTGACGGGGTGTTGATGAATACCGCCATCGCCCATGCCAGGGATCCGGTGCTGATGGCCAGCGCCATGAAAAAGGGCATCGAAGCCGGCCGCGAGGCTTTCCTGGCTGGCCGCATGGCGCGCAGACTCTATTCAGCCGACCCGTCGTCGCCAATTCAAGGAGTGATCGGCACGTAATGTGCCACGAATGAAAATGTCTTGCTCCAATCGGCGTTATTGCAGCCTATAGGAAAAAAATCAATTCATTGCACATACTGCAGATCCTTTCAACATATGAGTTTTATACTTGATAAGAAAAGCCGCTTGCCAGCGACGCCAATTACTGATGCCGAAAAGGCTCTTCGGATTGATCTTGCTGCAACCTATCGACTGGTTGCGTTCCGTGGCTGGGATGACCTAATTTATACGCATATCACTGCGCGTTTGCCTGGACCGGAGGAATGTTTCCTGATTAATCCATTCGGGCTTCGATTTGATGAAATTACCGCCGATAACCTAGTAAAGGTCGACCGCTTCGGTCGGATTTACGGTGATGCCCCGCATGAGGTGAGTTCAATTGGATTTCGCATTCACGCCACCGTTCACAGAGCACGCTCGGATATTTGCTGTGTAATGCATCTGCACGATGTAAATGGGGTTGCCGTCTCGGCGCAGCAAGAAGGGCTGTTGCCTATATCGCAGCATGCGATCAGATTTTATGGCCAGATTGGGTATTACGAATACGAGGGCCTTGCTCTCACCGAGAACGAGGGCGAGCGATTGGTGGCCTCGCTCGGTCAATATCCGGCGATGTTTCTGCGCAATCATGGAACCTTAGTATGCGGACGTACGGTGGCCGAGGCCTACGTGTTGATGGATACCCTCAATAAGGCCTGCGCCATCCAATTGATGGCGCAGGCCGGTGGCGTGCCATTAGTGATGCCACCTGTCAATGTCCTGGAAAATACTGCGCGTCAACTGGTGGGCGACGATGTACCAGAGGGCGAACGCGAATGGCCTGCGCTGATGCGCATGCTGGATCGCATCGATCCTAGCTATCGCAATTGATCAATATAAGAAAGGAATCATCATGCCTACTATCAATGTTCAAATGTTCGAAGGGCGCACTCTGGAAGAAAAGCGCGAGTTCGTTAAGGCAGTTACCGATGCGAGTTGTCGTACGCTGGGTTGCCCAGCTGAGTCGGTCGACATCATTATTCAGGACGTCAAACGCGAAAATTGGGCTACAAAGGGTGTGCTGTGGTCAGAGTGTGTATGAAACGTCATATTAATTTTGCAAGAAGTGAATATATTAATGCTGTTTTACCGGGCATCAGTTCAAGCAAAGGAATAGGTGCTTAATATTGATACCGAAAGTGCCGGCTTATCTATTAAGTATAGATTGAAGTGGTAATGAAAACGAGAAAGTAGCCCCATTTCCTGGCTGGCTCTCAACCGAAAGGCTTCCGCCAAATCTTTCGAAAATTAATCGACTCATCGGTAGTCCTAGGCCGATCCCCTCGGGTTTTTCCGTCAGCGTGTTCCCACCCTGCCAAAATTTTTCAAATATCATTACCTGTGCTTCTTTTTCGATTCCTGGTCCATTGTCTCGAAAAGACACAATTGCGTTGCCATCTATGGTCCGTAAAGTCACCCAGAGCGTACGACTCTGTTGATCATTAGGAACGAATTTTTCGGCATTAGATAATAAGTTAATTACGCCTTGCATTATGAGTGCGCGATCACAATTGACATAAGGGCCATTCGCAGGAATGTCGACGTTAATTTCGAGGTTGTTGGACTCAGACTCTTGAAATAGTGCAATAGCATTTTGGATGGCTTTTGCTAGATCAAACGACTGATAATTCCAGTCGAAGTGTCCCGACTCAATCTTGCCAAAATCAAGTACGTGGTTAATAAGACTCGTAAGTTTATCGGCCTCATTAACAATAATTCTGAGGAAGCGCTTGCGTTCTTCAAGTTCAATTTTAGGATCCTCAAACAGGATTTCCGAAAATGCCTTTATAGAGGTTAGTGGTGTGCGGAGTTCATGCGAAACTGAAACCACGAAATCGTCTTTCATCTGGCTATATTTATCGATATGTATGTTCGCTTTTGGTGAGCTGTTCGTGCATGCCAAGCTTTGACGAAGTTTTAACCAAAGCCGATGGCCAGCGTTGTGCCACCTCGCAAAATTCGCATTGGTTTTCGACGCAAGCGGTAATAACCACGGAGCTATGGAATTGCCGGGCAGCGAGTTCATGGCTAAGTCCTAGGTGTTCTTCAGATAGCTATAGCTTAGTCACTGCAATAAATTCCATATATGAATTATAATTATCAATTGGATTCCAGTTTGGAATGGATGGGTTATGGAATTACGCACTCTAAGGGCGTTTGTCGAGGTAGTCCGTACAGGCGGATTTACCGCTGCAGCTGATCGGATTTCGGTCACGCAGCCCACAATTAGCAAGCTTGTTAGCCAATTGGAAAGTGAACTTGGGTTGCCACTTCTTCAGCGAAACAGCCGAAATGTTGTTTTGACGGATGCTGGTCGAATTGTCCTTGGCTACGCTGAAGGTATGCTGGCCGGTGCTGCAAACATGCAATTGGCCTTGAACGAACTGAGTGGTCTTCAGCGCGGCGAGTTACGGATTGGGATTCCACCGTTAGGGCCACGACTATTTGTGCCATTTATCGGCGCATATAAACGACGTTATCCGGGCGTAGAACTAAAATTGTTTGAGGATGGTTCTCGTGCAATTGAAGCAGCGTTGCTTAGTGGGGAGATCGAATTGGGTGGACTGTTGGCACCGATTGATGAGACTCTCTTTGAACATCAGATGCTGATCGACGACAAACTTGCGCTACTTGCACCTGCAAAATCCTATTGGGCTCGACACCCAGTTGTAAATCTATCTGACTTAGCTGAGGAGCCATTTATTCTATTTTCAGAGTCGTATGTTCTTAACGACAGAATATTTGAGGCTTGCAAATCGCTTGGATTCATTCCAAGCGTCGCTGGCCGAAGCGGACAGATTGGGTTCATTCTAGAAATGGTAAGAAGTGGTGTAGGCATCTCTCTCTTACCAAGTTCTGCATTGGATAAATTGGATCTAAGCGATTTTACAGTTTCGTCGCTCGTTGAGCCCCAAGTTCCTTGGAGAATAGACTTGGCCTGGGTGCGAGGAAATCATCTATCTGCCGCAGCAAAAGGATGGTTAGCGATGTCTGAAGAGTCCACTAAAGAAGTTGGCTCTCAGAGCGCTGAGATGCCGCATGGGGTGTAATCGATGTATTAGCCGTGAAATTTCAGCCTAGGATAGTGACGTCAAGGATTCCGATTAGTTGCCTGTCTCGGGTGAATAGATTTAATGAAAAATGGAGCAGTTAGCTCGATTGCCCAGCAGGCGCTGGGCTATATCCAGAAGCTCTATCAAATCGAGCGAGAAGTCATCGAACTGAACCCGGACGACCGACGACGAAGTCGCCAGGAGCAGGCAAAGCCGATTCTGGATGAGTTCCATGGCTGGTTGACCCGGCACCGATTGCAGGAGCCCAACGGATCCTCGACGGCCAAAGCGATCGATTACAGCCTCAAACGCTGGAAGGCACTCGTCCACTATCTTGGCGATGGCCTGGTGCCGATTGATAACAATTGGATTGAGAACCGAATCCGGCCCATTGCCACGGGTCGGAAGAACTGGTTATTTGCCGGCAGCCTGCGCGCCGGCAAACGGACCGCCGCGATCATGAGCCTGATCCAATCGGCCAAGCTGAACGGCCACGATCCCTTCCTCTATCTGAAAGACATCCTGTCTCCCTTGCCGAATCAGCCCAACAGCCGGATCAGCGAATTGCTACCGCATCGCTGGCTACCGTACTTTGAAACATGAGCCTAACAATCGCTCGCTATACAGAATTTCGCATCTGCAAGAACTGCTGCGGCTGAACGATTAAATACCGTACCATTCCTCTGTTTCGCATCGTAATCAGGTTGCTATTTCGTCAGTTTACGCAACTCAATGGCAACAGTATTTTCTCCATCAGTAAGCCAAATCTGGTTATCTTGGATTGTGCATTGGAGGTCCATGCCTCGTGACGCAAGTGACGCCAGCGCCATTGATTGTTCGCTGTCGAGTGCGAGGACACTCAATTTGTCAAGTTTCTCTAATGCCGCTGCATTGTTCGTCCACCAGATATCGGCTTGTCGGCCACCGTAGGCTAAGACAACCACGCTGTCAGCGCGACCGCAAGCTTTGCGCAATACTCGCGGATCCGGTAATCCGACCTCGATCCATAGACGCACATCCCCGGTGTAATCCTTGAGCCATAACGCAGCGTCGTCTTCAGTTGATAGTCCGCGTCCAAATTCAAGATGTTCGTTGGCGAATAGCGCAAAGGCCAAGACACGAACCATAAGTCTTTCGTTCGTTTCTGATGGGTGCCTTGCCAATATTAATTGATGTTGCCCGTAATAGGGGCGGTCCATGTCGGCGATGTTGAGATTGGTTTTGAAAATAGTTGACTTGAGGGCCATGTTGTCTAGATTTAAAAAATAATTTGCTTTAATAAAGATGGTGTATTTCGCTGGAGGTAACATTTTTACCGTGTAGCTCATTAATTTTAATGTCCTGCTTTGCGGTAGAAATTATTTCACCGATGCGGTCGACTATCTGTTTAAGATCAATCTTTCTGTTTGATTGGCGATTGTCTAATACGATTGTCTCATGTTGAAGTGCCAAAAGGTCTGAAAATAGTTGATCTGCGGAATTTAATCTTGCAATAGCCTTGTCGATAGATCCCCACACGTCTATCTCATCCCAGGCAAGGTCGATATAATTCCAAAGACTTTCGATAGAGCCATGTCCTGTCTTTGTCGCCACTCGTTTAAGAATTGACTGATAATCGATATCGGTCATCATCTGGCGGGATTTTCCGGAGTGTTGGATGAACTCTTTTAGATGTGCGATTACTTCGTAAGTAATGAATCTATGCCGAAACATGCTGAGGCAAGCCTGAACGCCTTTGTATCCAGCCTTATTTGCAAGGCGTTCAAAATCTTTTTCAAGGGACGATTTTTTTATTGGATTTCCATCCAGCCTAAGAAAAAACGATTCGCCAGGATTGGGTTTTATTCCTGCAGAAATTAAAGATTCGCAGTAGGATTTTCTTGCTAGTAAATAACGGTGAACAACAGAAGCAGAATTAATTAATAGAGGGAAAGAACGTTTGGGGGCATTGTGCTTTCTTCTTTTCTTAGTTGGTATTAATAATTTACGCGTTTGAAGAATTTTTTCATGTTCCATTACCTGCATTTCGTCGAGTTCGCTCGGCCGAAGCCCTGTGTGCATCATTATCCAGATCATAAAGTGGCGCCTTGCGCGCATATAATTTAATTGAGCGGATAATAGTGATTGGTTGTTTTTGTAACGTTGGATAAAGCGGGCGCTATATTCTTGCGTTACCCCTAGTCTATTGATACAACGCTGAATGTCCTCAATCATAGATGTTGCAATAGGGCGCTTGGGTTCGCGACTTTCACCTGTGGGCATGGCCGAGTGTGTATAGTAATAATCAATTTGTTTGTTCTTGCCTTTGCCCCTGTCGTTTACTACCTTTTTGATTATTATCTGTGGAGAAATGCGATGTTCGCCGATCAGTGGCGTACGTAGCAACAACATAAATTTGCTTTGATACCAAAGAAGAAATCGGATTGCCTGACTCAGGATTGCTCGAATGGTATTGTCATTACGTTTTCGCTCCAAGGGGGCTGATTGCAACATCTCATCTTGCAATTCTTTGGATAATTCTTGAATGTGCGCATCTGTTAGGTTTTCGATATTTATTACGTTTCTACCGCAATACCTGACGAGATGACTCAATTTGGTAGCGTAAGTTCTTAGTGAATCACCAGTAGCTTCAATCGCTATATCAAGTAAATACATATTAACAGGGTCGCATGGTTTACCAGATGGCCAGTGCACGAACGGGAAGGCTCGGATGTTTTGAATAGTAACGTGATCGCCAAATTTATGTTTTACTCCTGAATGGGCCAAGCTTGTTGGCGGCAATACGTGGAAAAGTTGAGATTTCATTTCTAATTTTCACGTCCGTGTAAATTGCTCACCTTTCCATTGCCATCATTGGCATTTTGGATTTTTGGTTCGAACAGATTTGAGAATGCCGTGTGATGGTTCTCAAGGACTCTATAGAGTCTTTCCTGTGCATCTGGCTGTAGATCGCTGCTCTTAATCAGTCCGTTTATTGCGGAATAGAGGCTCATGTATGCATATTGTAATTTAATGCAATGAGCTTCCGTTGCAGTAAGTCGTGACGTCAGGTTTTCTGTTATGGTCGTTGCACGATCCTCTTTCGCAGCAACAGTTCGTGCCAGCGTGGCCTTCGAAAGCTCTTGTATTAAACGAACCCGCAGAGCGTCTAGGTAAGAAAAACCTGTACGATTTTCTTCGTCAGGTTGGGTGAAAATTTCGTTTGATAGGCTTTTAAGAGTGTTAAGTGCAATAGGTTTTATTTTCAGCTTGGGCAGATCGAGTGCAACAAAAGCGCGCTGACCTATCAGGCTGGAGCGTACAACCATAGCGACTTGGGCTGGTGATCGAATCCCCTCGATCAAAAGATCATGCCGAGCGCGAACATTCGCGAGATTTTCAGCTTTCCTTTTGTAAGCGCCGCGTCCTGCCATTATTCGGTCTCATGCATTACAAAAGAAATATTAACCCCAATTACGTCGTGATTATTCTCCGCGTAAACAGTATGCGGTTCTAAATGGAATTTTTCGTCTTTTCGAAGTGATAGCACAAAATCCGCCCATTCTGATTCAGGAACCATGGTTAAGGATGCTACATTAAAGTGCTTTAAAACTATATCGTACAGCGCATCAATGCCATCCTTGCTATTTGGCACATTGTTATTAATTTTTCGCTCTTGTTCTCTTCGATAAATTCGGTCGATTGAGTATTCCGCTTCTAGTTGAGGTAATTCTTCTCCAGGGAATTCATGTTCGATATATGCATAGACATGTTCTGCATCCGTGTGGCCTGCAATCCATCTCATGGCATCCAGAACATCAAAGCGGCCGGACCAAAAGAGTAGGAGAAGAAACCATTTCCGCATTTCATGAATTCGTACATACCAACGTCGCCCTTCCTCGTCGGGTGGCAAATTAACGAAGTCGCAAAATATATCAAGATGCTGAGTAAGTAATGAGTCTTTAGCTCCCAATGCGGACATTCCATCAAATTTAGGTAAGTAGAATAAGTTGTCCTTTATTTTTCGATTATCTGAACGTTGTTTTGAAAGCCCATCTCCCAACTGCTGAAGCAAACAAATCGCCTTAGCGGTAATTAATGGAATGGGACGGTCCTCATCCAACCAGGCCGTGCCGGTATTGCTCTTTCCAAGGCTGAAATTGATCCAAGAGCCGCCAGCATATTGGCGTATACATTTACGTTTCAAGTGAGTCAATTCCTCATCTCTCGATGGTTTTAGAAGCGCCATGCAAACAATGCAAGAGCCGATTAATACCCGCAGAGCTTCATCCAAAGTTGGGTTCGAGCGAAATCTATCGAATTCAGGGTTTCTTTTTTCTCTACGAAATTCAGTAATGTTCAGTACGGAAACTAACGGCTCTCCAGAAGCGGTGTGCCATTTTTCTGACTGATGGTGTAATGAAATATTGAGAGCGGTGTTTCGAACACGTTTCTTAGAATTACAGTCCGCCCTTACCGCCAGATATAGACCTATGATCGACTCACCATAACTATGAACAAACCGTATCGCCGTATTTAAATAAGCAAGGCCGGTTTCGATGGGCATAAATGGGGTGTGTGACGATGGTCGAGCCATACGTTTGGCAATGCTTAGTGCGCGACGAAGAGAAATGTTTGCTGGGTCAGGGAGAAAATCTGGAATATTTAGATGGCTATCCAATGCGCTTGCAATGGCTGTGGATGTTTTAATTATTGATGATTCTGCACCACACACAACTTGAAGGGAGCGCGCGTTTTGGCTCGGGAGTTCGGTAGAAAGTGATAATGGTGTTAGAAGCTGTTCATTTTTGAAATCTGGTTCGAATTGCCGAAGGAAAAGCGAGATTTTGTAGCCCATTAAGGAGGAGCGACTCTCGTTGATCAGCTTGGCCAGGGAAGCCCGTCGGAGGTATCGTTTGCCAAGATTGCTTCCCCCTCTTACAGCAGTGTAGTTGTTTTGACTTTCCAGCCACTGCATCAGAGTTGAAATTTCTGATTGGGGGATTGTGTATGGATCATCAATAAACTGCTGTGGACAGGGCGTGCCATGGGCGCTTATGTAGATTGCCGAAATAAGCCGTTGAGGGATTTGTAGGGCGTGTGCCCAGCTTCCCTCTGCAATCAATCCAAGCAACCATTCGACAGAAGATTGATCTAGTAATTTAAATCCATATTCCGCAGGTTGAAACCGTTCTTCATGAAGCACGAGCCAACGAATAACGCTAACTAGTTGCCCCGTGGCTGTTTTCCATGCTTCCGGTGCGGATGGACCAGGAATTAGATTACATCGCATGAAAAATTGAATTTTTTTTGCTAGCGTCAAAATCCGCTCGTAGCGTATGTCAGTCAATAAAGCCCCGTTGGGGAGGGGGATTCGCCAATTCAGCCGAACAGTGTTATGCCATATTCCATCCAGCAGTTCCTCTCGACCTCGATTTTTCGTATCCCAGGTCGATCCTTCGAAAGGGCTAAGCAGCCATGGTGCTTCAAATTTTCCGTCGTAAGGGCGCATGGAGTGTTTGGCTGATGCCAATGCCAACAGAGTCATCTGCCGGTCTTGTTCATTGAAATTTTTGGGGAACTGTGGTGTTGGTAGCCGATCTATGCGGGCTGCAAGGTCAGTCATAACCTCTCCATCCAATCATCTTTGATGGCCAGTTTGGGAAAATTAATTGTGAGGTACTTTTGCATGGCAAGTGCTTCTCCGTGAACCTGCTTTAGGAGTGGAACATCAAGCATTTCGCGCAGCGATGAATGGATACTTTCACTTTCTGCTGCGTGCCGAAAAAGGCTTCCTATATCTATAAATTGCTGGGGCGCTAAGCCGGTAAGAGCATCAATTTTTTTTAGCTCATCATCCGATAACGTTTGCTTTGCGTAATCACAGAAGGCATACAGAATACCCAGGCTTTTAGGGGAGAGCTGTACACTCAGCAGGCTAGGGGTAGAGGTTGACGATACAGCTTCCTTTTGCTGGTCTGAACCCAATCGCCTTTGGACTTCGTTACCTAGTGGACTCGTTTTTGGGGGGTAATCCGAGACAAGTTGAGCCACAAAGTGCTGAAGGTCTTGTATGTTTGAGAAGTCAGTGACTTCGAGTAAATATGGCTCATCGTGGGCCGCGAGTATTATTAAAAAGTTTTGAAATCGGCGGATAATTCGGGTATTCCAAGCGTGTAACAAAGCTGGTGGCAAATAATTCTCAAGAGCTACTTTGCGGGTGTTCCCTAATTGCCTACTCATCTCAATGATGGAGCCGGTTTCGAACCATCGAATCACCCCTAGCGTATTTCTCAAGCGGCGAAAATCGAAGCTACCTTTCTCAAGTCCGTGTTGATTGAACTCTGGGTAGATCGTTGTTAAACCAATATTGGTATTTCTTCCGGTCAGGTAGTTAACCTTTCCTTCCAATATTCCGAGATGACCGTGCTGACCATTGATGTGGGTTACGCCTAGAAATAGGTAGCGCCAAGTCTTATCTCCGCAGCGCCTGAGTGCTTTTCTTACGGGGGCCGTCCATTGGAGAATATCCATCACCAGTTTCTGGGAAACCGAGGTCAGTACAACCGATTTTCGATTTCCTGCACGTGGCTTATCTAGACTTAGAATCGAGTGCTCATTGTTGTCGGTTAATAGTAAATATGGCTTTCCTCTAACGTCTAATAATCTCGCATCCTGGAGTGCTTCTGAAGTGAATGAGGGGTGCTCAATGATCAATAGACAACAGACGGCAGCTATATCGACGTTTGTAAGTAGTCCGGAAAATCGATAAAACTGAGCTGGAAGTTGAATTGCCTGCCATTGCTCATGACTCATGGCAGTTAAGTTTTCTAATACCCCATAATGCTCATGCTTTTTCCGTGTAAAAAACAATCGTTTTGGAAAAAATGGTGATGCTCTTAGCGTTTCAAGTGAAACGCAATCTTTGGTATTTCCGTTTGCTAGGCTATGACGTATTAGGGCCAAAGCCCAAGCCAGGCCGTGCTCATAAGCCGGACTTGCATATCTAATCTGGGGGCCGCCATTTTGTCTTGGGGTTCCGTATTGCTGAGTAGTAATTGCTGATTCAATTTCGGAATCGGTAACTTGATCTGCCAGTTTCCTTCCAGTCTCCCCATCTAACATTAACCTCGTCCAATGGGTTTGGCATATCGTTCTGATGACGTTAACAAGATTCCTGCATTTTTTCTCGATGGTATCTAAATAGTCCGCATCAGTAATTCCTATATTGATATCCAATAGTAATTTTTTGGGTTTTGTAGTGAGGTCGGTGTGTGGCTGCCCAAGTAATGCTTGCTCTTTGCTAAGGCTGCGAATCCATTTTCTTCGAATTTTTGGTATTTTTACGTCCCGAGGAATAATCTCTTCCTCAACGAAAAACTCTAACAAGCTGGCGACTCTCCCCGACCACATTCCTATCCGGTATCGTGATTGGCCCTTACTCCAGGTCGTATCGGTCAGATAGAACTCAAAGAAACTGTAAATTGTAATTTGCCAGTCTGCGGACGTTAGAGGCCACGAATTTCCCGATTTTTTGAAGAAAGCGAAGAAAGGGCGTAGGAAAATCGTAGTTATTGATTGCTGTGACCGTAAAACCTGCCCGCGGTATTTGATCACTACAGCGTTTAAAACCGAGATGATTGTTTGCTCGGACAGACCTGAACCCGCGAAGGATTGCCTTGCGATGGTTTCTGTTGTTCGCTTAGGGTTATCCAAATAGAGTGTTACTTGTTGGTTTTTGATTGCGTAGCGCATGCTGATGATGTTTGTATGAATTTGAACCCTCAACACAACAATTGTTTGAAGGGGGCAATAGCTCATCAGGCGCATACGCTAGACAAGTCGGGTAAACTGTCTTTGTTTAGATCCTAGTGCATGGCCGTTGGGCTCCGTTCAGCCTTGATCTAGCCTGAAATCCCTAGAAAGGCATGATGCTGCAAAAAACTGGTTCGAGATTGCGATGAAATTTAAGGTTGTTGAAGGTTTCGTAGAAGACGTTCAACAGCCATTGCATGATGTAGATAGTAGAAGTTGACATCAATGAAGTCAACTATTCGCGCTAAGTCAGTTCGGCATGATGGGGCAATAAATACAGAAGCTGAATGTAAGCTTTTGGATAGCATTCGTTCTGGTTTTAACATCCCAACCGATGCTGCTTTGGCTGCGTGGTTGGGGATTGATAAATCCATGATCAGTTCGGTACGTGCAGGCACGCGAAAACTTGGACTGCTTCAGCGCCTCAAAGTACTTGATCGTGTTGGCTTTCTAAAAACACGCACTTTTGTAGAAAGCCTCTTACCGGAACGCTTGGCGCATGATCTTGTTCTATTGAATCAGAGGATGGCTAGCCAGCAAATCGACCAAGAACTAGCTCGCTTGGATGCACAAAACGAGAATGTCAAATTGATAGAGGCAGCAAAGCTATCATTGCAGCTGAAGACAGATGCCGAGCTTGCTCATGTTCTTGAAGTCGGAGACACGACGATATCGATGGTGCGAAGCAATAAATCCGGGCTTGGGCTACTACCAAAACTACGATTGCTAGAGCGAGTTACGAGTGAATTTCAATTTCAGTCACTCGTTGACTTTCTTGAGTCCTCTTCCCAGTTGGCTGATGCAATTGACCGGTGGGCAAAAACTGGGCACCGCCTAACAATTTTCTAACTTTTTGACGGCGTTGTCCGCGCACCCGCAGTTATCCCCCTGCACCAGGCTTAACGTAGTACCTCACTGAAACCGATAAATTGCAAAGTTTTCAAGACATAAAGCTGGCATAGCTGATGCAGTCTGGTTTTGCGCGTCGACTGGCAATTTATGCGATATGGGCGCTGATTTCGTGCCGGGCGTGTCAATTGATCGATGGCAATTAATCGCTATAGCAGTAATTGTAACTATATGATTATTTTATTGTTATTGTCATTGTCTTGTTAGTTGACATTGGTTATATGTCGAGAAAAAGCCGTAACGGATGAGCGAATGATGGTTCGCCTGCTGGCGTTTGCGCTGAATGCCTCGGAGACGCTGACTTTCGGGCGCGGCTTGTCGGCGACCGAGGATGAGGCGGACTTGCAGGATCTGGACGCGACCGGGAGCATCGAGCGCTGGATTGATGTCGGTCTGCCTGATGAGAAGCTCATTCGCCGGGCCTGCAACCGTTCGCGGCATGTGATGGTGCTCAGTTATGGCGGGCGGACTGCTGAAATCTGGTGGCAACAGACGCAGGGCAAGGTGTCGGGGCAGAAGAATCTGCGCGTGCTGTCCTTGAGCGTGGAGGAGGGCAAGGCGCTGGCTTCGCTGGCGGCGCGCGGCATGCGCCTGCAATGCACGATTCAGGATGGGGTGATCTGGTTGGGCGGCGATCAGGGGAACATCGAATTGGCACCGCGCGTGCTGCTTTCTTCAGACGCCCCCTGAGCGGCCCGGCCAGGCCTGTTTAGAGAATGACGGTGATTTCCTCGCGCCGGACGAGATCCTGTTCCATCTGCAGGCCGTCCATATCGAGGGCGTCGTGGGCGGCCAGCAGGCCGACCGGATGGCCGGCTTCATCGACGACGGGTATGTGCCGGAATCCGCCTTCGTACATGAGGTGAAGGGCGTGCCCGAAAGGCTTGTCGAGGCCGACGGTCTGGAGGTTTCGGGTCATGATGGTGCTGACTGCGGTATTGGCCGGGTTGCAGTCGTTGGCGACCGCGCGAAAGACGATGTCGCGTTCGGTGCAGATTCCGGCGAGAACGCCTTGGTGCACGATGAGAATGGCCGAGGAGTGCCATTCCTTCATGATGATTGCGGCATCACGCACGGTGGTGCCGGTGTTGGTGGTGGGGAATGGTCTTCCTTTGATGACTTCACTAACAAGGCGGTTGGGCATTTTCGTTCCTTTCGCTTCGGGTTGAGTCAGTTGCAACAGAAAGCTAGGACAGGGACGCCCCCGGTAAGTTGCAGCGAATCCGGCTAGCGCCTGATCAGCGTCCAGACAAACTCGGCGCCGGCTGTCAGCAGGTCGATCGCGTCGGTTATGCCGGCGCTTTCCGGCTCATTCCCTAGGCGTTTCTGGCGCGATTTTTCGCGTTCGCGCATCACGATGGCGTCGCCGAGCGCTTCGACGTCGCGCGTTGTGCGGCGGACTTCGGCGTGCTGGTAGCGGCTGAGCGCCTGTTCGACGGCGGACGGGTCGAGGATGGTGATCGGCGCCCGGCAGTGGCCGCAGGCGTGGTCGCGGCGGATATCGACCGGGGCGCCGCAGCCCATGCATCGAATGATGCCGACCTTGGCCGAGAGTTCGTTGATTTCGGCGAGGTTGAGCTGGCGGACGAAGCCTTTCTCGATCATGAACTGGGCGAAGGTGGTGAAACGGCCGTGTTTTTGCAGGCAGCGGTGGTAGTTGAACTGGCCGCCGTGTTTGGCCACATCGAGGCCATGCAGCAGCTTTTCACTGCAGCGCGGGCATTTCAGCGGGTCGCGCAGGGGCGTGCGTTGATCGTCGTGGTGTTCATGCAGCAGTTCGAACAGTTTGATGGTGCCGCCCGGGGTGATCTGCACGCTTTCAAACTCGTCGAACCAGATGCCCTGGCAGTTGAAACAGAGATCAAGGACGACGGTGCCATGCAACAGGCGCTCGAAGGTCTTCTTGACCATCGGCTGCTGGCAGGAGGGGCAGGGCGTGGGTTTCATGGCAATCGGGTACCGGGCAACAGGCGAGACTATAGCCGGGCTTTGGGCGTGCTGGCGCGCCTTCCTGCATCAGCATCCGCTAAAATTCGAGCTCCACTCAATTTTCCGGATGTGCCATGAAAATCGCTGATCCCGCCCAGACCACGCTGTGCAATGAAATGAAGCTGTTGCTCGACGAACTGCCGTTCGATGGCGCGCGTGTGCTCGAACTCGGTTGCGGCAAGGCTGAAAAGACGCGGACGCTGGCGGAAACGGGGCGGCCGCGGGAAATCGTCGCCCTTGAAGTCGACACCATCCAGCATGCGCGCAATCTGGAAATCACCGATCTGCCCACGGTGCGTTTCAGCCACGGCGGTGCCGAGGCGATTCCGGTCGATGACGCCAGTGTCGACATCGTCCTGATGTTCAAGTCGCTGCACCATGTGCCGGTGGCCGACATGGATCGTGCCCTGGCCGAGATTGCCCGTGTGCTCAAACCGGGCGGTCTGGCGTGGATTTCCGAACCGGTCTTTGCGGGTGATCTGAACGAGGTCTTTCGCTTGTTCCACAACGAGCAACTGGTCCGCGAGGCGGCCTTCGCGGCGATCTGCAAGGCGGTGGCTTCTGGCAGCCTGAATCTCGACAAGCAGATGTTCTTCAACACGCGCAGCTATTTCGAGAGTTTTGCCCAGTTCGATAGCCGGATGATCCAGGTTACGCACACCGATCACCGGCTCGCCCCGGAACTCTACCGGCAGGTGCAGGAAAAGTTCGAGTCCTTCATGGGGCCGGACGGCGCCACCTTCCTCAATCCGCAGCGCGTCGATCTGCTCCGCAGGCCGGCCTGAACGGCCAGCCTGGCGGGAGGTCAGGCGGCGGGGCGGATGCTGCCGAGGTTGAGGGTGACGCCTTTCTTCATCTTGCCGACGACGTGCATTTCGCAGGCTTTGCAGTCGAATTTGAGAATCAGCTTCTCGTTGCCGTTGATGAGCGTCATCGGGTCCGGCTTGAGGTGTTTCACTTCCTTCGGGCACAGGTTGAAGCTGTAGCGCAGGCAGTGGCGGGTGATCATGAGCGAGACCATGCCTTTTTCGTTGCCGGCCTCGTAGGCTTCCTCGATCAGCTTGACGCCGTGTTTTTCGTAGAACTGGCGGGCCTTTGCGTTGAAGACGTTGCCGAGATAGGTCAGTTCTTCCTGCGGATAGGGCTCCGGGTTGGCGGCCGGCGTGGCGCGTGGCGGGCGCGGGTGGCTGGCGAGGCGGGCGGCTTCGAGCTGTTCGGTCGCTTCGCGGCGTAGGGCGTTGATGGCGCTGACCGGCATGAACCACGGCTGGCTCAACTTGAGCTCGACCGGCTCTGCCACGAACATCGTGTTGCCGAATTTGCCGAGGTTTTCCTTGAGCTTGGCCATCGCGGCTTCGGGGTTCTGGGCCAGTTGCCATTCCGATTTTGGCCCGTTTTTCCGGTTGACCGTGGCAGTCACACCATCTTCGTCAGTCAGGGTCAGGGTGAAGCCGTCTTCGGTCTCGGTCAGCACCGGTTTGACCGAAATGCGGCGGTCGGCCGATTCCTTTTCCAGCGAACGCTCGAACTCCTGGTCGCGGTTGCGGAAGAGGGTGGCGCCGGCGGTCAGTTCTTCCGGCATTTCGGCCGGGAACAGGGTTTTGCCGTCGGCGCGGTTGATGCGCATGCCGACGACTTCGCCGTGGGCGTCGTAGAAACACACGCCATCGCCGTTGTTGAAGGGCTTTTCGGCATTGACGGTGAAGCAGCCGTCGCCGATGTCGACGACTTCGCCGATCAGCTCGCCGACGAAACTGGGCGAATCGAAGGCACCGATGTCGTCCTGGCGGTCGTTGGCAAAATAATCGGTGTAGCCGCGGTTGAAGGTCTTGTCCGGCTGCGGCGTGAAGGTATAGGTGCTGCGGCCGCTCGAGGCGCGGGTGAATTCGGGGTGGTTGGCGATGATCTCGTCGAGCAGGCCACGGTAGTGCGCGGTGATGTTCTTGACGTAGCTGAGGTCCTTGAGCCGCCCTTCGATCTTGAAGGAGCAGACGCCGGCACGGGCCAGTTCGAGCATGTTGGCGGTCTGGTTGTTGTCCTTCATCGACAGCAGATGCTGGTTCTCGGTGATGGTTTTACCCTTGTCGTCGACCAGCGTGTAGGGCAGGCGGCAGGCCTGCGAACACTCGCCGCGGTTGGCGCTGCGGCCGGTGTGGGCCTGGCTGATGTAACACTGGCCGCTGAACGCAACGCACAGTGCGCCGTGAACAAAATATTCCAATGAAACATTGGTTTGCGAAGCAATCTTGATAATTTCGTTTAAGCTGCATTCGCGCGCCAGAACGACCTGCGAGAAGCCGACATCTTCGAGAAACTTGACCTTGTCGGCGTTGCGATTGTCGGTCTGCGTGCTGGCGTGGAGCTGGATGGGCGGCAGTTCCATTTCCAGCAGACCCATGTCCTGGATGATCAGCGCATCGGCCCCGGCTTCGTAAAGTTGCCAGGCCAGTTGGCGACTGTCTTCGAGCTCGTCATCGCGCAGGATGGTGTTGAGGGCGACAAAGACCTTGGCCCGGTAGCGATGGGCAAAATCGCACAGCCGTTTGATTTCGGCGACATCGTTGCCAGCGCCGTAACGAGCGCCGAAAGCCGGGCCGCCGATGTAGACGGCGTCGGCCCCGTGCTTGATGGCTTCGATGCCGAAATCGGCGTTCTTGGCTGGCGCCAGGAGTTCGAGAGGGTGTTGAATTCGAGTCATGGCGACTTAGTACGTGAAACGTGGAGCAAGTTCTTCGATATTGAACTTAATGGTAGGGTGTTCGATGGTCATTTCTTGAATAATCATTAAGTTAGATATTGTTTAGAACTATTCAGGTATATCATGGTGTGCACTAAGTGCACCCGGAAAGTACACCCAAATATGCTCACTGAAACCCAGCTAAAGCGACTGCCCGCACCGGGGAAGGATCAACTCGTCGGCCTTGGCGATTGCCTATACCTGCGCATTAGAACGACTGGCAGAAAAACGTTCATTATACGCAGGCGGGTCGGTGACAAGATGACCAGCACCACCGTGGGGGATTGGCCGCAATGGTCAATTCAACGGGCAAGAGCGGCAGCCCTGGCACCAACCAAGGTGCTGGCCGAACGCATCCGCTTTGGCGAGGCAGCGGGGCGGTTTATCGAGGATATGCTCGAAGCGCGCTATCGAGGCGATACGACAAAATACGCGGCAAGTTTCACGCGGGACGCCGCTGGTCTGTACTCGACACCATTACACCGCATCACCCGTGCCCAGCTTGTCGATTTGGTTACGAAGAAGGCCGCCACATCGCCTAGTGCCGCCCGCAAGCAATTGGTCATGTACAAAAAATTTACCAAATGGGCCGCGCTACACGAATTAATCGCGGGTGACATTCTTTCACCGGTAACCGCTGGTGGTATTGGCCTTGCTGACGCAGGGGCGCGTGACCGGGTGTTGACGGATGACGAGATTAAATTCGTGCTGAGGGGGGAGGGTAAGTGGTGGCCCCTCATGCGCCTATGCTTAACGACCGCAGCACGTGTCGGAGAGGCCATGCAGATCGACGACGACCAGATCGACGGCAACCTATGGACACTGCCCATTACCAAAAACGGCAAGCCGCATTCTTTGTGGCTTACCAATTTAGCAAAGCAACAGATCGCCGGCGGATGGTCACGCGTGCACTACGCCACAATTAACCGCTGGTTGTCTGAGGACGTAGGGGTAACTTGGAGGCCGCACGACCTCAGAAGAACGGGGGCAACCTTGATGCGGTCTGCCGGTGTGTCGGTTGAGGATGTGGAAACGGTTTTAAACCACTCTCCCGGTAGATTGGTACAAGTCTACCAACGCCACGACAACATGCCGGCTATCAGGTCGGCACTAGAAAAACTTGAACAGGCGCTAAAGAGCTATATTTAGCAGTTGAGCGTCATTAAATCACGGTATATAGTGCTGACAAATTCGCTGGCCGATGCGAACTAAATTAGAGGCTAGCACCTTCCCTACGGGCAGAGGTGCCGTTTCATGCGATAACCCAACGATTACACCCCCGTTGGAAATTGCGTGATCTGTTAGATAGTTTGACCCAAGCGGATGGGTAGGCGGTGTGGTTAATAGCCACGACCGCCTTTTTTACGTCTGTCGGCGTGGCATATCGGAGATTCCGAGCATGTCCGCATTGAATATCATCCGCTGGCCCGAAGGCGTGGCCGCAATTCTCGACGTTTCAAACCAAACCCTGCAAGCCCGGCGCGCCGATGGCGATTGCCCGAAGTTGTACGCGCCTACACCCCGCGTTCTAGTCACCACCGAAAAAGACCTTCTCGACTGGATTCTCGGCAAGGAAGTTGACGACGGCTACAAGTGCCGGCCGAGTACCCGCAGGGGGGTTGCCCGGCCATGAACCCCACAAAAGAAAACCCCGGATTGGCGGCCGGGGTTAATGAAACGGGCAAAAATAAAGAGAGCGAAACAACTCTACCCCAAACCGTACCCGCGAATATAGGCCTGCAAAATACCGAACGTTTTGTTTCCGGCCTCGGCCAATATCACTCAAACGAACCCGGGGCAAAGAAGCGCAAACCATATCTTGCCGTAACGTTGGCAGATATTCGGGCGATGGTTGATGCCCCGCCAAGCGTGCCAAAGGAGAACAGCCGTTGGTTTATCCCGTCTACTCTGCCGTCGCGTACTTTCGACGAACAACAGGACAACGGCGAATTCTGGATATTGTGGGCGGACTTGGACAAAGACCCGCGTCCGCTGGCAGAAGTAGCAGACGCGGTACTAGACGATATTGTCGACCTGCACGATTTCGAGGTGTACGCCTCTCGTTCTTCGCGCCATGACTACCAGAAAGGTCGCGTTTTTATCCCCTTGGCCCTCCCGTTATCCGGTGCTGATTGGTTGCTCTGCCAACGAGTATTCAACGACAAATTAGAAGCCCTTGGGTTCACCCCAGACCGGAAATCCGAGGGTTGTGGACAGCTTTGCTATCTGCCAAACCGCGGCGAGTTTTACGAATCGCACCACATGCGCAGCGGCGCGCTATTTGACCCGTTGACCGCCTGGCACGATGAAATCGAGGCGGCGCGGACGCAGGCACCGGGACACACCCCGCGGGCATTGGCGGCCGGCGATATTGATGGCGTCAACGATACCGTCCTCGACTACATGGCCGCGGGTAACTGGCCGATTTACGGAGAATCCCACGACGGCCGGAAAGTCTACGTTGAATGCCCCAACGCGGGACAGCACACCACCGACACCGGCGAAAGCGCAACAACCTGGCTACGCGCGGGCACTAACGGGCACCCTGACGGGGGGTTTGATTGCAAGCATGAACACTGCATGCACATTGACACCCAGGAATTCAAGCGCCTGATTGGTTACGATCTGCACGGTTTTGATGTTCTCGACGTTTCCGACGAGGAATATAACCACGTTTCGCCGGGGGCCATCCTGGCGAAGAAACAAGCCGCGGCAGCAATCGAAAAGGCCAAATTCACGAGCGGGCGCGACGCCCTAGAACAAGAACGCCGGGAGCATCTGAAGGCCGAAAACGCCCGTATCGGCGAAGGTGAACACACCATCCCGACGGCCGAAGTTATCAGCCTGGAAACCGCCGTTAACCGCTTTGTTTTCCTCTCCGACGGTTCGCGGGTGGCGGATATATTCGCCCCACACTATGACCTAGCCTTGAACGATTGGGCGACCACCTACGCCGCGTCGACTGAAATGGCACCACAACCCCCAAAGACCCGACCCGACGGCAGCAAGGCGGCCATGCCTGACCGTGAAACGCCGGTAAGCAGATTGTGGACTGCCTCTCCCCGACGCAAAACCGCCGTTTGCCGGACGTTCAAGGCCGGTGGTCCGCTCATGCTCAACGACCCCCAAGGGCGCCGCGCGCTCAACAGTTGGAAGCCCTTTGACCGCACCACCACGGTCAACGACACCACGGCGGCCGGCCTATTCCTTGACCACATTACTTACCTGTTCGGCGCCGACGCCGGCCGCTTCCTCGACTGGCTGGCACATATCGAGCAGAACCCCGGCGAGTTGCCACATACCTCATGGCTACATATTGCGAAGAATTTCGGCATGGGGCGCAACTGGCTGGCGTCCGTGTTGACCCGAGTGTGGGCGGGTTCTGTTGCCGCAAACCTTGATCTGGTCGGCGTTATGAGTTCTGGATTCAACGGCCAACTATCGCGCAAGGTGTTGGCGATCGTTGACGAGATTCGGGAGGGTGGGCGCGATTCGCAATGGGAACATTCCGAAAAGCTGAAATCCATCATCACGGAAGAACACCGCCTTGTGAACCCCAAGTACGGCCGGCAGTCCGTCGAGTTCAACGCGTGCCGATGGCTCATGTTTAGCCAACACCTAAGCGCCATTCCGATGGAGAAAACCGACCGCCGTATTGAGGTTGTGGCGACCGAGGCGCTACCCAAGCCGCCGGCCTATTACGTCGGGCTATATGCCGCGCTCAATGACCCGCAATTTATCGCGGCCGTGGCAAAGGTGTTGGTCGACCGAGACATATCAGGATTCAACCCAGGCGCGCACGCCAAGCAGACAGGCGCCAAGCAGGCAGCGGCAAAGGCCAGCCAGACCCCGACGGCGGCATGGTGCGAAATGCTGTCAGCGCACTGGCCAAGTGACCTTATCACCGCCAGCGATTTGTTTTTTATCCTGACAGGTTGCGAACCATCGGCCGGCGCATCGCTTAACGCGGGGCACAGGCGGACCCTTGAGCAATTCGGGATTGTTGCGATGGGTACGCCAAAACGGATTGCTGGAAATATGGTGCGATTGTCGATTGTCAGGAATAAAGACAAGTGGCTCGACGCTGATAGCGACGCGATCCGCGAAGAATTGCAGAAAGCCCTTACAAGCTTACCGAACGCGCGCGAATATCTAGACGAGTGCGCCGCTGAGTAAGTAAAAAATCGCAGGTTCGCCGTCTGCCGTGGTTGGTAGTCGGTCGAACCTGCGATTTTTTACTGATACGCTGATACGCTTGATACGCTCCTAACCATAAGAGTCCAAAACGTTTTCATTAAATGTTCTGTGGGGTTTACCAAAGTGGCGTATCACGCGTATCAGCGTATCACCCACCACGGCAGCACACACCCTGCCCGATAGCGTGTTATTGCGCGCTTCCTACGTTAGCGCAATCCGATTGAACAGGTTTTTTACCTACCGCAGATCGAGACAGGTTTACCGCGCCGGACTGCATCCCACATTTAACGGCTTCCACATAATCAGGCTTGCCCTTGGGCTTCTTCTCTATCTCGGGCTTAGTGCCACAAGGCCAGTTTTGGTATGTGTACTTGCCGTTCGGTTGCTCGCACTTGTAGGTATCAGCAACGCAGCTTCCAGCTAGTGACCAAAGCAACAGCGACGCGATATAGACCTTCATGGCAACCTCAATTATCAAGTGATCAAACTACCACGGCAGCACGACGGGCGCGCAGTGCCGGCCAAGGCAACAAAAACACAAATGCCTTTACAATCAATCACATGGGTCCCGTCGTGGTTAGTGCACATGGGGGCGCGTGGAGTCGCCTTGATCGGCAGTTTTTAGCAAAAAAGTGTCTGATTAACATTTGCTAAACAAGTTGCTCTCGGACCTTGGAAAACTTCGTAAACAGTTCGTTTAACTCTTCCTCAACTACCTGAATCTTGTCGATCATCGGTTGCACATTATATTCGGTGGGCTCAGGGAGGATGTCATGTGGTTTGATTTTTGCGGCCGATGCGACCCCTTCCGCAAAGGTAGTTAGGCCGAACAAACTACCCGACAGGTTGGTGATTGCGTCGATTATGTCCCCCGGAACATGGCGGTAAATCTCTCTGTCGAAAAGCATTTCGAATCGCCTCTCTATCCCTTCGGCATTTCTGGTTAGCGCAATCAAAGGGCGTTTACCTTCGCTCAGCATCAACCGCATAAAGTTAACTCTGCCCCGCAGGTCGATAATTATCGCCATTGAATGATGCAGGCACCGCACGGCACTTTGTTGGTGTTCATGCTTTGTCTGGTTTTCTGCAATTCGTAAGGCCACTACCGCTGCAACGAGCGCCCCAATACCGGAAACCCAGCCACCTACCATAGACAGAAACGGTATGACATTCTTGTTTAGATCGTCGCCAGGGCTGTCGACGCCAAAGGCAAATCCAATGGCAGCGGACAAGATGGAAATGGTTGCGGCACCGATTGCTGCACCGACGACAAGTGAAAGTTTCGACATTACTTTGCTTTGAAATTGATGACGATGTTGTAAGAGGATACACCCAAGCGAATCAACCCCCATACGGTGCACCGTCGTCTGACCAAGCCAAATAGCGTTTTTGATTTTCGGCATCTGTACTGTGCGAAAAAGTGCCGAATAGTCGCCAAAAACGGACAGTAAAACGACCGCACAATACCGGGGAATCGCCCACCCCGTAAGGCTTTACGCCAAAAACACTCAAACGGAAATCAGCGAGTTTTCCGTAAACTGGCGCACAGTATCGTTGTTCGCCCCCGAATTCTAACCTTCGTTTATCTGCACTTTTTCCGTAGCAGAAAACTTACCAAGGATAGATTTCATGGACGATAAAACTAGCTGGCTGGTACCCGCCCGCCTCAAAACAAAAGCCCTACGCAGCGAAGCAGACGCCGCTGGCGAACTCACCCGCCGCTTGCAGAACGACGCAAACAGCATTCGTGAAAACCTGGCCCGCCTCGAAGAACGCAAGGCTACTTTGCTCGCCGATAGCGCCAATGCCGGCAACATCGTGAACGCCGACGCCCGCAAGGCGCGCCAGGACTATTTCAAACAGCAATTAGCCCCTGTGTTGCAGGAGATAGAGCTACTGCAAGCGGGCTTGGCCGACTTGTCCACCCGTCAAGACGCCGCCCAAGCAGCCGCCGCCGTAAAAATCCGCCCGGCCTATGGCGCCGAACAAGTTTTGAAACACATCAACGGCGGAATGCCCGGCGTTTCGATTGGGAGCAACTGACATGGCCGCCGACCTCAAGAAAATCCGCGTCCAGATCGACGGCCTGAAGGCCGAAATCGCCAAGGTGAACAGCGCATTGCCACCGGTAGACGAACAGGTCGCGCTACTGCGGGGGTATTTGGTTAGCCTTACCGAACCGTATCAACGGTTCATGTCACTGGCGGCAGGCGTCGTTTCCCGCGGCGTGACCATTAACGAGTTGATCAACAACATCCCACCCTCGCGCCTGCCCATTCACGCATTAGGCATTGGCCTGGCCGCACACAACGTCGACAACGTTATCGAACAGGTGCTGGAACGTGCAAAAGCTGAAGACAACGGCGCACTTCGACTTTCTACCGATGACCGAGAAGACCGCCTAGCCGAACTGCGGAGCGAGTTGTACATGGCCGAACTTGCAGAAGAAGCCGCGCTCGATGGTGCAGAGCGTAGACCGGGCGCAAATAGCGCCTGCGTGCTGGGTATCCCTTTGGCGGCCGCCCTCGAAATCGACGAGCGCAACCAAAACAATTACCTATTGTCCGGAAAATGGTGATCCAAATGGCATTTTCATCCGACATTCTACGGGTTGAGCGCCTGGCCAAAGTAATCGGCGTTTCTAATGCCCTATTGCTTTGTGGCTGGTTCCCGAATCAGACAATCCGAATCCCGACCACATCACGGGACGACGGCCATATTTTGCGAAAGATCATTGGCCGCGATGGGTTCACCGCCCTGGTCCTTGCCCACGGTGGCGAGGCTATCAGCATTCCCGAGGTGGACATGACACCGTTACGCCGCGGGGGTCTGGTGCATCGTCTGACGGCCCGCGGGGTCAATGCCGCCGATATCGCGAGCATTGCCGGTATCTGCCCCCGCACCGTTCAATTAGTCCGTAAACAGTTGCGCCTTGAGGGATTCAGCGAGTTATCGGACCTGTTGCCGGCTGACGAGGTGAGCGCGTGAAAAACCCTGACGAAATCATAGCGGCCGCCCGCCGGAAACTCGACGCCACCCACCCCAAACTCGACGCAATCGAGACTACGGCCGAAAAACTAGAAATCGCACTTTCGTGGATGTTCTTGGACACCGAAGCGGCAAAAGACCGGGCGCGCGACCTATTCAGGCAGCACGTAGAAAACACCCACGGCAAATTTATCGCGGATTTTCTGTTCAAGGATGAAGGGGCTTTACTCGAAGCCCTGCGCGAAAGCCTCAACGAACGGGGGTTGCCTTATCCATGCTGGGGGTTCTCGCCATGAGCCTACACGATTCGCGCCTAATTGAAGAATTGGCAAAACGCCACGCGGCCCTTAAAGCCGTCGTCGAAAACATCGCAAAGCAAGAAGGCCCGCGCGGCAAGGATGGAAAAGACGGTGCACCGGGTAAAAGTATCCGCGGCGAGGCAGGAGAACCCGGCCCGAAGGGCGATATGGGACCGATGCCAGATCATAAATGGACGGGTACGAAACTTACCTTCCAGAAACCGGATGGTAAGTGGGGCAAGGCCGTTGATTTGAAGGGTGACAAAGGCGACGCCGGCGGCTTGGTAGTCGTTCGTGGGGGCGGTTCATCAACCGGAATCGGCGATCTGCTACCCGGCAATCCAAACGTCGAACCGGCGGCGATTGTGGTGCAACAGGGAAGCCAGTTAGTGAGCCTTGGCTGGTCCGCTTTCGTTCAATCCGTAATCACGGCAGCCGATATGACATCCGAACTTTCACGCCGCGCCGATTTCGTGGGTGACACCATTCTCTACCGGGGGGAGGCAGCACCGGGCGCCGACGAAAACGCCGCTGTCTGGAAGATCAAGCGCGTCGAATTTGTCGTCGTACCAGATGGCAAAACGGACATCCTTGAGAAGTTCGCCAGCGGCACCGCCGATTTCGTTAATGCCTGGTCCGACCGGGCCGCTTTGGAGTACCTGTAATGGCCGACAATTTGACGCTAGAACTAGCCCTGCTCATTCATGACCTCGCGACAAATGTTGTCGATGTTGACAAAAAAATCGCAGCCATCACCAAGATGGAAGGCCCGGCCGGCAAGGATGGAGCAGACGGCGCCCACGGCAAAGCAGGAGAACGCGGCCCCAAAGGAGAACCCGGCGAACAAGGCCCCCAAGGTGAACGCGGCCCGATGCCCGACCACAAGTGGGACGGCACCAAGCTGACTTTTCAAAAGCCAGATGGCAAGTGGGGCAAGGCCGTCGATTTGAAAGGCAAGCCCGGCACCGATGGCGGGACCGTGATCATTCGCAGCGGGGGGTCGTCGTCGGGTATTGGAACCCTCCTACCCGGAACGTCTGACGACCCCACCGGCATTGTCGTTTTTCAAGCCGGAAACGCCGTGAACATGCCTTGGCCGGCCTTTATCAGCAGCATTGCGGGAGCCATCGATATGGGCGTTGAAAGCGCACGCCGCACCGACTTTGTTGGCGACACCATCATTTATCGCGGCGAGGCCGCACCGGGAAGCCTGGAATCGAATCCGGTCTGGAAGATCAAGCGAATCGAGTTCGCCCCAGATGGTGACGTAACGGAAAAGTGGGCCGGCGGGACGGCCGCATTCGACAAGGTGTGGAACGACCGCACCACACTGGAGTACATCTGACATGGCCAGCAATGAACGCAAAGTAACCCTACGGCTTGAGGCGCAGACCGCCGGCCAGGACGGGGTAAAGAGTCTAGCTACCGAACTCCGGCGCCTCGCATCTGAGGGAAGCGACGCCGCGCCGGAGTTCGAGAGGCTAGCCAACGCCCTGGACACGGCAGCGACCGCAGAGGCGACGCAGGCCAAATCCGCGAAACAGGCTGCGGCCAATCTGCAGGCCACAAAACAAGCCCTACTTGACGCCCGCGCCGCGGTATCGGCGTATCAGGCCAGTATCGGCGGGGCGAAGAACGCCACCGCGGAGCAGGCTGCACAGTTGGCAAACCTGAACCGTGCCGCGCTGAACAGCAAGGCCGCAAACGATTCGGCGCGGGCATCCGTCGCAGCGCACAACGCCGAACTTACCCGGGCGAAATCTGCAACGCAGGAGGCGGCACGGGAAGCCGAAAAACTGACCCAGGCAGTCAGCAAGACCGGCGACGCAGCAGAGGCCAGCGCGAAAAAGACCGAGGGCGCGTTTTCGGGCATGGTTAGCAAGTTGCGCGGACTGGCCGGGCCGATTCTGGCCGCGTTCGGGGCCGGTGAATTTCTCAAAGCCAATACTGGCATTGAATCGCTGCGCCGATCTTTGGAAATGTTGCTCGGGAGCAGTGCGTCCGCGGCCAAGGAAATTGACTACCTACGGTCAACGTCTAACCGCTTGGGACTTGAAACCGCGGCAACAGGCAGGGCATATACCAGCCTGACCGCCGCGGCCAAAGGCACGGCAATGGAAGGCCAGGCTACCCGCGATATTTTCGAGGCCATAGCCGGCGCCATGTCCAAATTGGGCAAGTCGTCCGCCGACACTGAAGGCGCGCTGCAGGCCGTCGCACAGATGATGTCGAAAGGCACCGTCAGCATGGAAGAAATGCGGCAACAGCTTGGTGAACGCCTCCCCGGCGCCATGCAAGCCGCGGCCGATGCTTCCGGCGTGACGGTTGCCGAGTTGACCGACATGATCAGCACCGGCCAAGTGCTTGCCTCTGACCTCCTGCCGAAACTGGCCGAAGGGTTGACCAAGCTGTACAAAACCGGAGCACAGACCGACGGGTTGACGTCCTCCTGGAACCGCCTGAAAAACGCAATGAACGACACGTTCACGTTTATCGGCGATTCGGGTGTGTCGGCCGGTATTACCGCAGTTTTGGGGCAAGTCGCCATTGCCGTGCGGGGGTTGGTCGGCGCCTTTGACCTTTTGGGAAAATCTGCCGGAATTACCCTTGGCGCGATCGTGACGTTCAATTGGCGCCATCCGATCGACAGTATCAACGCCTGGCGCGCTGCCGTTTCCGGCGCAGCATCCGACATTCAAGCCAAACTAAATGCGGCCAATGGGGCAGCGCAGAACGCCGCCAATGGGCAAAAGGTATTGGCCGAAGGCGGTAAGGCCGTCGCAGCATCGGCGAACGAACAGGCGGTTTCTTGGCTGGCCGTGGTGAATGCTTATGGGAGGATAGCAAAGGCCAGCCAGGAGTCCACCGCCCTCGCATTGAAGGCCGCCGCCGCGACCGAGGCAGAAGGCAAGGCATCAATCGAACTGGCCGCCGCCTTTGGCACCGAAACGGAAAAGCGCACCGCTGCATTGACGGCAGCGACAGCGAACGCCGCCGCGCTGAAGGCTGTTTCCGACGCCCGGCGCATTGAATCGGAAGTGGCGAACAGCAACGCAATAGCCCTGCAGGAAGCCGCCAAGGGCGAGGCAGTGTTATCGGAAGAAAAGCGCAAAGCCATACAGGCAGCGACCGACAACGCTACCGCCAAACGCCTGGAAGCCGACACCACCACCGCGGCCGCCGTTTCGTCGCAGCAACACGCCGCCGCCCTGACCGTCGAAACCGCGGCACTGGCCGACAACAGCAAACGGGTTGATGAGTTGAAGGCCGCCCACCTGGCAGCAGTCGACGCCTTGGAACGGGTACGCGCGGCCCGCGCCGCCGGCACCGCGTCTTTGTTTGAGGAACAGGCCGCCGCCATTGAGGCAGGCAAAGCCGCGGCACTCTACCGGGACGCTCTGCACGACGTAACCACGGCAATCGAGCAGGCGGCCCGCGCGAAGGCCGGGCAGCTATCCATCGATCAAGCCGGCGTAAAGCTGGCCATTGAGCAACAGCGCACGATTCTGGAAACGGCCAAGGCCCGAGGGGACGAATACGGGGCAATCATGGCCCTGACCGAAATCAAGCGCCTGGAAATCAAGTTGGCCGAACTGACGGCCCAGGCCAAAAAAGCCGAAGCCGACGCCGCGTTGCTAGTCGTCAAGGCCAAGCGCGCCGAACTTGAGGCATCCGGCGAACTGACCGACATTAAGAAGGCAGAACTGGCCGCCCTTGAGGCATCGGCGAAGGTCAAAGAAGTCGAAGCGCAGATTGCCGGCGAAGTTGCCGCACGGATGAAAGAACTAGCCGAAACCTATTTGATGGTCGGCGACGCCGCCGACGGCACGGCCGAAAAGCTGCGAAATATCGGCGTAGCCGCCCGAGACAGTGTCGACGGCGTCGACGCCCTGGCCAACAGCCTGGACGGCATGAACAAAGCCGGGGGTGTGCGTGCCGGCGGTACCGGCTCGTTCGACCTGAATACTGAATTGAAAAAACAGGGTGTGTCCGACGAGCAGATAAAGACTGCCGACCGTTCAGTGTTTGAAAAGGCGATGACGGAAGGGCTCGCCGGTCTTTCGCCGACCGATAACCCCCGGCTCTGGTCTTTCGCCGCTGGCCAGATAGCCGCCGACGCTGCACAAAAGGCGCTTTTCGCTGGCCAGTCGAAGGCCACCCCACCGGCAGCCACTACGAACGCACCGTCGACGCCCCGCCTGGACTTGCTGACACCGACCCAACAGACAACGCAGACGTTGCAGCCGGTGCATATCACCATCGGCGGCCGGACATCGCTGGTCAACGTCGCCACCGCAGCAGACGCCCACAACCTTTCAAACATCCTGCGCTTGATCGAAGCCGATTCGATGCGCGCTTTCTAGGAGAACACCATGCCCAAAGAATTGACCCAAGCCGAATTACTCAAGTTCTCCGAAGATGAGAAAGAGGCCCGAAAGCTGATGGAAAACACAAACGGCCGGGGGGATGTAGCCCGCCTAGCCTTTCAATTAAAAGCGGACACGGTGAACGCCATGTGGCAGCGAATAATGGCGAAACTATCTGCCGATGGTGGCGCCAAATGAGCCATTTTCCAAAAATCAACGCCGGGGATATTTCCGGCATGACCGATAGTTGCCTGGCGAGGCTTTCATATACCGCACGGTGCGCCCTTGGTTTTGCCCTCAAGCACCGCTGGCGAATTGAAATGCAGAACGAACGAACCCTACGTTTCAACCACCCAGCCACACCGGATGCTTACAAGCTGGCTACCCTTTCCGGCCTGGAATACATGGGCCGGGAAACCGACTGGCAACTGTAGGGCAAAGGGCGAGAGAGCAAAAAATAATGTCCAAATTCTTGAACGTGAAAGATAAGCGAATGGCCGACGTAATAGCGGAAATGGCCATTCGCTTCAGTCGGGAGGCCGCCCAACACCTCCCGGCGGATGAATGTGATTTGCGCCTGCAGATAGCCGCCGGGTTGCTCAAGGCAACAACGCTACCCACCCTGCGAGAAAAATTCATGGCCTTAGAACCCAACAACCTTGTGGGTAAACTTTTCGCCGATGGTATGCGCGCTCCGGACCTTGAGGACGAAGGGTTCGACCTCGTTTAAATTCGCACTTTGCTAAACGAATGCTCTATTTGCTAAGTGAAATTTGCTAAACGCTAAATAAAACAATGAAATAAATCGTTTACTTAGCGTGAAATATCAACCATGCTAAATGACTTTTTGGCTACTATTTACACACCGAAACAACCTATGGAGTGTGGAAAATGGAACAAGTTGAAATGATGCTGGTTGACCTTCCCGATGGCCTGCGCGTGCCAGTACCGGCACAACTGGACGGCACCCAGGTGCGGTACGTGACCGCAGATATATCGGGTGGGGTTTGTATCTGGACTATCGACGAACCGCCGACCCTGGACCCGTCTGGTGTATGGATGGGCGAAACAGAAGATGGGGTGCGAGAAGTATTCCGGATGCTGGACGACGGGCCGGAACGCTATAGCCGGTTCGCGGATTCGCTGCGGATGGTGGCTTGAATTTACGGCTCTATATAAGCATTTTTTGCCGTGCAATGATCCATTCACACATTCACACAAATGGAGTAGTTCAAATGCAAACTAAGCAGAATTTCCCAAGCGTATCTATCCCCACACTCAACGCTCCCCCACCTTCTATAAACCCACGAATGCCCGTTACCGAGCGCGCGCTAGTTTCTCGCATCAATCGAAAACTGAAAAAAGATGGGGAAATACTCCGGCGGTGCCGAGAAAACAGCCGTTTTTATGCTGACATGGGGCCTTATTACGCGGTGGACGTGGTTTCAAACACTGTCACTGCCCGGGGTGTTTCCGATTTGGAGGCGTGGGGCCGGGATTTGGGCGTATTGCGACCGTTTGAAAAGCTGGAAAACGTGGCTTAGGGGTTAACTAACAGTAAGGAGCAACAAAAATGGCCATCAAAGAGGTAATGCGCACTTCCGGCGATGTTCGTCGCACCCTAGTGCAGGAAATGGTCGTGCTATTGCGCGAAAAGCGCGGTTTGCTACTGCGACCATCGCACGAAAAGCGCAACTTGATGTGGGGCCTCCTAGCCGGGGTGTGAACCCCGCGTAACCGCCCGCAAAGGCAACCACAGGCCCGCCCACTTGGCGGGCTATTTTTCGGCCGGAGTTTGTAGGCTTTTTAGAATGCCGTTGTCGAAATATAAGTATTGACTTGAGGAAATCCCGCCGCGTTCGTAGACCCATTGCTCGGAAACATAACCCGCGCCCCGCGTGCGGTTGACCTTATCTGGCCGCCCCCAAGACCGTATAACTTCCGCTTCCGTCATCCCTATCAATACCCTTTGAAGGGAAATTGCCTGCGCAACTTCTGCGCGCGGTGAACCGTCCGGTGGTGCTTCAATATTGATTTTCTGACCACCGCCCGCGCACGGTTTTTCCTGATAGGACGTTCCGGACGCGGAAGGGCATTTGTACAGATCGGCGTGCGCATTGAATGCCAGGAACAGCGCGACTACTGATAATTTTTTCATGTTCATTCCTTGGCTGGTTTTCCTGTCGCTTGAGGGGAACAGGGGAGGGGAGTGCACCCAAAAGTGCCCCCCAAAAGCTTGAAATCAATAGCAGAAGCGGTTTGATAGTTCTTCGATATTGAATTCACGCAGGATGGCTTCGGCCCGTTCGCGGGCGTTTTTGCGCGGGTTGCCACGCTTGCTGGCGATGATCAATTCGTTCTTCATCGAATGCTCCCAGCCAACCAACTCGGTGACAGTGACGTCGTAGCCGTGCGATTCGAGCAGCAGGCAGCGCAGGACGTTGGTCAGGTGGCTACCGAGCTCGCGGGTGTGGATGGGGTGTCGCCAAAGTTCGGACAGCGGTTTTTGCGACAGCGATTCGTTCTTTCTGGCCCGCATCGTGGCGGCTACTTCGGCCTGACAGCAAGGGACAAGGACGATATGGCAGGCGTTCTTGGTCAGCGCGAAACGGATGGCGTCGTCGGTCGCCGTGTTGCAAGCGTGTAGCGCTGTCACGACATCGACGCTGGCCGGCAGCTCAGGTGCGGACAGTGAATCCTCGACCGTGCAGGCGAGGAAGCGCATGCGCTCAAAGCCAAGCCGGGCGGCCAGTTCGCGCGATTTCTCGACGAGCTCCTGGCGCGTTTCAATGCCGATGATTTCGCCACTGGCACGCTCCTTGATACAGAGATCGTAGAGGATGAAACCGAGATAGGACTTGCCGGCCCCATGGTCGACCAGGGTCTCGGCGCCATCCAGCAGCGGTTCGATGAACTGGTAGAGGTGATAGACCTGTTTGAGTTTGCGCCGGGTGTCCTGATTGAGCTTGCCGTCACGGGTCAGGATGTGGAGTTCCTTGAGCAGTTCGATGGACTGCCCGGGGCGGATTTCAGGAATATCGGCGGTGGTATTTGGCTTCTTCATGGGGCGACATTATCGCATTCAAACTTCTGTCACTTTCGTGTCAACCGAATCAAAGTCGAGCCGTTATTAGGCTCATGGTGATCAAACACCGCATACCTACGGAGATAGTTAAATGGGCAGTCTGTGCAACGAATCCTTCGAACAATTCCTGGATTCCCTGAAGAAAGCCGGTATCACAATTTCCAAAGAAGCCGAACTGCGCGAGCGGCTGGCTGAAGCACAACGCTGGCGTTTCGCCTTCCAGACCCTGGCCGCCAACGGCAAGGTCATCGGCATCAGCTTCGAAGATCAATCCGAAGGCCGCAACGAAGCCGAAATCACCCGCGCATTCAACGAATTCCATTTTTCCGAAAAGACCAAGGCGGTTTTCTCGGCCAGCCTTAAACACTAGGTTTTCAGCCTTCCGCATCGGCGGGGGGAAGAAAAAAGAACGGGCGCCAAGTGGCGCCCGTTTTGCATGGAGAGTCCGGAAAACCGATTACTACGGTCAACCGGGAAAAATGGCCGAAATTGAAATTCCGGCCATTCGTTTTTAGCGGGTGATCGGCTTGTAGCGAATCCGCTTCGGCTTGGCGCCTTCTTCGCCGAGGCGACGTTTTTTGTCTTCCTCGTATTCCTGGAAGTTGCCGGTGAAGAAATTCCACTGCGAATCGCCTTCGGCGGCCAGGATGTGGGTGCAGATGCGGTCGAGGAACCAGCGGTCGTGGGAAATGACCATGGCGCAGCCGGGGAACTCAAGCAGGGCGTCTTCGAGCGCGCGCAGGGTTTCGACGTCGAGGTCGTTCGACGGTTCGTCGAGCAGCAGGACGTTGCCGCCGGCCATCAGCGTCTTGGCCAGATGCAGACGGCCGCGCTCACCGCCGGACAGGTTGCCGACCTGCTTGCCCTGGTCGGCGCCCTTGAAATTGAAGCGGCCGATGTAGGCGCGCGATGGCATTTCGAACTTGCCGATCTGCAGGATGTCGCTGCCCTGGGCCAGTTCTTCGAAAACCGTCTTCGAGCCGTCCAGGCAGTCGCGCGACTGGTCGACGTAAGCCATCTTGACCGTCGGGCCGACGACGACTTCGCCGGAATCCGGTTGTTGCTGGCCGGTGATCATCTTGAACAGGGTCGATTTACCGGCGCCGTTCGGGCCGATGATGCCGACGATGGCGCCTGCCGGGATGTTGAAGCTGACGTTGTCCATGAGCAGCTTGTCGCCAAACGACTTGGTGACGCCGTTGAACTCGATGACCTTGTCGCCGAGGCGCTCGCCGACCGGAATGAAGATTTTCCAGTTCCTGCTTCATCGCCTTCATGTGGGCGTCGATCTGCTTGTTTTCGGTTTCCAGGCGGGCTTCCTTCTGCTCCAGCCAGCTGGAGTAGTTGCCTTTCCAGGGGATGCCGTGGCCGCGGTCGAGTTCGAGAATCCATTCGGCGGCGTTGTCGAGGAAGTAGCGATCGTGGGTGACGGCGACGACGGTGCCGGGGAAGCGAACGAGGAACTGTTCGAGCCATTCGACGGATTCGGCGTCGAGGTGGTTGGTCGGTTCGTCGAGCAGCAGCATGTCCGGCTTGGCGAGCAGCAGCTTGCACAGCGCGACGCGGCGCTTTTCGCCGCCGGACAGGTTGCCGATGACGGCCTCCCAGGGCGGCAGGCGCAGGGCGTCGGCGGCCAGTTCCATCTGCGCTTCGGTGTCCGAGCCGGAGGTCGAAATGATCGCTTCGAGGCGGGCCTGTTCTTCGGCCAGCTTGTCGAAATCGGCATCGGGGTCGGCATAGGCGGCATAGACCTCGTCGAGCTTGGCTTGCGCCTGCATGACTTCACCCAGAGCCGATTCGACTTCTTCCTTGACCGTCTTGGCCGGGTCGAGCTGCGGTTCCTGCGGCAGGTAGCCGATGGAGACGCCGGCCAGATGCTGCACTTCGCCGTCGTATTCCTTGTCCACGCCGGCCATGATCTTGAGCACGGTCGATTTGCCCGAACCGTTCAGGCTTGATGATCTGCCGCTTGGGCGGAACGATCTTGCTCACGCGGAGCATGGACATGACGTATTGAGCCATTGAACAACCTACCTGTCGTCGTAAAGATGAGTGATGCGCGAGTCTACGGCCCTTCAACGCAAATGGCCAGCCTCCCGAAGCTCGGGGGCCGGCCATTTGCGTTGGGTGAAACGGAGACTAGAAGTGAAGATTGCCGAGCGGACGGTGCAGCAGTACGGCCGGCGCATCGACCCGGGGGCAGGTACGAACGGTACCGATCTGCGAGAAACCGAATTCCCGACGGTAATACGAAGCATGACGCGGATTGACTTCGATCACCACGTCGGTCACCCCGAAAATAGCCCGGGCATATTGGTAGCTTGAGCGGAATAGCCCCTTCAGGATTTCCGGGTCGTGGCAGTCGGTATCGACAGCCAGCCGAGTCACTTCGCTGATGACCCGGGAAGGCTTGCGCAGGGCGGCCAATTCTTCGGCGTAGAGGTTGTCGGCGAGCAGTCCGCTCGCGGAGTCGCGGGAGGCGGTCAGTGTGGCGACCAGTTCGCCCTCCATCCAGGCGCCCAGCGTGGCGTGGTTTGGATCTTCGATCAGTTGCCGCGGCGGTGAAATCCGGTAGCCGCGCCAGGCGTACATGCGGCGAACCAGGGCACTGCAGGCGCGATGCTGCTGATAGGAGACGGCAGGGGCCACCAACAGTTCCGGCAACTCGACAACCCTGTCCGCGCCGGACGGAGCCAGCAACGCTGGCACCAGACCGGGCACTGGTGAGGAACCGGAGCTTATGACTTTCTGCATATGCTGCATTCTATGAAATTTGCATTGGCTGATCAACCGGCAACGGCGAATGCCTTGGCCGGCTCTTCACGAAGATGGAAGGGGGTTGATTTCTCGGCCGACAGCGCGTTGATGTCGCCGCACAGTTCGCCGCCTTCGTCGATGACCAGCTTGCCGTAGCGGATCTTGCCGACGACCTTGCCGGTGGCGTGGATGATCAGTTGCGAGCGGGCGGTCAGTTCGCCTTCGAAACAGCCGTGGATTTCGGCGATGTCAATGCTGACCTTGCCCGAGAATGAGCCGTTTTCGGCGATGCGGATGACCCGGCTGTCCATGGTGGCTTCAACGCGTCCTTCGACAACCAAGGTGTCGCAATCGAGAATTTCGGCACCCTTCAGTTTGACGTCGGGGCCGACGATGAGACGGGCGCCGATAACGTTTTCAGTCGGCGTTTCGCTTTTTTCGGGCTGGGCGACGGGCGGCGTAGTTGCTGTGGCGGGTTTGAGGTTATTGGCGGGGCTACCCAGAATGCTGTTGACATCCTTGCGGGTGATAGGGTCATTGCGGTTGGGGACGTTGGGTTTGCTGAACATGGTGACTCCGGTTCTGAAGGTTGTGATGGCTGGCTGCCCGGAAGCCTATTGCGATAAGCGTGCCACCGAATATAAATTCAATTTAATCAGTATGTTGAGAATTAATTTGAAAGTTGTGTCGGAATTCGTTCGGCTGGTCTGTCGTGAAATTGCGACAGATATTTTTGGCATTCCCGGCAAAGGTAGTTAATCTAGCCGGAATGCTTGTCGTGAAATTGCGACACAAATGCAAGTTGTTGAATAAATTGATATAAATTTCATTAGTTGAGGGCAGCGAGGCTCGTTTTTTGGGGTGGCCATCCGCTGTGCCCTCGCCTGCGGCGGTTTAAACTTCAATTTTCAGACTCTGAGCGCCGATGAATCGAATTTCCTTCCGCCAAGGGATGTTGCTTGGCTTTGCCCTGATCGTCCTGCTCCTCGGTGGCGCTGCGGTGCAAAGCTGGCTGGTGGTCGAACGGCTGGTCGATCAAAGCCGGCGCGGCAGCGAAAGGGCTATCCAGTTGACGGCGTCGATCCAGGAACTGGGTGAGCGCACCGTCGATATTGAACGCAGCGCCCGGCAATATCTTGTGCTCGACAATCCGGTTTTTCGCCAGCGCTTCGACGAGCACCTCAGCCAGTCGCTGGCGGTCGTCGATCGCCTCGACACGCTGGCTGCCGAACCGCTGCAACCTTTGCTCGGTGGCTGGCGCATGGTGGCCGAGGCCTTGCGCAGCAGTCTTGATCAAAATATTCCCCAGGCCGAGATCATCCCGTTGCTGGCCCGCATGGCCGAGCTGGACGGCTTGTTGAAGCAGGCCGGGCAGCGCTGGATCGAGGGCCAGAACCGAAAATCGCTCGAAGAACTCGAGGCCAACCGGATGCGCCTGGGAGCCCGCATCGCGCTGGCCCTGTGCGGTGCGCTGATCGTGGCGCTGGCCATGGGGTGGTGGCTGGTCCGTCCGGTGCGCCATCTGGAGCAGGCGATCATCCGTCTCGGCGCCAGTCGTTTCGATGAAGCGGTGACGGTCGGTGGCCCGGCCGACTTGCGCCAGCTCGGCAAGCGGCTGGATTGGTTACGCCAGCGCCTGGGCGAGCTGGAAGCCGACCCCCCTTGGCGGAGGGCCAGCGCGAGGTGGTCAATATCCTCCAGCACAATGTCGTCAGCCTGCAGGCGCAAATTGAAAGCCTGCTCACGCTCAATGCCGCTGCCTTCGAGGCGCGTCGTCTGCAGATTGCACCGATACGCCTGCGCAAGCTGCTGACCACGGTGGCGCAGCGGCGCGAACTGCACAGCCAGTCGCGGCAGCTGAAGGTCATCGTCGAATCCTCCCAGGAAACGGCCATGCTCGACGCCGAAAAAATGTCGGTGGTACTCGACAACCTGTTGTCCAACGCCATCGACTTCAGTCCGGAAAATGGCGAAATCCGCCTCTCGGTCAGCCATGCCGACGGCCTCTTGCGCTTCGAGTGCGTCGATCAAGGCCCCGGCATTGCTGAAGAAGACCGGCAGCGCATATTTGAGCCGTTTGTCCAGGGGCAGCGCGTTGCGCCGGCCCCAAGGCAGGGTAGCGGCGTCGGGCTTTCCATCGTGCGCGAACTGGTGCGGGCAATGGGGGGCACGGTCTATCTCGTCCCGCAAGAAACGGGCGCCCATTTTCGTGTGGAAATACCTGATGAGCTGTAAGTATCTGACGTTTTCCCGCCGCCTGGCGGTTCTCATTTTTGGCCTTTTTTTCGGGTTGACCGTAGCAGGCTGCGCTTCCGGGCCGCTGGCCAGGAAACTGCACCTCGACGATCCCAGCCCGGAGGGGGCGCTGCTCTATAACCAGAGCCTGGCGCGCTTGCCGCTGGCCGAACTGGGGCGCGAGCGGTCGGTGCTCGCCGCCGTGCCGCAAACGCCCTTCACGCAGGTCAGAATGGCCTTGCTGCTCGGGCATCCGCGTGTTCAGCAGGATCTCGGCAAGGGGCTGGCCTTGCTCGAGGGCGTTCTCAAATCGACCGAACCGGAGGCGGTTTCATTCCATCCGCTGGCCCGCCAGCTCGCCGACAACTATCAGGAACGCCTGAAACTGGAAAGCCAGCTCGAAAAGCAGGGCCTGCAACTGAAGGACAGCCAGCGCAAGACCACCGAGTTGCAGGAGAAACTCGACAGCCTGGCCAATATAGAAAAGACACTGATCCCGCGGCCGCGCGCCGTCGGTCCGAATGGAGGCAAGCGGTAATGGCCGGCGCACACGTACTGGTCGTCGATGACGACGAAGATATTCTCAAGCTCCTGACCATGCGCCTGCGCGCCAAGGGGTTCCGCATCACCGCCGTCGGTTCGGCCGAGCAGGCGCTGGCCCAGATCGCCGTCGACCCGCCGCGCGTTGTGGTCAGCGACGTTCGTCTGCCCGGGTTGGACGGTCTGGCGCTGTTCGAAGAAATTCGCCGGACCCGGCCGACGCTGCCGGTCATCCTGCTAACCGCCCACGGCAATATCCCCGATGCCGTCGCCGCCACCTCGCGCGGCGTTTTCGGCTACCTGACCAAGCCCTTCGACAGCCAGATCCTGCTCGAAAAGATCGATCGCGCCCTTCAGCTTTCGGCGCCGACCTCGCATCCGGATGGCGTTCAGGACGCGGCCAGGAAGGGTGACGACGCCTGGATGGAAGGCGTCATCTTCCGCAGCAGCAAGATGGCCGAATTGATGGCCGAGGCGCGCATGGTTGCCGCCTCCGACGCCAGCGTCCTGATCCGGGGGGAAAGCGGTTCGGGCAAGGAGGTTCTGGCCCGCGCCATCCATCGTGCCAGTCCGCGCGCCAAGGGTCCGTTCGTCGCCATCAATTGCGGTGCCATTCCCGAACAACTGCTCGAATCCGAACTCTTCGGCCACGCCAAGGGCGCCTTCACCGGCGCCGGCGCCAGTCGGGTCGGCCTGTTCCAGACGGCCAACGGCGGCACGCTCTTCCTCGACGAAATCGGCGACATGCCGCTCGCCCTCCAGGTCAAGCTGCTGCGCGTGCTGCAGGAGCGCGTAGTGCGCCCGGTGGGGACGACCAAGGCCGAGCCGGTCGATGTCCGTCTGCTCTCGGCGACGCATCGCGATCTTGATCTCGCCATGGCCCAGGGGCAATTCCGCGAAGACCTCTACTACCGTCTCGACGTCGTGTCGCTGACCCTGCCGCGCCTCGACGAGCGCCGCGAAGACATCCCGCTGCTCGCCCTGCATTTCGTCAAACTGCTGGCCGGCAAGTACGGCAAGCCGGTCAACGGCTTTGCCCCGGAAGCCCTCGAAGCGCTGGCCACGGCGGCCTGGCCGGGCAACGTCCGGCAATTGTTCAACGTCGTCGAGCAAAGTTGTGCGCTGACCTCGACGCCGCTTATTTCGCTGACCCTTGTCCAGCGCGCCCTGCGCGTGCCGGTCATGGATGCGCTCAACTACGCTGAAGCCAAGCAGCGTTTCGAGCGCAACTACCTTGTCCAGTTGCTCAAACTGACCGACGGCAACGTCGCCGATGCCGCCCGCCTCGCCGAGCGCAACCGCACCGAGTTCTATCGTCTGTTGCAGAAACACGACCTGACGCCCGCCATGTTCCGCAGTGAGGGCGAGGCCGCGCTGATTGGCGGTGACCGTCAGGAGTCGACCTAGCGTCGGACAGTCGTTGCCAGGCTATGAAAGCAGCTGTCGTCACAGGACGACGGGATAAGCCTTGCGGGAAACCTGAGTGTGTTTCAGTGCATTGATTTAAATGAAGAATTTAAATCTGGCATGGACGTTGCATTAGGACCATGGCAAACCACAAAAAAAAGGATTCAGCATGCTCAAACGTCACCTCATGGTCGCCTGCCTGACCGGCGCTGCCACCTTCGCCGGCCTCGGCCTTTCCGCCTTTGCCACCGATGACCCGCAACTGCTCGCAGCCATGCTCGCCAATAACGAAGCACGGGATGCGGCGCTCACCGACAAGGTTGAAACCCTGTTGCGCACCGACATCGGCCTGGCCGGCTCGCAGTTCCGCATCCTCGCCAAATCCTCCGTTGTGACCGTTGGCGGATCGGTACCCGACGAACATGCGCTGCGTCGCGCGCTTGATCTTGCCAGCCGCGTCCGCGGCGTGCGCGAAGTACGAAACGCCATGGAGATCGGCGTCCCAAACTGAAGGGAGGGGGCGATCCCGGCTACATGGACAGGCTGTTCAGTCTGTTTCCAGAGTTACCAGTAGCGCGCCTTCGGCGACTGTATCGCCCTCTATGACGTGAATTTGAACCACCCGGCCGGCGTGCGGGCTGGGAATATCCAGTGCCACCTTGCCGGTTTCCAGCGTCAGGATGTTGTTGTCGCGTTCCACGCGGTCGCCCATCTTGACCAGCAACTCGAGAATGAAGATGTCGCCACTCGCGCACGAGCCGCAACTCGACCAGCACTCGGGGTACTTCGGCATGGTAGCTCAGCTGGATAGAGTACTTGGCTACGAACCAAGGGGTCGGGCGTTCGAATCGCTCCGGGCGCACCAGCAGAACAACCCGCCGAAGGTTGAAAATGTCGGCAGCAGTAGAAGCAAAAGCAGTTTAGGTGTGCGCCCGTAGCTCAGCTGGATAGAGTACTTGGCTACGAACCAAGGGGTCGGGCGTTCGAATCGCTCCGGGCGCACCAGCTAAACAAGCGTCAAAGCCAATCTCCGGATTGGCTTTTTTGTTTTCTGGCGGCCGATTTTCTGCGCAACGCTTCTTGCTGCGGCTAAGTCGGCGTATCGCCCAGGCGTTCGGCCAGGAAATCGACGAACACGCGAATCTTCGGCGGCAGATGCGTTTGCGGCAGCCACAATGCGTAGGCGGTCTGGCCGAAGGGGCCGACCGGGGTCCATTCGGGGAGCAGGGCAACCAGCCGGCCGTCGGCGATTTCGCGGTCGACGGCGTAGTTCCAGACCAGTCCGATACCCATGTCGGCGAGCAGCAGGTCGCGCACCACCTCGCTGTTATTGACCACGACGTTGCTCGTCACGCGCACCCGCGCTTCTTCGCCGGCGCGCTGGAAGCGCCATTCGCTGCCCAGTTCGCGCAGGCCGTAATGCAGGCAGTTGTGGCCGGTGAGGTCGGCCGGGGTTTCGATTTTTTGCCCTTTTATCGCGTTGACCGTGGAGCACAGCCGGTAGCGCACGGGCATCAGCGCCTTGGCCACCACTTGATCGGGCGGCGTGCGGGTCAGGCGCAGGGCGACGTCGTAGCCTTCTTCGACGAGATCGACGAAGCGGTCGAGCAGGGTCAGTTGCAACTCGATTTCCGGGTAGCGGGCGAGGAACTCAGGAATCAGCGGCGCCAGGCAGAGCTTGCCGAACGTGACCGAGGCGGTCACCCGCAAGGTGCCGCGCGGTGCCTCGACCAGGCCGGCGGCGAGGCGGGCGCTTTCGTCGAGCAGCGCGACGCCTTGGGCGGCCCGCTCGTAGAGCACGCGGCCGGCTTCGGTCAGCGACATGGCGCGTGTCGTGCGCTGCAAGAGGCGCAGGCCGAGCTGCTTTTCAAGGCGGTTGATGCGCTTGCTGACCGCCGATTTGGTCAGGCCCATGGCCCGCGCCGCCGCTGAAAATCCTTGCGTATCGACGACCCGGACGAAAACAGCGAGGTCGGACAAATGATCGAGCGGGTTGATTGTTTCCATGTGGCAACAAACTGTTATGCAATTGCTAGATTGTATCGATAAACGCCCGGTGAAATGATGCAGGCGTCACTTCAAACGGAGAAAGCCATGCCCCTGATCAACATCACCCTGGCCGGCGCCAGCCTCGCGCCGAGCACCATTCAGCACTTGCAGCAGGAAACGACGCGCCTCATGCAGACCATCCTGCGCAAGGAAGCGGCGCTCACCGTGGTCGGTATCACGCAGTTGCCGGCTGGCGCATTTTCGGCGGATGGACAGGCCGTCGCCGCGTCGGCCAGCATGCAGGCGATGATCACCGCCGGCACCAACAGCGCGGCCGAAAAGGCTGATTTCATTTTTGCCGCAAAATCCCTGTTGACCGTGGCAATCGGCCCCAGCGTCGCCCCCATCTACGTCGCGCTGCACGAATTGCCGGCTGACAGCTGGGGCTACGATGGGCAAACCCAAGCCGCCCGCAAGGCCGGAACCTTGATTGGAGAGGCAGCATGAACGCCAGCACCCTGCGCCAGATAGCCGGCGTCCCGGCCCGCCTGCACGCCGGCGCCACGCTGGTTGCCGGCAAAACCGCCGTCGTCTTCATCGACTACCAGAACGAATACCGCAGCGGCACGCTGGCGTTGCCTGACGAGCCAGCCGCCAGCGATTCCGCCCGCCAGTTGCGCGCCTGGGCCGACCGGGCCGGCATTGCCGTGATCCACGTTCTGCATCGTGCTCCGGCCACCGCACCGATCTTCGCCGCGGATTCGCCGGGTTTTGCGCCGATTGAAGGCTTGGCACCAGCCCTCGGCCTTCACCGGCACCGGCCTGCTCGACGAACTGCAAAGGCGCGGCGTCGAAACGCTGATCATCGCCGGCTACATGACCCACAACTGCGTCGATTCGACTGCCCGCGAAGCCTTTCACCGCGGCTACCGGGTCGGCGTCGTAGCCGATGCCAGCGCCACCCGCGACCTGCCGGGGCCGGATGGCCTGACGATTCCGGCGGCGACGGTGCACGCCGCCGTGCTCGCCGGGCTGGGCGACCGCATCGCTGAAATCATCGACGTGGCGACACTGGCGGCGATGAAAGTCGTCTGACGGCAGGAGGGGGAGCGCTGCGGTCAACCGGGAAAAACGGCCAAAAATGAAATGTGGGGGCGACGTCGGCTTACTGCCGAAAGATGGAGAATTGTAAAAATTACTTCATATAAATTCACCAAAGCTGCGGCCAAATGCAACTAACATGACCCTCGCACCCGGGAAGTGATTTCGCGTTGTGCATTTGTTCAATCGGTTGCATAGGAGAAACAACATGGGAATTTTCAGCAACATTCTGGCCAAACTGGGTTTCGGCGACGACAAGAAAGAAGTGGTCGCCGAAGTCGCTCCCGTCGCTCCGGCTGCTGTCGAAGCACCCGTTGCCGCAGCGCCGGTGGCGATCAGCGCTGTCGATGTCGTGGCCAAGCTGGAAGCGCTGGCCAAGGCCAATCCGGAAAAGCTCAACTGGAAGGTTTCCATCGTCGATCTGCTCAAGCTGCTCGGCCTGGACAGCAGTCTGGCTGTGCGTAAGGAATTGGCCGCCGAACTCGGCTGCCCGGCCGACAAGATGGGCGATTCGGCGCAGATGAACATGTGGCTGCACAAGACCGTGCTGCAGAAGCTGGCTGAAAACGGCGGCAATATCCCGGCCGAATTGCTCTAAGCAGTCAGCCCGGTTTCAGTACGAAGGCCCGCTTCTGGCGGGCCTTTTCATTGACGCTTCAGGCGGCGAGGCTGTCGTCGAGCAAGCGTTCGCACTCGACCATCAACGACTCGGCGATTTCCGAATGATGATTGGGGTCGAGCGATTCCATCATTTCATGGGCCGTGTACATGCCGGCTTCGCGCGACAGGCTGCCCTGAATCTGGCGGGCGAACTGGTCGCTGAGGGCCGAGAGTTGCCGGCGTTCGTTGAGCGGCAGCTTGTTTTTCGAGCGTGCCAGCCAGTCGGCGGCGAGGCTGGCGCCCTGGGCTTCGGTCAGCCACTGGCTGTATTCGTAAAACGCCGTCAGCCGCTCGGCGGCCAGCGCAAAAATCAGCGCGATACGCATGCCGCGCTCGGTCATTGACGGGCTGGCGGGCTTCTCCCAAGTCATTTTTCACCATCTTTTGTTATCCTGCCGCACCTTATCACGGCCGCCCGGCGGAATCCTGCGAATGCCAATGAACACCCTGGAAGACCTGCGCGCCGGCAAGCTGGCTGGAAGCCGCCGACTGAAGCTGGCTTGCGGCCTGAGCGAGTTTCCGCGCGAGATTTTTGCGCTGGCCGAGACGCTGGAGATTCTCGATTTGTCGGGCAACGCGCTGGCCACGCTGCCCGGCGATCTGCCGCGGCTGCATAAACTGCGCATCCTGTTTTGCTCGGACAATCTGTTTACCGAATTGCCGGCGGTGCTCGGGCAATGCGCCGAGCTGGAAATGGTCGGTTTCAAGGCCAACCGGATCCGGCAGGTGCCGGCTGCGGCGCTGCCGCCGAAACTGCGCTGGCTGATTCTGACCGATAACCAGATTGATGCGTTGCCGCCGGAGATCGGCCGTTGTACGCGTTTGCAGAAACTCATGCTGGCCGGCAACCGGTTGCGGTCGCTACCGGCCGAGATGGCCAATTGCACCGGACTGGAACTGGTGCGCATCGCAGCCAACCAGCTGGATACCTTGCCCGACTGGCTGCTGACGCTGCCGAAACTCTCCTGGCTGGCCTATGCCGGCAATCCGTTTTGCCAGGGAGGGGCGGTTCAATCTGGCATCGCGCCAATTCACTGGGACGATCTGCAGGTCAGCCATCAACTGGGCGAGGGCGCTTCCGGCGTCATTCATCACGCCGAATGGCGCTCGGCTGGCGGCACGCAGCCGGTAGCGCTCAAGCTGTTCAAGGGTGCCATGACGAGCGACGGCTTGCCGCTCAACGAAATGAACGCCTGCATCACGGCCGGGACGCACCCCAATCTGATTCCGGTCCTCGGCAGGCTGGCGGCGCACCCGGAAGAGGCCCACGGGCTGGTCATGGCGCTGATCGACTGCAATTTCCGCAATCTGGCCGGCCCGCCCAGTCTCGACTCATGCACACGGGACGTTTATCCGGAAGGGGCCAGTTTCGACCTCGATGATGCCATCCGCATCGCCCTCGGTATCGCCTCGGCAGCCGAACACCTGCACGCTCAGGGCATCACGCATGGCGATCTGTACGCCCACAATATCCTGCATGGCGCCGATGGACAGGCGCTGCTCGGCGACTTCGGCGCGGCTTCTTTTCTGCCGGCGGACGATCCGCTTGTCGCCAAGGCCCTGCAGCGTATCGAGGTCCGGGCGTTTGGGTGTTTGCTCGAGGAATTGCTGGCATTTTCCGCCATCGACCGACATCCCACGGTCAACCCGGAAAAAGTCGAAAAATTGAAATCGCTGCAGGCCGAGTGTGCGCAGGAAAACGTTTCAGCCAGGCCGCTGTTTAACGAAATTGTTTCGGTTCTGAACGCGTTAATGCCGGGACATCAACAGTAGCCGACAGGCAAATGATGCCCCGACAGGCCATCATAACCAGCCGACCCGTTTGAATTTGCGATAAAGCGCAGTACAGGCCGCAGCGATGACCAGCAGCGCCAGCGGATAACCGAATTCCCACTGCAACTCGGGCATCGCCTTGAAATTCATGCCCCAGATACCGGCAAACGCGGTGGCGACGGCGAAGATACCCGCCCAGGCCGCCAGTTTCTTGTTCACTTCGCTTTCTTCGATGGTCACCATCGACAGGTTGACCTGAATGGCAGTGCCGATGGTGTCCCTGATGTTGTCCAGCGAGGCATTGATCCGGACGAGGTGATCGTAGACGTCGCGAAAGTAATCGCGACTATTGGCGCAGACTGCCGGCCCAAGGCCGCCCGAGAGCTTGCCGGTGGCCTCCATCATGGGCGCAACGGCATGCTTGAGGAAGGTGATCTTGCGCTTGAGGTCGTACAGCCGCTCAATATTGCTGCGGGCGGCACCCTTGGCAAAAATCTGCTCCTCGATTTCTTCGAGTTCCGACTCCAGCCGGTCGATGATCGGAAAGTAGCGGTCGACAACCGCATCCATCAGGGCATAGAGGACAAAACCCGCCCCATGAACGAGCAGATGCGGCTCCCGCTCGCAGCGTTCGCGCACCCCGAGAAAACCCTGCTGGCTATGGTTTCTCACCGACAGAACGTAGTTCTGCCCGACGAAGACATTGACCTCTCCAATATTGAATTCGCCATCGACCTCTTCCAGCAGGTGCATGACGGCGAACACCGAATCGCCATATTCCTCGATCTTCGGCCGCTGGTGACCGTGCCGGGCATCCTCGACGGCCAGCTCGTGCAGTCCGAACTCCTCCTGCATCTGATCCAGTTCCTGCGCAGTCGCATCGCGCAGGGCAACCCAGACGAAGCAATCCGGTTTGGCCAGATAGTCGCTGATTTCATCGACAGCCATATCGGCCAGGCGCGAGCCGTTTTCATAGGCGACACAATTGATCAGCATGCTTTAACTCCCGTAGTTTTAGATAGCGCCTGAATATCTCTAACGAGCCTTCGTCACGATTTGCGGCAGGGACCAGGCGCCGCCCGGCGCCATCAGCCTGCACATCCCGGTGCTGGAGGCTTCCGTCTGAACGAACTGGTTGCCGTCCCAGGTCCAGCTGTCCGACGACCAGCAATCGCCCAGGCCGCGGCCTTTTTGAGACGTGTAAATGCTGCCGTTGCTGTACTCCGATCCACTATCGGTCACCAGATCGGGGTTGAAGGGAGGTCTTTCGTTGATGACCCAGTAGCCTGAGCCGCCGTTGTAAGCGGCCAGCCAGCAAAACGTGGAGGCCAGTAGTTTGCTGTTGGACAAACGGTTGATTTCAATCGCCTGGTCCGGGTTGGCGAGCCGTTCGGCACACACGCTATCGTTGCCCATATGGGCAAGGAGCGCCTTGCGTAGTTCGGGGTCAGCGCCGATTTTTTTGTCGGATGGGCGCGTTGGAAGCGGCTTCGCCGGCTTGATGGCTAACGGTTCCAATGGCGGTGGCACCGATGCTTCGCTGCGCGTACCTTTGCGGATCATAGCGCCGGGCGTATGCAGGCGTCCCTGAAACTCGTCCATTTTCAGCAACACGGCGGCGGCGCCCGCTCCGGACAGTGGCCAGCGGTTATCGCCCAAAGCCCATTCGATGGTTGTCTTGCCGCGCAAGGCCGTGAGTAGCGCGCTGAGCTGTTGCGGCGGCAGATCGGCAACCAGGGAATCTTGCGGAACGATAACCCGGCCTGCCGGGCGCCCGTTGATGTGCAGTGTCAGCTTGATGTTCTTGGGCAACGTCGCGTAGATAGCTTCATCCTCATCGCCATAGCTGCCCAGCATCAGCTGCCCCTTTATCGCTTCGCCCGGCCCGGCGGTGCGGGTGAGCAGGACGGAAACGCGCCTTTCCGCGCCGTCTTCGCTGTAACCCGCTGCCCGGCAGGTTCGCGTGTTGTCGCAAACGATTTCCCAGTCGTTATGGGAGAAGCTGACGCCGGGCAGGGATTCGGCGGCTGTTGCGCCCAGCGGGAGCAGGGCGATGGCTGCCAGGAAAAACCGGGATCGATGAAACATGCACTTGTCCTTGTCGGGAAATCAGTTTGGCGCCGACAGCGCCCGCGAAATCCGATGCCGTGCCACCGTCGGGCGCGGCACCTTTTCGTCGAACCAGCTGCGCACATCCTGGTCCAGACAGATGCCGTGCATGTAGTTGTAGAGCGCCTTGTTGAGCGCCTTGCCGAGGCGGTCGTGATCGACGCCGGTGGGATCGATGAAATGCACATCGTTCTTGCCGAACTTGCCGGGCGGTAGCGGTTGCAGCTTGATGCCGTATTCGGCCGGGTTCTGCCCGACGGGCGAATGCACGGTGCACGTAAAACGGTGGAAGAAGCCGGAC
>PHCF01000152.1 GCA_002842145.1 Betaproteobacteria bacterium HGW-Betaproteobacteria-6 | reverse complement strand
CGCCGTTTCACCCTTACCTGTGCGTCTTGCGACGCCATCGGCGGTCTATTCTCTGTTGCACTTTCCGTTGCCTTGGGTCTTGCGACTTATAGCACCCAGTCGTTAACTGGCATCCCGCCCAATGGAGCCCGGACTTTCCTCCCGACACTTGCGTGTCCAGCGATTGCCTGGCCGACTTTCCGAGGCGGATTATACGCGCCCGCAGCGATCCGTTGCCGACTAGGCAACGTCTCATGATTCGTGAAAAATCTGACATCACGTAGGGACAAGTGCAGCTACCCTCCGACTCCGAGCGACACAATTAATGCATAACAGATATTCGCTGCTTTATCTCGGAGAACACGTTTATGTCCATGCACAGCGCACTCAGGCGAGCCATCGAAAAAGGAAATCTGCAAGCCGTCATTGCGGCGCTCGATCACGGCGCGCTTATCGAAGAAGCAGACATGCACGGCGACCCTGGTCTGCCCATGCGTATCGCCTGCTTTCAGGGCCACGCCGACATTGTGCGCGAACTGATCAAACGCGGTGCCGACATCCACGCCCCCAATGCCCAAGGTGCCGGCGGCCCCATCCGCACGGCCGCGCGAGGGAAGCACACTCATATCGTCGAGCTCCTCATGGAGCATGGCGCCGAAGTGCCCGAAGACGTCCAATTGCCCGGCGCCAAGGCCGATGAGCGACGCAAGCGTGGCGACCGGAGACGACGCGATGTCGGTCCCCCCGTCGATATTCGGGAGAGACGCCTGGCGCGTGAGCGCCGCGTCACCTTCGTCCGCGAAGTCGAACTCTCCGACATGCAATGGGAACGCTACTTCGCGCAAACCCAACCGACAGCGCGACAAACGCCGCTACACGAAGTCGCAGATAGCGCATCGCTTGTTTTTGAGCGCGTCCGCGACTAGAAACCGACAACCCGACTAAGCCGGCAAGGCAGTGCGATCAATCACCTTGCGCAACACAAAGCTGGTGTGCACGCCGGTCACTCCCTGAATCCGCGTGATCTTGTTGAGCAGCAGATCCTGATAGGCGTCCATGTCGCGGACCACCACCTTGAGCTGATAATCCGACTGCTGGCCAGTGATCAGCAAGCATTCCAGCACCTCGGGAATATCACCAATGGCTGACTCAAGATTGGCGAAACGCTCCGGCGTGTGTTGATCCATCGAAATCCCGATCAACGCCATGAGCGAAAGGCCCAGTTTCCGGGCATCGAGCATGGCACGGTAGCCGGTGATCAGGCCTGACTCCTCCAGTACGCGAACGCGACGCAGACAGGGAGAGGGCGACAGACCGATACGATCAGCCAGATCCTGATTGCTGATGCGCCCGTCCACTTGAAGGATGGCAAGAATTTCCCGGTCATACCGATCAATATCCACAATATTTCCCATATCAAAACATTTGCGCAATTTTATGCCAAAACAACATCAAATACAGCATCAATTCGCAAGCACCTGCCACGCCCTTTTGCGTAATATTTCGCCATCCCAACCGCATTCACGGAGCAGCGAAATGATTGCCAACCCCGCCACCAAGTACAGCGCTTTTGCCCCGGTCCAACTCGCCGATCGCGCCTGGCCGAACCGCGTCATCGACCGCCCCCCGGTCTGGATGAGCACCGACTTGCGCGACGGCAATCAGTCCCTGTTCGAGCCAATGAGTGGCGAAAAGAAAATGCGCATGTTCAAGACGCTCTGCGCCATCGGTTTCAAGGAAATCGAAATCGCCTTCCCGTCCGCCTCGCAAACCGAATTCGATTTCGTGCGCAGTCTCATCGAGGAAAAGCACATCCCCGACGACGTCACCATCGAGGTGCTCACCCAGGCGCGCGAGCACCTCATCCGGCGCACCATGGAATCGGTTCGCGGCGCCCGCCGGGCGATCGTCCATGTCTATAACGCGACCTCGAAGCCCTTCCGCGACATCGTCTTCAACATGAGCCGCGACGAGGTCATCACGATGGCCGTCGATGCCGTCAAACTCATCAAGGCGCTTGCCGCCGAGATGCCGGAAACCGAAATCGTCCTCCAGTACAGCCCGGAAACCTTCACCGCCACCGAACTCGATTTCGCCAAAGAGGTCTGCGACGCGGTCACCGCCGCCTGGGGCGCGACACCGGACAACAAGGTCATCCTCAATCTCCCGACCACGGTCGAGGTGGCGACCCCAAATATCTACGCCGACCAGATCGAATGGATGCACCGTAATCTCGCCCGTCGCGACAGCGTCATCATCAGTCTCCACCCGCACAACGACCGCGGCACCGCTGTCGCCGCCGCCGAAATGGGCTTGATGGCCGGCGCCGACCGCGTCGAGGGATGCCTTTTCGGTAACGGTGAACGCACCGGTAATGTCGATCTCGTCACCCTCGCCCTCAACATGTACACGCAAGGCGTCCATCCCGGCCTCGACTTTTCCGACATCAACGCCGTCGCACGCACGGTCGAGCATTGCAATCAGTTGCCCATTCACCCACGTCACCCCTACGTGGGCGATCTCGTCTTCACGGCCTTCTCCGGCTCCCACCAGGATGCCATCAAGAAGGGACTCGCCGCTCAAAAGGCCGGCGATCCGTGGAACGTGCCCTATCTCCCGATAGATCCGGCCGATGTCGGACGCAGCTATGACTCGGTGATCCGGGTCAACAGCCAGTCCGGCAAGGGGGGAATTGCCTATCTCATGGAAACCGAACACGGTGTAATCATGCCGCGTCGCCTGCAGGTCGAGTTCTCCGGCGTCGTCCAGCAACACACCGACACGCACGGCGGCGAGGTCAGTGCCAACGACATCTGGCACCTCTTTGCCGAAACCTATCTCGACAGCGAACAACCGGTCCGCTATCGCGATCACCATCTGTTCGAGCACGGCAACGCCCAGGGCATTCGGATTTCGGTCGATATCGACGGCACCCCGCATATTCTGACCGGCGAAGGCAACGGCCCGATCAATGCCGCGGTTCACGCCTTGCAGACGGCCGGCATCACCGTCCAGGTCCGCAGCTACGAGGAGCGCTCGATGGTGCCCATGGGCGAGGATGGCAACGCACGCGCCTGTGCCTTCATGGAAATAGCCGGCAAAAATAGCGGGGAATGCTACGGCGTCGGCGTCGACAGCAATATCGTCACCGCCTCGATCAAGGCCTTGGTCAGCGGAGTCAATCGCCTTGGCGCCATGCAGATGCGTGGAGAGCAACAGCAGGCAGCCTGAACTGCCCCAAAATCCCTTGCCAAAACACCGGCAAGGGATTGAATATTCGGCGCTTTTCAGTACTTTCCCTTGCCAACAAGGGTGATCGGCGCGTAAGATGCTGCCTGCGTCGGGGTAACAATTCCCGACTTAACCGTTCTGCCCGCGTAAATGCCGGATTCCCGGATACCGGACGATCATCTTTATCGGGGAATAAATGGTCCGCATCCAGTTCACAATCGATCTTCACTATGAACTGGGTTTTCAGGGCGCTGATTTCGTTTTCAACATCCATGCGGCAAAAACCCCCAGCCAGACTATCGTCAGCGAGCAATTGCTGATCAGTCAGCAGGTACCGCACACGATTCTGACCGACCCCGCCACCTGCACCCGCTACTTGCGCCTGACCGGCGCGCCGGGGCCGCTGCACATCAGCTACAAGGCGACGGTCGACATCAGGCAGCAGGTCGATCTTCCCGACCTGATCCAGGAAACGCCGATTGCCCAGCTACCGCTGTCGGCCCTGACCTACATCTACCCGAGCCGTTATTGCCAGTCGGACCGACTGGCGGTATTGGCGATGAGCGAATTCGGCCATCTGCCCAAGGGCTATCGGCGGGTCGAGGCGATTCGCAACTGGGTCAACAAACACGTTTCCTTCCGGGGCAACACCACGAATTCAGCCACCGCGGCGCTCGACACGCTGATTGACCGGGTTGGCGTCTGCCGCGATTTTGCCCACCTGATGATCGCCATCTGCCGCGCCCTGAACATACCGGCCCGCTTTACCACGGGCATCGACTACGGCGCCGACCCTTTGCTCGGCCCAACCGATTTTCATGCGTACGTCGAGGTCTTCCTCGGCGATCGCTGGTATCTGTTCGATCCTTCCGGAACTGCGATCCCGATGGGCTTCATCCGTCTGGCTACCGGCCGCGATGCGGCCGACGTATCCTTTGCAACCATCTTCGGCGGTGTCATCTCGCCGCCGCCGGTAATCACCATCAGCGCCATTACCGAAACCGGCCAGCCGTGGGAATTACCACGCCACCGGCACGAGGCGCTATCCACCGACGCGGCGCTGGCTACCAGCGCCACCCCATATTTCCGCGTGACGCTGGAAAACGGTCACGTCATGATCGCTTACACCGCCGGCAAGATGAAGAAAAACCACATTCGCATCCTGCTTGGCGACAAGGTGACACTCGAACTGTCGCCCTACGATCTGACCAAGGGGCGCATCACCTTCCGTCATATCGAAAACCGCGGCGCCCCGGCCCCGCAACGCCGCCGCTACTAAGCCGCCGGTTTTGCCACAGACCGACGACCTGGACGGAACTGCCAGGCATCGTCGTAGTACGCCGGATCTTCGCTGTCCGGCGTAAGGCCAGGAATACCCAGCAAGGGCAGCGGATGAAAGTCGCGCGGCCGGGTGTAGCGACCGCTGATCAAATCAGCGGCCAGAAGCCTGTCGACCGCAGCGATCTGTGCCGCGCCGTCCATTTGCAGCCAATCCTCGCTCACCTCGTAAAGTACCGCTTTCGCCGTCAGACCGCGAAACGGCCTGAGCATCTGCTCGTAGGTCGCGTGGCCGAAAATGACGAAGCGCATGTTGCGCATCACGTCGGCACGCCGCTCGACAAACAATTGCTTCCACTCAAAGTTGCGTAACAGATCAAGCAGTTCCGGCTGACTGGCAAGCACGACGATGCCGCATTCGTCAAAATGGGTCAGCGCGTCGCGCGTCGTGCCACGGGCTTCGCCCGGCGCCCGCATGGCCCCCATGTGGGCGGCGCTAACGGCGATCTTGGTCTGCGGAAAGCTCAGCCAGACCAGCGCATTGAAGAAGTCATGCCAGTTGTCCGGACGGGTTTCGACCTCGCCGCTCGTCCAGATCCGGCATTCGTAGACCTGGCCATCCGGGCGCGGCGGAACGAAACGTACACGCTGACCGTTGGCCGTATGAATGGGAAACTGCTCGGCCAGTCTCGCCACGGCCGAGGTATCCGGCGCCTGCGGCAGGCCATCGAGCCAGGAACGCAGCGGATCGAAAAGCGGTGATGCAAAGAGCGAAATGGAGCTCACTCGTCGGCCGTAGCCCCGTCCTTCTTTTCCTTGACGAAAGCCAGTTCGCCCTTGACGACCCGGAAGACACCCTTGAGTTCGCCCATCCCCTCGGGCGGCTCGCTGTCCATCTTGGCGAAGCTTTCGCAGGTCTGCGTCTCGGTGGCGAACATCCTCTTGCCGGCCTTGACGATGAAGGCCCCGGACGGGACCTGGTAGATTTCGACCTTGGTATTGGCTGGCACCGAGCCGACGCTGTGGCGGCGCATGCAGGCCGGCATGCGGGAGACGACGAGGTAGAGATTAACCTTGTCTTCCCAGAAATACGGCTGCTCACGGATGAGCGACAGCACGTGTTCGCGGGTGTTGTCGATTTCATACGTCGCGCCGTCATTGACGCAGGCGGTGAGCAGCGGGGCTGCCAGCAGCGGCAGGAGAAAATGGCGCAGACGCATGATCGATTTCCTTAGAGCATTTTCCAGGACAATGTTTCGCCAGCACGCAGCGGCACGATGCTGTCGGTGCTGATGTAGGGGTAATCGGCCGGCACGGTCCACGTTTCCTTGGCCAGCGTGATCTTGCTGCTGTTGCGCCGCAGGCCGTACCAGTCGGGGCCGTTGAAGCTGGCGAAGGCTTCGAGCTTGTCCAGCGCCCCAGCCTGCTCGAAGGCTTCGGCATAGAGCTCGATGGCGGCGTAGGCCGTGTAGCAACCGGCACAGCCGCAAGCAGCTTCCTTGGCGCCCTTGGCGTGCGGCGCCGAATCGGTGCCGAGGAAGAATTTTGGATTGCCGGAAATCGCCGCGGCGACCAGCGCCTCGCGATGGGTTTCGCGCTTGAGCACGGGCAGGCAGTACCAATGCGGTCGGACCCCACCCTGAAAGATGGCATTGCGGTTATAGAGCAGATGGTGGGCGGTGATGGTGGCAGCTACGGTCAACCCGGAATTTTGCACAAATTCGGCAGCGTCCCTGGTCGTAATGTGCTCCATGACCACCTTGAGTTTCGGGAAGCGCAGAGTCAGCGGCAGCAGTACCGTGTCGATGAAGACCTTTTCACGATCGAACAGATCGATTTTCGGATCGGTCACTTCGCCATGGACGAGCAACGGCAGGCCGACACGCTCCATTTCGGCCAGCGTGTCGTAGGCCTTGGCGATGTCGGTCAGGCCGGCATCGGAATTGGTCGTTGCCCCGGCCGGATAGAGCTTGACTGCCTTGACGAAGCCGGAAGCGGCGGCCCTGGCGACTTCGCTGGCCGGCGTGTTGTCGGTCAGGTAGAGCGTCATGAGCGGCTCGAAACAGGCGCCGGCCGGCAGCGCGGCGACGATGCGGTCGCGATAGGCGGCAGCCTGGGCTACGGTGGTAACCGGCGGCTTCAGGTTGGGCATGACGATGGCCCGGCCGAACTGGGCGGCCGTGTGAGCGAGGACGGAAGCCAGGGCTTCGCCATCGCGCAGATGAAGATGCAAGTCGTCGGGGCGGGTGATGGTGATCTGCATGGCGTTTCTCGGTACGGATTGAACCGATTTTAACAGGCCGAGCGCGATCCTCGGGGCGATTCGGCGCGGCGAAATCGATGCTGATTTTGCAAGTCCGCCACAAAGCTTTACAAAATCACAGACGGAAACTGCTAATCTGATCGAGTCGATTTCCCCGCATGTCGACAGCCGGGAAAAAGCCCGCCACGGTGACTCTCCCAAGCTGGGTATCGGCACAAAAGCCAAGCGGATTCACTGACTCTCATGCATAACGAAGCGCACAGCCTCCTCTCCGGAGCGCCCTCCGCCAACCACGGACTCGCCACATCCTATTTTGTGCACGCCGTCGTACTCGGCATTTCAGCCGCCGGCAGCAACCTCGATGAAGCCCTGCTTGGCAAACTGGTTCGGCGCCGACTGAGTCGACTGGAGCGGGTACTCGATGCCCATGGCGGAACGCTGGTTCGGCCGTTGCCGCAAGGTCTGCTGGCCGCCTTCGATACGGCGGAGTCGGCGGTGCTCGTCGCCTGCGAGATGCAACGCCGTTGCTCCGTCATCCCCCAGATTCTCGAAACCCAGATCGGGCTCAAGATCGGCATTTACCCGGCCCCCACCGGGCAAGACCAAAGCGCCGCCGAAAATGCCGCGGCGCAACTGGCAATGCTGCTGGGTGCCGGCAGCATTGTCGCCTCGGCCAAAGTTGTCGCCACCCTGCCTGAAATTTTGCGTGAAAAGACTTCGGTCATTGCTGGCGAAAACATGGGTGTCGCCGCCCACCTCATCGATTGGGGGGCGATTCCGATGCGCCCCGCCCCGGCCCCGGCCCCCCGCAGAAAAACCAGCACCAGGCTGATCCTGCGCCACGGCAAGAACATTTTCCGCTTCGACGGCAAGAACCCCGTCATCACGATCGGCCGCGACCCGGGCAACGATGTCGTGATCGAGGGCCTCAAGGCTTCCCGCCAACACTGCCGGATCGTCCATCGCCTCGACCATCATGTCCTCGTCGACTTGAGCATGAATGGAACCTTCATCAAATCGGGCGAGGCACCGGAACAAACGATCCGGAAAAGCATGGTTACCCTGCCTAACAGCGGTTTGATCAGCTTTGGTCAGTCCAGCCAGGTCGACGGCACTCAGGTATTCGTGTTCGAAATCGGCTGACAGCGGGCTGTCGCCTATCCCGCCTTGAGGGTCAGCGCGAGATCGTAGAGCGCATTTTTGGCCGCGCCGGTGATCTGCGCTGCCAGCCTGGCCGCCTGCTTGGTCGGCAAGCCCTCGCCCAGCAGCAATTTGAGGACACGCTCGCCTTCGCCATTGTCCGCCCCCGCCGGGGCGCCCGAGAGCATCAGGACAAACTCGCCGCGCTGGCGGTTGGGATCTTCCTTGAGCCAGGCCAGCCCTTCGGCCACCGGCAGGGAATGAATCGATTCGAACATCTTGGTTAGCTCGCGGGCAATGACCAGCGTGCGCTCGCCGAACACCGTCGCCATGTCTTCGACGGTTTCCAGCACCCGATGCGGCGCTTCGTAAAACAAGAGGGCGCAGGGCTGCTCGCGCAGTTCTTCGAGCGCCTGCCGGCGCTGGCCGCCCTTGCTCGGCAAAAAGCCGTAGAACAGGAAATGCTCGTCGAGCAGACCGGAACCGGATAGCGCAGTCGTCGCGGCGCACGGGCCGGGCAGCGGAATGACCTTGCAACCGGCGGCGCGAACGGCGGCGACGATGCGGGCGCCGGGATCGGAAATACCTGGCGTGCCGGCGTCGGAGATGAGTGCCACGGCTTCGCCAGCCCGCAATTTTTCGACGATGCGCGTGGCAGCCTCGTGTTCGTTGTGCTGATGCGCCGGAATGGTCCGCGCCTGGGCGCCGAGTTGCTTGAGCAGCGGGCCGCTGTGGCGGGTATCCTCGGCGGCGACCCAGGGTACGGTGCGCAGGATTTCTTCGGCGCGGCGGGTCAGGTCGGCGAGATTCCCGAGCGGTGTCGGGACGACATACAATGCGGCGGATTCTTCCGTCATTATTTTCAACATGCAGGCAAAAACCAACGATACCACCACGACGCGCGGCCGCGAAGCCGAAGCGCGGGCGGCGCGTTATCTCGAATCCCACGGTCAACCGGTAATTTCGCGCAATTTCAGAATCCGTGGCGGCGAGATCGACCTGATTTGCCGCGACGGCAAAGTGCTGGTTTTCGTTGAAGTCCGCCTGCGCAACCGCGGCGACTTCGGTGGCGCCGGGGCCAGTATCACGGCGACCAAGCGCCGCCGCATCATCCTCGCCGCCCAGCACTACCTGCTCGGCAAGCCCGATTGCGACTGCCGCTTCGACTGCGTGCTGATCGATGGCGACCGGCTCGAATGGGTCAGGAATGCGTTTTCGGCGGACGATTAGCCTCGCCTGGCCGCTGATGCCTCGCCTGTCGCCTTGGAACGACAGCATTTCGAAGACAGCGCCCAAACCAAGCTGAACGCCGTCGAAATGATGGCTGCCCCGATTGCTGCGGCGATCGAAACGATGACCAACTGCCTGATCAATGGCGGCAAGATCCTGGCCTGCGGCAACGGCGGCTCGGCTGGCGATGCCCAGCATTTTGCCGCCGAGCTGATCGGCCGCTTCGAGGCCGAGCGCCAGGAACTGGCAGCCATCGCGCTGACCACCGACACATCGATCATCACCGCCGTCGCCAACGATTACTCGTTCAGCCAGATTTTTTCCCGCCAGGTGCGCGGTCTGGGCCATGCCGGGGACGTGCTGCTGGCCATTTCGACGTCAGGCAATTCGGCCAACGTCATCGAAGCCATCAAATCGGCGCACGAGCACGACATGCACATCGTCGCGCTGACCGGCAAGGGTGGCGGGCTGATCGGCGACATGCTGCGCGACGACGATATTCATCTGTGCGTACCGGCCGAGCGGACGGCACGCATCCAGGAAACCCACCTGCTCGCCATCCATTGCCTGTGCGATGGCATCGATGCACTTTTATTGGGAGTCGAATGATGCAAAAAACCAAACTCACCCTGGCTGCCGCAGCCTTTGTCCTTGCCCTGCCGGCGCTCCAAGGCTGCGTCCCGGCCATCGTTGGCGGCGCAGCGGTCGGCGTCATGTCGGCCCATGACCGCCGCTCGACCGGCACCCAGACCGACGACGAAACGACGGAATGGAAAGCCGGCCAGCGCGTGCCGGACCAGTACAAAACTTTCTCGCACATCAATTTCACCTCGTATAACCGGCGCGTCCTGATTACCGGCGAAGTGCCGAGCGAGGAAGCCAAGGCCGCCGTCGAAGCCGAAACGCGCAAGCTCGACGGCGTGCGCGAGGTGTACAACGAACTGGGCATCGGCCCGATATCGTCGCTCGGCAGCCGCAGCACCGATTCGTACATCGACTCCAAGGTCAAGGCCCGGCTGGTCGATTCCAACCAGATTTCGGCCAACCACATCAAGGTCGTCACCGAGCGTGCCATCGTCCATCTGATGGGCATCGTCAATGCCCGCGAAGCCAAGGTTGCCGTCGATGTCGCGCGCACCACCTCGGGGGTCAAGAAGGTGGTCAATGTGCTCGAAGTCATCGGCGAAGAAGAAACCCGGCACATCGACAACCAGACGCTCGGCGCGCGCAACCCGCCGCCGGCCACCGCACCGGTCGAAAATCGCTGATTTTTCGGGTTGACCGTCCCCGGGGGAAAGGGCTCCCGGGGTGTAGCTCCCCGGCCAGCTAGCGCCGGGACGCCGTAAGGGGGAAAGAACAATGAATCTGGAAAAGGTCATCTTCGGCTTCTTCATCGTGCTGGCGGCGACGCTGAATTTCGGCTTCTTCATCGGCGACATCGGGCGGCCGGAGTTGCACAGCATCTACGAACTGGCCGCCGCGCTGTTCGTCAGTCTGATCGCCACCGCGCTCAAATTCGGCGACCGCACGCAGATCGGCGCCATTCACCTGTCCACCAGCCTGGTTGCCGACCTCCAGCTCATCGCCGCCGCCATCACCTGGGGCGTCGCCGAGCACATCACCGGCGTCGGCATGACCGTGCATGTCACTTCCAGTGTCATTTCCCTGTCGGGCGGCGCCCTGTTCGCTAACATCGTTTCGGTCATCATCCTCATCATCGAAACCGTGATGCTGCGGCGCTAGCCGGGAGCCGCGCGTGAACAGCGCCTTCTTCCTCGTCCTGCGCCGCATG
>PHCF01000151.1 GCA_002842145.1 Betaproteobacteria bacterium HGW-Betaproteobacteria-6 | reverse complement strand
AGCGAATTCCGGCTCCTGAACCTTCTCGACGTAGGCCGACATGCCGCGCTTGGCGTAGTCCTGGGCCAGATCGAACATGTTGTACCACATGGAGTGGATACCAGCCAGGGTGATGAACTGGTACTTGTAGCCCATGGCGCCCAGTTCCTTCTGGAACTTGGCGATGGTGGCGTCGTCGAGGTTCTTCTTCCAGTTGAAGGACGGCGAGCAGTTGTAGGCCAGCATCTTGCCCGGGTGGACCTTATGCACGGCTTCGGCAAACTTGCGGGCGTATTCCAGATCCGGCGTGCCGGTTTCGCACCACACTAGGTCGGCGTAGTCGGCGTAGGCGATGGCACGGGAGATGGCTTGGTCCAGGCCCTTGCGGGTCTTGTAGAAGCCTTCGGCGGTGCGCTCGCCGGTCAGGAACGGCTTGTCATTCTCGTCGTAGTCGGAGGTCAGCAGGTCAGCAGCTTCGGCATCGGTACGGGCGATGACCAGGGTCGGCACGCCATAGACGTCGGCCGCCATACGAGCAGCGATCAGCTTCTGAACAGCTTCGGTGGTCGGAACCAGAACCTTGCCGCCCATGTGGCCGCACTTCTTGACGGAAGCCAGTTGGTCTTCCCAATGCACACCAGCAGCGCCAGCGCGGATCATGGCCTTCATCAGTTCGTAGGCGTTCAGAACGCCGCCGAAACCGGCTTCAGCGTCGGCAACGATCGGCAGGTGGTATTCAACGTGGCCAGCATCGCCCTTGTTGATGTTCTTGGACCACTGGATTTCGTCGGCACGGTTGAAGGAGTTGTTGATACGCTCGACAACCTTCGGCACGGAGTCAACCGGGTACAGGGACTGGTCCGGGTACATGGCCGAGTATTCGTTGTTGTCGGCAGCAACTTGCCAGCCTGACAGGTAGATTGCCTTGATGCCGGCCTTGGCCTGCTGAACAGCTTGACCGCCAGTCAGAGCGCCCAGGCAGTTGACGTACGGCTCGTTGTTGACCAGATCCCAGAGCTTCTCGGCGCCGCGACGGGCCTTCAGCCCAGTCTTTTTCGAGGGCGGCGATTTGCTGTTCGCGAGTGCTCATGTGAATTCCTCAGGTAATTTGGTTTGGGGATAGCGGCGTTGAACCGAACGCTCATGGTGCAACGTCGATGTCAGAAAGTATAGTGATTTTCTTGCGGGGCAGCAATAGTCTTATATAAGACATAAGACAATATTTTATTTAAATTAAACAGTAAGTTACTGATGTTGTTTCATAATATGAAACATTATTTGCTGCTGTGAAATGCAATGCAGCATTGTGCCTGTTCCATTGGCAGGGGAGGCTTGCTCCTGGATAAGGAATATTCCTACTTGACGCAGCGGGAGAAGGGGTGTCGAATTCGGCAAATTTTGTATTTTTGGGTGGGACCTATGGAACTCTTTCGGCGGCTCTATGATTGGAACGAGCGGACTTTCTGGAATTCGCTGACCAAGAAACTGATGAGTTTTTTGCTGCTCTTCTTCATCGATGTGGCTTATCTTGGCGTCTATTTCCAGCAGAAACGCATGGTGGCCGAGGAAATGGGCAGGGCAGGCGTCAGTGCCGAGAGTCTGCAGCGTATCTCTGAGGGCATGGATCATGGCTTGCTGCTGATGGTCGGGCTGACGGTCTTCGCCCTGTCCTGGAATGTTCTCCAGATTCTCTACATTCGTCACCTGATCCTCCGCCCGATCCGCATGATTGCCACGATCTTCGACGAGATCGGGCGTGGCGAAGGCGATTTTTCGCGCAATCTGCCGACCATCACCCACGACGAGTTGCGTACCCTCGCCGAGGCCTACAACCGTTTTGCCGACAAGATGCGGGAAATCATCAGCGAAGTCCGCAAGATGAGCGTCAACATTGCTCGTGAGGCAGTGGTCGTCAAGAAAACCGTGTCGTCGACGGCGGAGCGGGCCAGTCGGCAAGGTGAAATTGCCAATAACGTGTTCGGCTCGAGCAGCGAGGCGATCCGGGCGATTCAGGAGGTTTCCAATTCCACGGAACTGATTTCGCATTCGACCGATGCCAATCTGTCGACGGCGCGTGCCTCGCTGGACGAGATGCACGAGATCGTCAGCAAGGTACATCTGGTTAGCGACAAGCTGACCACCTTCAACGAAACGGTCGATCACCTGGCCCAACGTTCCGACAGCATCCGGAAAATCGCCGGGCTGATCAAGGATATTGCCGATCAGACCAACCTGCTGGCGCTTAATGCGGCGATCGAGGCGGCGCGGGCCGGCGAAATGGGGCGTGGTTTTGCCGTGGTCGCCGATGAGGTTCGCAAACTCGCTGAGCGGGTCAATGTTGCGACGCAGGAGATCAGCGACAACATCGGCGGCATGATTGAGCTGGTGCGCGAAACGCAAAGCGAAAACGAGGTTATTAACCACGATATCCAGCAGACACGGCAGGTGGTCGAACGCTCGTCCGGTGAGTTTCAGCGCATGGTTGGCGATTTCGAGCGGACCGGGGATCAGCTGAACCAGATCGCCTCGGCCATGGAGCAGCTAACCGCAACCAACGGTCAGGTGCACGAAGCTGTGGCTCAGGTTCATGATTTGTCGAACAACGTCTGCGGCAGCATGAAGGACACCGAGCAATCGACGGAGACCCTCTGTCAGGCGACCGAAAGCGTCCAGGAACTGGTTTCGCGTTTCAAGATCGGCCGTGGCGCTTTCGACATCAATATCGAACGGGTCAAGGATTTCCGTGATCAGCTGCAGGTGAGCCTGGAGGCGATGCAGGGGCGCGGTATCAACGTCTTTGACCGCAACTATCGCCCCATTTCCGGCACCAATCCCCAGAAGTATTCAGTTTCCTACGAAGATGCCTACATGCGCGAGTGTCAGCGCATGCTCGATGAAGCGCTGGCCGGGATCAAAGGTGGCGTCTATGCCGTCGGTGTCGATATCAACGGTTTCTTGACCGCCCACAACGCCAAATATTCCAAGCCAATGACCGGCGACTACCAGACCGATCTGGTCGGCAACCGCACGCGCCGCAAGTTCGAGGCGCCGACCGAATTGCGAGCGGCGCGCAATACCTTGCCCATGCTCTTGCAGACCTATATTCGCGATACCGGAGAAGTGCTGTGCGACATCGCCATGCCGATCATGGTTGGTGGCCAGCATTGGGGCAACGTCCGGGTCGGTTGCGACAGCGTGGCTCTGCTCGAAGTCTGAGCCACTGAAGCAACGGTGCCAGCAGGCACCGTTGCTGTGCCGATCACTTGACTAGCGGTTGTGCCGAGACGATGACTCCATCTTCGTCAACGTAGATATATTCGCCCGGATTGAAGGTAACGCCGCCAAAGGTGACGGCGATGTTCTTGTCACCCACCCCTTTCTTGAGCGTCTTCTGTGGGTGGGTGTTGAGTGCCCGAACGCCGATGTCGATGCCGTTGATGTCGCCAGAATCGCGAATGCAGCCGTACACAATGACTCCGGCCCAACCGTTCTTGGCAGCCAGAATGGCCAACTGATCGCCAACCAGGGCGCAACGCAACGAACCGCCGCCATCGATGACGAGCACCTTGCCTTGGCCGTTTTCGGCAAAGGCTTCACGGACCAGCGAGTTGTCCTCGAAAATCTTTAGCGTGACGATCTCGCCGGAAAAGCTTGTGCGGCCGCCGTAGCGCTGGAACATGGGGGCGACGACGCGCACGGTCTTGCCCAGTTCGGTTTCGAATTCATCGCAAAGGTCAGGGGTCTTGAAGGTCATGCTGGAATCCTCGAAATAAAAAAGCCGTGCAATGTTGCACGGCTTTGGGGGGGGATGGCAATCGTTCAGACGACAGCTTCGGCCTTTTCTTCCTCGAAATCCAGTTTGATTTTGCCTTCCTTGTCGAGGTCGACCGTGACACGCCCGCCGCTCGACAGTCTGCCGAACAACAACTCGTCAGCCAGCGCCGAGCGAATGGTGTCCTGAATCAGTCGTGCCATCGGACGGGCGCCCATAAGCGGATCGAAGCCCTTTTCGGCAAGCAGCTCTTTCACGGCATCGGTGAAATGCGCTTCGACTTTCTTCTCATGCAGTTGTTCCTCCAACTGCATGAGGAACTTGTCGACAACGCGCAGGATAACCTCGTGGTCGAGCGGGCCGAAGGAGATCGTTGCATCCAAGCGGTTGCGGAACTCCGGTGTGAACAGACGCTTGATTTCGACCATTTCATCGCCGGTCTGCTTGGAACTGGTGAAACCCATGCTCGATTTTTGCAGGTCGGCAGCACCAGCGTTGGTCGTCATGATGATCACCACGTTGCGGAAATCGGACTTGCGGCCGTTGTTATCGGTCAGCGTGCCGTGGTCCATGACTTGCAGCAGGATGTTGAAGATGTCCGGGTGCGCCTTCTCGATTTCGTCGAGGAGAAGCACGCAATACGGTTTCTTGGTCACACCTTCGGTAAGCAGGCCGCCCTGCTCGAAGCCGACATAACCCGGGGGCGCGCCAATCAGGCGGGATACCGCGTGGCGTTCCATGTATTCGCTCATGTCGAAGCGAAGCAATTCGACGCCGAGGCAATAGGCCAATTGCTTGGCCACTTCCGTCTTGCCAACACCGGTTGGGCCGCTGAACAGGAATGAGCCGATCGGCTTGCCTGGATTGCCCAGCCCCGAACGGGCCATCTTGATGGCCTTGGCCAAGGCGTCGATAGCTTTGTCCTGACCAAAAACGACCGCCTTTAGATCACGATCGAGGTTCTTCAGCGCACCGCGATCATCCAGCGTCACGTGCTGCGACGGGATGCGGGCGATTTTGGCAACGATCTCTTCGATGTCGGTCTTGTTGATGACCTTTTTCTGCTTCGATTTCGGCAGGATACGTTGCGCCGCTCCTGCTTCGTCGATGACGTCGATGGCCTTGTCTGGCAGATGACGATCGGTAATGTAGCGGGCCGACAGTTCGACCGCCGACGAAATCGCCGTGGCCGAGTACTTGATGCCATGGTGGGCTTCGAAACGGGCTTTGAGTCCCTTGAGAATCTCTACCGTTTCTGCGACCGAGGGTTCATTGACATCGATTTTCTGGAAGCGCCGGGACAGGGCGCTGTCCTTCTCGAATATTCCGCGGAACTCGGTGTAAGTCGTTGCGCCGATGCACTTCAGCTGCCCGGAGGAAAGCGCCGGTTTGAGCAGGTTTGATGCATCGAGCGTGCCGCCTGAAGCCGATCCGGCGCCGATCAGGGTATGGATTTCATCGATGAACAGGATGGCGTGTGGGTTGTCCTGCAGGGCCTTGAGAACACCCTTCAGGCGCTGCTCAAAATCGCCCCGGTATTTGGTCCCGGCCAGCAGAGCCCCCATGTCCAGTGAATAGACATTGGCCTTGGCCAGGATTTCGGGCACGTCGCTCTCGACCACCTTGCGGGCAAGCCCTTCGGCAATTGCAGTCTTGCCGACGCCTGCCTCGCCGACCAGCAGGGGGTTATTTTTGCGGCGCCGGCAAAGCGTCTGGATCACGCGCTCCAGTTCCTTGTCGCGGCCGATCAGCGGGTCGATCTTGCCCTGTAGCGCAAGTGCGTTGAGGTTGATCGTGTATTGCTCGAGCGGCCCGGCTTCAGCTTTTTCACCGTCGGTCTCGACTTCGCCTTCAGGTGCAGCCTTGGCTTGCTGTGGTACCTTGCTGATGCCGTGCGAGATGTAATTGACCACGTCAAGCCGCGTCACGCCCTGCTTTTGCAGAAAATAGACAGCGTGTGAATCCTTCTCGCCGTAGATCGCAACCAGCACGTTGGCGCCGTTGACTTCCTTCTTGCCCGAAGACTGGACGTGCAGGATGGCGCGCTGGATGACGCGCTGGAAGCCGAGCGTCGGCTGGGTGTCGATGTCGTCCTCGCCGGAAACGGTCGGCGTGTGCTCGTCAATGAAGTTGGTCAAATCCTTGCGCAGGGTATCGGTCTTTGCGCCGCAGGAGCGCAAGGCCTCGGCCGCAGAAGGGTTGTCGATCAGCGCCAGCAGCAGATGTTCGACGGTAATGAACTCGTGGCGTTTTTGACGCGCCTCGACGAAGGCCATGTGCAGGCTGACTTCGAGT
>PHCF01000150.1:3055-13824 GCA_002842145.1 Betaproteobacteria bacterium HGW-Betaproteobacteria-6 | reverse complement strand
GACTCCCCATGAAAACCCCCCGTTAGCATCAGCTAACGGGGGGTTTCGCTTTTGGGCTCCAGATAACTAATCCGAACCCAATATAAAAAAATCGATTCATTGAGATGGCTGTATTTTGCCCTGTGTTAGAATTCGAAGCGGCGGGTCTCCCCGCATTGCAGGGTGGTGAATCTGGTCAGGTCCGGAAGGAAGCAGCCACAGCCATTTACTGCAAGTGCCGGGGGTTAGGCTCGCCACTTTCATTTTCTGCAATGGTGTGGAGCGCATGAGTTATCAAGTTCTTGCGCGCAAGTGGCGGCCGCGCAATTTTTCTACGCTAGTTGGGCAGGAACATGTTGTTCGTGCCCTGACGCATGCGCTTTCAGAGCAGCGCTTGCACCATGCCTATCTTTTTACAGGGACCCGAGGGGTTGGCAAGACGACCATCGCGCGGATTCTGGCAAAATCCCTAAATTGCGAAGCTGGGATAACCGCAACGCCTTGCGGTACCTGTTCAGCTTGCCAAGAGATAGACAGCGGTCGATTTGTTGATTTGCTCGAGGTGGATGCAGCCACCAACACCCGAGTTGACGAGATGCGTCAACTGCTCGAGAACGCAGTCTATGCACCTACCCGTGGCCGCTTCAAGGTTTACGTAATTGACGAAGTTCACATGCTCTCCAATTCGGCATTCAATGCGATGCTGAAGACCCTTGAAGAGCCTCCTGAGCATGTGAAGTTCATTCTGGCTACGACCGATCCACAAAAAATTCCGGTAACAGTCCTATCCCGCTGCTTGCAATTCAATTTGAAGCAGATGCCAGCACTGGCTATAACCAAACACTTGGGCCACATTTTGCAGGCAGAGGAGGTCGCATTCGAGGCTCCGGCATTGGCGTTGGTTGCACGTTCAGCGTCAGGGAGTATGCGTGATGCTCTTTCTCTGCTGGACCAAGCGATTGCTCATGGTGCAGGGAGGGTGGGTGAAGCTCAGGTTCGTAGCATGCTGGGCACCGTCGATCAGGATTATCTGTTTAATATTCTTGAGGCGCTGCAGGTGGGTGATGCGTCGGCGTTGCTGCAGGTCGCCGCAGATCTTGGTGTACGCAGTCTTTCGTTTTCTTCTGCTTTGCAGGAGTTGGGTGCATTGTTGACGCGGTTGCAGATGGCGCAATGTGTGCCGGCCACGATAGATGGTGACGATCCGGATAGGGTGAGATTGATGGCGCTGGCGGCAGCGTTTTCTCCGGAATTTGTACAGTTGGCTTATCAAGTCGTGAATATTGGTCGAGCTGAGATGTCGACCGCGCCTGATGAGCATGCAGGGTTCGTTATGACCTTGCTCAGGTTACACACGTTTCGACCAAGTACTGTTGCTGACGTGCTTGTCGCAGTTGGGTCGAAGAACAGGCCAGTGGCTAACGCTAGGTTGTTGCAACCTTTCGAGCAAGAAGGGCCAGTTTCGGTTAAGCAGGCGCCGGTGGTGCCGGTTCAGTCGGCCACCAAACAGTTGCCATCCGGAGGGGGGGATTGGCACCAGATTGTCGCGTCGCTTCCGTTGTCCGGGTTGGCAAGGGAGCTGGCGCAGAATTGTGAGCTGAGGCGACTTGGCGAAGCTGAATGTTTGTTGCGGCTATCGCCATCGCAGGCACATTTGCAGATGAAACCCGGGCCTGACAGGCTGCAGCTGGCTCTGAGTGAATATTTTGGCCGCTCAATCAAGGTGCGGTTTGAGCTTGAACAAAACGAATTGGATACGCCAGCAGAGACCGTTGGACGTGAACGCCAGGAGCGACAGGCTGGTGCTGTCGCCTCGATTAACCGGGATACTTTTATTCGTGATGCGATAGAGTCTCTTGATGCATCCGTTGTTGAATCATCCATTAAACCCATTGCGTAACGGAGAACGAAGATGATGAAGGGTGGCTTGGCTGGTCTGATGAAACAGGCACAGGCGATGCAGGAAAATATGAAAAAGGCCCAGGAGCAACTGGCTCAAACCGAGATAGAGGGCGTTGCCGGGGCGGGGATGGTCAAAGTTGTAATGACTGGTGCCCACGAGGTGCGTAGAGTTAGCATTGATCCGTCAGTGATGGATGATCGGGAGATGCTCGAGGATCTGATTGCTGCGGCCATGAACGACGCTGTTCGCCGAGGCGAAGCGTTGAGTCAGGAAAAAATGTCGGGCTTTACTTCTGGGTTAAACCTCCCGCCCGGCTTCAAGCTTCCCTTTTGACTAGTGAATCCCTCAGGGCTTGATTCGCTGATCGAGGCGTTGCGCTGCCTGCCTGGTGTTGGGCCAAAGTCAGCTCAACGCATGGCATATCATCTGTTGCAGCATGATAGGGAGGGGGCTCGGCTTTTGGGGGATGCCCTGCTGCATGCTTTGCAGTCAATTCGACACTGTCAGCGCTGCAATACATATACCGAGGGTGACATATGCGAGCGTTGCGCGTCGCCACGGCGTGATGCCAGTTTGCTGTGCGTTGTCGAAACACCGGTTGACATGAATATGATGGAGCAGACCCAAAGCTATCAGGGGCTCTATTACGTGCTGATGGGCAAAATATCCCCCCTTGACGGTCTCGGGCCAAAAGATATCGGACTGGATCGTCTAGTGACCAGAGCGCTCGACGGTGTAGTGCGGGAGGTGATTTTGGCGACGAACTATACCAATGAGGGAGAGGCGACGGCTCATTACATCACGGCCATGCTTGGCACCAAAGGAATAAGTGTGACCAGGATTGCTCGTGGCGTACCGGTGGGGGGGGAGCTCGAGTATGTCGATAGTGGCACTTTGGCGCAGGCATTTCGAGAGCGCAAGACCTGTGGAGGGTGATATCCGGCTTTTATCGGACCGTTCGATATCGTATAATTTAGCGTTTAATTTTTATCCCATCTAATTCCGTTAGGGGTCAGCGTAATGAGCAATCAAGGAAAAATGGACTGCGGGCGGCGACGTCTGGTCGTTGCGACCGCAGCCGTGGGCGGGGCGGGCGCGGTTGCCGCACTCGTGCCGTTCGTATCCAGCTTGCTTCCGTCCGAGCGTGCCAAGGCTGCAGGTGCACCGGTCGAAGTAGATATCAGCAAGCTCGAGCCGGGTCAGATGATGACGGTCGAGTGGCGTGGCAAGCCGGTGTGGATCATCAACCGCACCAAGGAAATGATGGATACGCTGCCCAAGCTGGCTGATGCGGTTGCTGATCCCAAGTCCGAGAAAAACCAGCAGCCAGCGTATGCGCAGAACGATACGCGTTCGATCAAGCCTGAGATCATGGTTGTTGTCGGCATCTGTACCCACCTTGGTTGCTCGCCTTCCCAGAAGTTCAAGGCCGGTACCGAAGAGGGAATGCCCGATGGCTGGCTGGGTGGCTTCCTGTGCCCTTGCCACGGCTCGACCTTCGACTTTGCCGGTCGTGTTTACAAGTCGAAGCCAGCCCCGACCAACCTCGAAGTGCCGCCGCACGTGTATCTCGCCGATACGCGCATTCTGATCGGCGAAGACAAGAAGGGAGCATAAGAAATGGCTGCTGGCAATTTCGAAAAATACAAGTCCGACGGCTCGCTGGCCGGAAATGCCTTGGAGTGGGTTGATGCCCGTTTCCCGGCAACTTCTATGTGGAAGGGGCACCTGTCTGAATACTACGCTCCGAAGAATTTCAATTTTTGGTATTTCTTCGGTTCTCTGGCATTGCTGGTTCTGGTTATCCAGATCGTTACCGGCATCTTCTTGGTTATGCACTACAAACCGGATGCTGCGTTGAACGCCAATGGCGTGCCCATTGCGTTTGCCTCGGTCGAATACATCATGCGCGATGTTTCGGGCGGCTGGCTGATTCGCTACATGCACTCCACGGGTGCTTCAGCCTTCTTTATCGTGGTTTACATGCACATGTTCCGTGGTCTGCTTTACGGTTCCTATCGCAAGCCGCGTGAATTGACCTGGCTATTCGGCGTCGGCATCTTCCTATGCCTGATGGGTGAAGCCTTCTTCGGCTATCTGCTGCCGTGGGGCCAGATGTCTTATTGGGGCGCTCAGGTTATTGTCAATCTGTTCTCGGCGATCCCTGTTATCGGAGGCGATCTGTCGCTGATCATTCGCGGCGACTTCGTCGTTGGCGATGCCACGCTGAATCGTTTCTTCTCCTTCCACGTGATCGCTTTCCCGCTCGTTCTGATTGGTCTGGTTGCTGCTCACGTACTGGCCCTGCACGAAACCGGTTCGAACAACCCGGACGGTGTCGAGATCAAGGCCAACAAGGACGAAAACGGCATTCCGCGTGATGGCATCCCGTTCCATCCTTACTACACGGTCAAGGACATCGTTGGCGTTGTTGTCTTCCTGATGGTTTTCTCGGCGGTGATGTTCTGGGCACCGGAAGGCGGAGGTTACTTCCTGGAAACGCCGAACTTCTACCCGGCTGATCCGTTGAAGACGCCGCCGCATATCGCGCCGGTCTGGTACTTCACGCCGTTCTACTCGATCCTGCGTGCCGTCACCTATCCGCTCTTTGGTCTCGATGCCAAGTTCTGGGGGGTGGTTGCCATGGGCGCTTCGGTCGTCATCTTCGCCTTCCTGCCCTGGCTTGATCGTAGCCCGGTCAAGTCGATCCGTTACCGTGGTCCGATCTACAAGACCCTGCTGACCATTTTCGTCATCTGCTTCTTCGTTCTTGGTTATCTGGGCACGCTGTCGCCGTCTCCGATGGGCGAATTGGTATCGCAGGTTTGTTCGGTGTTCTACTTCGGTTTCTTCCTCGCTATGCCGTGGTGGTCTCGGATGGACAAGTTCAAGCCGGTTCCCGACCGTGTGACGTTCAAGTGAGAGGATGACTAAAATGAAAAAATTCCTTATCGCCTTGGTCTTCGCACCTATCCTGGCATTTGCCAACACCAGTACAGTACACATCGACAAGTGGCCTGGTTCTGTCAGCGACAAGGCAGCATTGCAGAATGGTGCCAAGCTGTTCGTCAATTACTGCATGAATTGTCACGGTGCTTCCTACATGCGCTACAAGAACCTGCGGTGCTTCCTACATGCGCTACAAGAACCTGCTGGATCTCGGTCTGACCGAGCAGCAGGTCAAGGAAAACCTGATGTTCACGTCCGACAAGATCGGTGAGTTGATGCGTGTTGCCGCTCGTTCAGATGAACAGAAGCAGTGGTTTGGCGCGGCCCCGCCTGATCTGACCATCATCGCCCGGGCCCGTGGCGAAGCCGGCAACGCTGGTGCCGGCGCGGACTGGCTTTATACCTATCTGCGTTCCTTCTATCGTGACGCTAACCGTCCGACGGGCTGGAACAACACGGTATTCGAAAATGTTGGCATGCCGCATATCCTGTACGGCCTGCAAGGCCAGCAAGTGATGAATCACGAAACGCACAAGCTGGAACTGGCTGTCCCGGGCTCGATGGCGCCGGCCGAATTCGACAAGTCGGTCTCCGACCTGGTCGGTTTCATGGTCTGGATGGGCGAGCCGCAGCAGGAATATCGGCGTACTCTGGGCTGGTTCGTTCTAGCCTTCCTGGCAGTTCTCTTTGTTGTCGCTTACGCGCTCAAGAAGGAATACTGGAAAGACATTCACTGATCCTTTCCGGATCAGCTAACGGCATCGCGGGTTTGGCTCTGGCCAACCTCCGATGCCGAATCTCATTTTGAGGGTTACCACAAATGATGAACCTCTACTCGGGCACCACCTGCCCCTTTAGTCACCGTTGCCGTATTGTCCTGTTCGAAAAGGGCATGGATTTTCAGGTCATCGACGTCGACATGTTCAACAAGCCGGAAGAAATGGCGGCGATCAATCCGCACAATCGCGTGCCGGTTCTGGTCGAGCGTGATCTGGTTCTGTTCGAGCCGAACATCATCAACGAATACATTGACGAGCGCTTCCCGCACCCGCAACTGATGCCGGCCGATCCGATCATGCGTGCCCGCGCCCGCCAGCTGCTGGTCGGCATGGAGCGCGAAATCTTTTCGTTCATGGAAGTGATCGAAAAGAACGGCAAGACGGCTGACAAGGCTCGCCAGGAAATCAAGGCTCGCCTGACCGAGATCGTGCCCATCTTCAACAAGCAAAAATTCATGCTCGGTGATGAGTTCTCCATGCTCGACGTGGCCATTGCACCGCTGCTCTGGCGTCTCGACCACTACGGCATCGACCTCGGCAAGGCGGCGGCACCGCTCATGAAGTATGCCGAGCGGATTTTCAGCCGTCAGGGTTTCATCGACGCGCTGACCCCGTCCGAAAAGGCAATGCGCAAGTAAGGCATGGAACTTCCGTCTACCAAGCCTTACCTGCTGCGCGCCATCTGGGAGTGGTGCTGTGACAACGGTTTCACTCCGTATATTGCGGTTGAAGTCGATGAGCGTACCCGCGTACCACGCGAGTTTGTTCGCGAGGGGCAGATTGTGCTGAACCTGGGGCCAGATGCCACCAAAAAATTGCTGATCGGAAACGATTTCATCGATTTTCAGGCTCGTTTCGGTGGTGTTGCCCGCGATCTTTCGGTGCCGGTACAGCGTGTTTCTGCAATCTATGCCCGCGAAAACGGCGCTGGAATGGCTTTTGAAGTTGACGGCGCGGAGGACGAAGGGGCATCGGAATTCATCGATGCAGGAGAGGCCGAGGTGGAGCCCGAAGAGCCGCCACCCGAGTCGCCGCGCCCAGAAGCAGGGCGTCCCTGGCTGCAACGCATCAAATAGGGACACAGGCTACGGTCGACGCACTAAAAAGGGGAAATTCCACAACGGGATTTCCCCTTTTGTCATGCAAGTCCATGATTTTTCGGGTTGGCATAGCTGTTGCTGGAGCCTAGCCGGAAGGAAAATCATGCAAACTGAAGTTAAGTCTACCTGTTGCTACTGCGGAGTCGGTTGTGGCCTGCTCATCGAAACGGAGAACGGCGCGATCACGGGATTGCGTGGCGACCCCGAACACCCGGCGAATCGCGGCCGTTTGTGTACCAAAGGCGCAACGCTGAATCAGACCGTCAATCCGACATATCGTCTGCAATTTCCCGAAAGACGTATCAGCCGGGGCGGGGCCAGACAACGCCTTGGCTGGGAAGGCGCGCTCGATGAGGCGGCCGAACGTTTTGCCGCGACTATTCGACAACATGGACCGGATTCCGTTGCTTTCTACATCTCAGGCCAGTTACTGACTGAGGACTACTACGTTTTCAACAAGCTGGCCAAGGGGCTGATCGGTACCAACAACGTCGATACCAATTCGCGCCTCTGCATGTCCTCGGCGGTCGCCGGCTACAAACAGACGCTGGGCGCCGATGCGCCGCCGTGCAGCTATGCCGACATCTTGCAGGCCAAGGTGATTTTCATCAGCGGAGCCAACCCGGCTGTCGCCCATCCGATTGTTTTCCGTTATATCGAAGACGCCAAGGCGGCCAACCCCGATCTCAAAATCATTGTCGCCGACCCCCGTCGCACCGAAAGCGCAGAGATCGCCGATCTTCATCTGCCGATCAAGCCGGGGAGCGACATCGCCCTGTTCAACGGCATGTTGCATGTGCTCATCGCCGAGGGGCTGGTCGATCGGGGCTATGTCGAAGCGCACACCAGCGGCTTCGAAGCCCTGGCCGAGATTGTCAAAACGTACTCGCCGGACAAAGTCGCCGGCCTGTGTGGCGTCCCGGCCGAGGCCATCGTTCAGGCCGCGCGCTGGTTCGGGACGAGCGACGCATCGTTGTCGCTCTACTGCCAGGGCCTCAATCAGTCGACCCACGGCACGCACAACAACGCCGGCATCATTCATCTGCATCTTGCCACCGGCCACATTGGCAAGCCGGGGGCCGGGCCGTTCTCGCTGACCGGCCAGCCGAATGCCATGGGTGGACGGGAAGTGGGCGGCTTGGCCAACTTGCTGTCGGCACATCGTGATCTGGCGAATCCGGCGCATCGGGCCGAGGTGGCGCGTTTGTGGGGCATTCCCGATGTCCCGGCGAAGCCGGGCAAGTCGGCGGTCGACCTGTTCAAGGCACTCAAAACAGGCGAAATCAAGGCCGTCTGGATCGCCTGCACCAATCCGGCACAGTCCTTGCCCAACCAGGCTGCCGTGCGCGAGGCCTTGCAGGCGGCGGAATATGTCGTCTTGCAGGAAGCCTACGCCAACACCGATACCGCCGAGTACGCCGACCTGTTGCTGCCCGCCAGCGGCTGGGGCGAGAAACACGGCACGGTGACCAATTCCGAACGCTGCATCACGCGCGTCCAGCCAGCCATTCAGGCGCCCGGCGAGGCGCGTCACGACTGGGAAATCGTCGTCGATTTCGCCCGACGACTGGGTGAAAAGCTGGATCGCACCGAGGCCGGTCGATTGTTCCCTTACGCGAGCCCCGAAGAGATTTTCAATGAGCATCGCGAAAGCACGCGTGGGCGCGACCTCGATATCACCGGCTTGTCGTATGCCTTGCTCGAGGCTCAGGGGCCGCAGCAATGGCCGTATCCGGAAGGGGCGAGTGCCGGCAAGGTCCGCCTCTACGAGGATGGTATTTTCCCAACAGCCGATGGCAGGGCGCGTTTTGTCGCCGTCGAACACAAGTCAACGGCCGAGGCAACGACCCCCGAGTTGCCGATCAGTCTGCTGTCTGGTCGCATGCGCGATCAATGGCACGGCATGAGCCGGACCGGCACCGTGCCGCGCCTGTTCAATGTCGAAGATGAACCGCTGCTGGCCATGCATCCGTGTGACATGAGGCACCGCGGTCTGGAGTCCGGCGATCTGGCCGGGGTCAGCAACGGCCGAGATGCACTGGGGTAACCAGTTCATGAACACGGCGGGCGCCAATGCGCTGGCCTGCGACGCCATCGACCCCTATTCGCTGCAGCCCGAGTTGAAGCATGCAGCGGTCCAGATCATCAAGGCCGAACTGTCCTACCCGCTCGCCGTCGTCCGCCGTTGTGCCAGCCAGTCCGAGGCGCTGGAATTGCTCCAGCGCGTCCGGGCGGTGCTCGCTGACTTTCCGTATGCCAACGTCGGGCTATACGGCCGGACGACGCCGCTCGTCGTTTTCCGCGGCGCCTGTGCCGGGCCGGCGGACGATGCAGGGATTCTGGCGCTGGATCGTCTGTTTGGCCTGGATGGCGAGGAGGGGGCCATTCTCTATGCCGACGCGACGCGCCGGATCAGCAAGAAGGCCATTGCCCAACACGGCCGCCTGCTCGGTGTCCGGTTGGCCGGCGAGACGCAGGCGCTGGCCTGGTTGCGTCAGGCCATGGCCGAGGATGAGCTCGACGTCAGTCTGATCCGCTTCGCCCTGGCGCCTTCCGCCAAAGCGCCGGTGAGCATGGTGGCACGCAATATCGTTTGCAAATGCGCCGATGTCAGCGACGTGCAGATTCATCAGGAACTGGAGAAGGGGGCCGATTTGCCGCAACTACAGAAGAGCCTCAAATGCGGAACGTTCTGCGGTTCCTGCGTTCCCGACATCAAACGCATGGTGGCAGAGCATCCCCCCAGCATTGCAGCGGCGGCTTGACCGCAACCGGAGGAGACAGTGAGTTACGCACAATTCATCAAGGAGATCGGACGCGGCGCCCAGGGCGCGCGCGATCTGCCGCGCGACGATGCGCGACAGATTTACGCGGCGATGCTCGACGGCGGTGTGCCGGATCTGGAAATGGGCGCGATCATCCTTGGCCTGCGCGTCAAGGGCGAATCGTTTGACGAAATGCTTGGCTTCCTCGATGCCACAGCCGAGCGCACGCACCGTCTCGACATGCCGCATGGCCGGGTACGGCCGGTCGTCTTGCCGACCTACAACGGGGCGCGCAAGGAGGCCAACCTGACGCCGCTGCTCGCCCTGCTGCTCCAGCGCTTCGGCGTGCCGGTCGTGGTCCATGGCTTGTTGGAGGGGTTTGGCCGGGTAACCACGGCGCACATCTTCCGTGAACTGGGTGTCATGCCGGTCGCCTCGACGACGCAGGCGCAGATCGCTCTTGAGGAGAAGGGGCTGGCCTTCCTGCCGCTCAATGCCCTGTGCCCGGGCATCCACAACCTGCTCGCCTTGCGCAGCCGCCTCGGCGTGCGCAACAGCGCGCACAGTCTGGTCAAACTGATCAACCCCTTCCACGGCGATGCGCTCCTGGTGGCGCCGGCGACCCATCCCGAATTTGTCGACCTCATGCGCGACATCCTGCTCGCCCAGGGGGACCGGGCACTGCTCCTGCGCGGCACCGAGGGCGAACCCTTTGCCAACCCGAAGCGCCGGCCGCGTCTGGAGTTCATTCACGATGGCGGAGTCGACACGCTGTTCGAGGCCGAGCACGAAAGTCTGCGCGCCTTGCCCAATCTGCCGGAAGCCAACGATGCGGTGAGCACGGCGAAATGGATACGGCGCATTCTCGACAAGCAGGCGCCGCTGCCCAAGCCGCTCGCCAACCAGCTGGCCTGCCTGCTCTACGCCAGCGGTTACGCCGAGGACTTCAACCAGGCCAAGGCCATTGTCGCTGTTGAAGCAACCGGCCTGATCATCGGTGGCAACTGAACTGAATCTGCACCGCTCTGGAACTGCTTGCCCCGCCGTGGTGCGCAATTGCTACGGTCAACTAGAAAAAACGCTTAAAAATCAAAACGCTGATCAGCTGGCACGCTGATTGCGATACCCCCTGCAGATACAGCGAATCAACCGCCAACGAGGGCGGCTCGATGGCAACGACGTCATGCGCTGAAGCAAATTTTGCACCCCCGGGTGCGCGCAATGTTGGAGTCAACCATGAGCACAACCGCTGTCAAACCTCGTCTCGTCCTGATCGGCAACGGCATGGCCGGTG
>PHCF01000150.1:0-2972 GCA_002842145.1 Betaproteobacteria bacterium HGW-Betaproteobacteria-6 | reverse complement strand
CCTCGCCGGTGAAATGACCATTTCCGAGATCGTCCTCAACGAACTCGAGTGGTACAAGGAAAAGGGCATCAAGCTGCACACCGGCAAGCAGATCAAGACCATCGACCGCGTCAAGCGCAAGGTCATCGCCGAAGACGGTACCGAGGAAGAATACGACCGCCTCCTCATCGCCACCGGTTCGACGCCCTTCATGCTGCCGATTCCCGGCAACGACCTGCCCGGCGTCATCGGTTATCGCGACATCAAGGATACCGACGAGATGATCGAAACCGCCCGCCTGCACAAGCACGCGGTGGTCATCGGTGGCGGCCTGCTCGGGCTGGAAGCGGCCAACGGCCTGAAGCTGCGCGGCATGGACGTCACCGTCGTGCATCTCGGGCCATGGCTGCTCGAGCGTCAGCTCGACGAAGTGGCCGCCAAGATGCTGCAGAAGTCGCTCGAAGACAAGGGCCTCAAATTCCTGCTGCAAAAGCAGACTGAAATGCTGGTGCAAGGCGAATCCGGCCGCGTCGCCGCCGTGCGCTTCAAGGACGGCATGACCATCCCGGCCGACCTCGTCGTCATGGCTGCCGGCATCCGCCCCAACTATGCGCTGGCTGAAAAGTCCGGCATCTACTGCAACCGCGGCATCGTAGTGAACGACACGATGCAGACCTACGATCCGAAGGTGTACGCCGTCGGCGAGTGCGTCAGCCACCGCGGTATCGCCTACGGCCTGGTCGCCCCGCTCTTCGAGCAGGCCAAGGTTGCTGCCAACCATCTGGCCGGCTACGGCATCGGCCGTTACACCGGCTCGGTGACCTCGACCAAGCTCAAGGTCACCGGCATCGACCTGTTTTCGGCCGGCGATTACATGGGCGGCGAGGGCACCGAGGAAATCCTGCTCAATGACCCGCATGGCGGCGTCTACAAAAAGCTGGTCATCAAGGACAACAAGCTGGTCGGCGGCGTCATGTACGGCGACACGGCCGATGGCCCGTGGTACTTCCAGCTGCTCAAGGACGGCCGCGACATCCACGACATCCGCGATTCGCTGATCTTCGGCCAGTCGCTGGTCGGCGACGTCGGTCATGCCGGCAAGAGCAAGGCGGCCGAGATGGCCGACAGCGCCGAGGTTTGCGGCTGCAACGGCATCACCAAGGGCGTCATCGTCCAGGCCATCAAGGCCAAGGGATTGTTCACGCTCGATGAGGTCAAGAAGCACACCAAGGCCGCTTCTTCCTGCGGTTCTTGCGCTGGTCTGGTCGAACAGATCCTCGCTTCGACCATCGGCGGTGCCTACACCCCGGCCGCTTCCGACAAGAAGCCGATGTGCGGCTGTACCGAGCATTCGCACGACAAGGTCCGCAAGCTGATCCGCGACGAGCACCTGACCAACAAGGAAACCGTCTTCGCCGAACTCGGCTGGACGACGCCGAATGGCTGCGACAAGTGCCGCCCGGCCATCAACTACTACCTGATCTCGACCTGGCCGCATGAGGCCAAGGACGATCCGCAGTCGCGCTTCATCAACGAGCGTTCGCACGCGAATATCCAGAAGGACGGCACCTATTCCGTCGTGCCGCGCATGTGGGGCGGCCTGACCAACCCGAAAGAACTGCGCGCCATCGCCGATGCGGCCGAGAAGTACAACGTGCCGACGGTGAAAGTCACCGGCGGCCAGCGTATCGACCTGCTCGGCATCAAGAAGGAAGACCTGCCTGGTATCTGGGCCGATCTCAACGCGGCCGGCATGGTCTCCGGCCATGCTTACGGCAAGTCGATCCGCACCGTGAAGACCTGCGTCGGCATGGAACACTGCCGTTTCGGCACGCAACTCGCCATGTCGATGGGCGTCAAGCTCGAAAAGATGCTCTTCGACATGTACGCCCCACACAAGGTCAAGCTCGCTGTTTCCGGCTGCCCGCGCAACTGTGCCGAGGCTGGCATCAAGGACGTCGGCGTGATCGGCGTCGATTCCGGTTACGAGCTGTACATCGGCGGCAACGGCGGTATCAAGACCGAAGTCGCCCAGTTTCTCTGCAAGGTGAAATCCGACGAGGAGGTCATGGAATATTCCGGCGCCTTCCTCCAGCTCTACCGCCTCGAAGGCTGGTACCTCGAGCGCACCTGCCACTGGCTGGAACGCGTCGGCCTGGATTACGTGAAAGGCAAGATCGTCGAGGATGAAGAAGGCCGCAAGGCGCTCTACGCCGAACTGCTCGACGCGCTGAAGGATGCCAAGGATCCGTGGGCAGCCTCGCGCGAAGAAGGCCCCATCAAGCAATTCATCCCCATCATGGTTGAAGCCTGAAAACCGAGGACAAGAAAATGAGCAACTGGAAACTGATCTGCAAACTGGAAGACATCCCGCAACTCGGCTCGCGCATTGTCAAGCCGAGCCATGGCGGCGACATCGCCGTCTTCCGGACCTCCGACGACAACGTGTTCGCCCTGCACGACAAATGCCCGCACAAAGGCGGCCCGCTTTCGCAAGGCATCGTGCACGGCAAACGCGTCACCTGCCCGTTGCATGGCTGGAACATCGGCCTGGAGGACGGTCAGGCCGTGGCGCCGGATGTCGGCGGCTGCACCAAATTCGAAGTCAAGGTCGACAACGGCGACGTTTATCTTGCCGTCTAAAAAATTCATTCGATTTTTATAACCTCAGGGGAAATAGCATGGCCTACCTAGCTCCAACAGAGTTCGTAACCAAGATGGTCGACGCTGGCGAGTCGAAGATCTTCATGTCCACCCGCGATACGCTGATCCGCGCCTACATGGCCGGCGCCATCCTGGCTCTGGCCGCCGCCTTCGCGGTGACGGTCACGGTCAACACCGGCAACCCGCTGATCGGCGCACTGCTTTTCCCGGTCGGCTTCTGCATGCTGTACCTGCTCGGCTTCGACCTGCTGACCGGCGTGTTCACGCTGGCCCCGCTGGCCGTCATCGACAAGCGCCCGGGCTGCACCTGGGGCGGCGTCATGCGCAAC
>PHCF01000011.1 GCA_002842145.1 Betaproteobacteria bacterium HGW-Betaproteobacteria-6 | reverse complement strand
CATCAACTGAATCCCGACACCCATGATTCCGACCCTAGGTATTTTTATGTCAATCAACGACCCGCAGTGGGGTAACCGTGGTGGCAACGACGGTGATAAGCCCAATGGCAACGGTCCGCGCCGACCCAATGATGGACCGCCCGATCTGGAAGAACTCTGGCGCGACTTCAATCGCAAGTTGACCGGAATGTTCGGTAAAAAGGGCGGCGGAAGCGGTAATGGCGGCGGTGAAGGTCCGCGGATGCCGAACATCGACTTCAATCCGAAATTCGTCGGCGGTGGTGTCGGTTTGTTGATCGGGTTGGTCGCCATTGTTTGGCTTGCTTCCGGTTTCTACATTGTAGATGCCTCCCAGCGCGGCCTTGTTCTTCAGTTCGGGAGTTTCAAGGAAGCCACCGAGCCAGGCCTCCGCTGGCGTTTGCCAGCCCCTATCCAGTCGCACGAACTGGTCAATCTAACCGGTGTGCGCACTATCGAAATCGGCTATCGTGGCACGGAGCGTAACAAGGTGCTCAAGGAAGCGCTGATGCTCACCGATGATGAGAACATCGTAAATATCCAGTTCGCCGTTCAGTACATCCTTAAGGATCCGGTTGAATACCTATTCAATAACCGCTATCCGGACGAAGCAGTGATGGGGGCTGCCGAGTCAGCAGTTCGCGAAATTGTCGGCAAGAGCAAGATGAATTTCGTGCTGTACGAAGGGCGCGAGCAGATCGCCACAGAAGCGGCTGAACTGATGCAGGGTATTCTTGATCGCTACAAGAGCGGCATCCTTATTTCCAAGGTGACCATGCAAAATGCCCAGCCTCCAGAACAGGTGCAGGCCGCCTTCGATGATGCGGTGAAGGCCGGGCAGGATCGAGAACGGCAGAAGAATGAAGGTCAGGCCTACGCTAACGACGTGATCCCGAAGGCCAAGGGCACGGCAGCCCGCTTGCTAGAAGAGGCCAATGGTTACAAGCAGCGCGTCATTTCGTCGGCGGATGGTGAGGCTTCGCGCTTCAAGCAGGTGCTGACCGAGTACGCGAAGGCGCCAGAGGTTACTCGCCAGCGTATGTATCTCGAAACCATGCAACAAATTTACGCCAACACCAGCAAGGTAATGGTCGATGCCAAGGGGCAGGGCAACCTGCTCTATCTGCCCCTCGACAAGTTGATGCAGTCGGCTGGCGGGGTGCCTGCCATGCAGGCTGCGCCGGAGGCGTCGCTAGCGCCGTCGTCGGCAAGGCCTTCTGCGCCTCTGTCTTCAAACGCGCCACCGCAAATGGAAGGTGCGCTGAATCCAGGCGGAGGTTCGTATTCTTCAAGTTCGCGCGATGGTTCGCTGCGTTCGCGTGATCGGGAGGGGCGTTGATGAGTCCGCGTATCAATGTATTGGGTGGGCTGGTGGCCACCGTTCTGGTGGTGTTGACGATGTCGATGTTTACCGTCGATCAGCGTCAGTTTGCTGTCGTATTTCAGTTGGGTGAGATGAAGCGCGCCATTACCGAGCCGGGCCTCTACTTCAAGTTCCCCATGGTTCAAAATGTGCGCTATTTTGAAAAGCGCATCCTTACGCTCGATAACTCCGATCCGGAACGATTCATCACTTCCGAAAAGAAGAATGTGCTGGTTGATTCCTACATCAAATGGCGCATCGTTGATCCGCAACTCTATTACATCTCGGTGGGGGGCGATGAGTCGCGCGCCAAGACGCGTCTGAATCAGACGGTCAACGCCGGATTGCGCGAGGAATTCGGCAAACGGACCGTGCACGATGTGGTCTCCGGTGAGCGCGACCAGATCATGGAGCAGATGCGTGCCAAGGCAGATACTGACGCCCGCAAGATTGGCGTTCAGATTGTGGATGTCCGCTTGAAGCGCGTCGAGTTGCCGACAGAGGTAAGCGAAGCCGTCTATCGCCGGATGGAAGCCGAGCGCAAGCGTGTGGCCAACGAATTGCGTTCCGAAGGTTCTGCCGAGGCAGAAAAGATTCGGGCCGATGCTGATCGCCAGCGCGAAGTCATCATCGCCGAAGCCTATCGTGACGCCCAGAAGATCAAGGGCGAGGGCGATGCCAAGGCGACCAGTACCTACGCCCAGGCTTTCGGTCAGAACCCCGAGTTCTACTCCTTCTATCGTAGCCTTGAAGCCTATCGTGGCAGCTTCAAGAGCAAGGGGGATGTGCTGGTTGTCGAGCCGAATTCCGAATTCTTCAAGTACATGAAGAGCGGCGGGCGTGGTAACGACAAGGGTAAATGACGTCTACTATCGTTCTTGCCTTCGCGCTAATGTTGGTGCTCGAAGGGATCATGCCCTTTATCGCTCCGGCGGCATGGCGTGAAACCTTCCGTCGACTAATTCAATTTTCGGATGGCCAAATCCGCTTCGTCGGACTGACGTCGATGCTGATTGGCCTTATCCTTCTGATCGTTTTCTCATGAACTGGCTGTTACCTGAATACTTGGCCGATGCGCTGCCAGCCGAGGCAGCACGCATCGAGCATTTGCGCCGTACTGTACTCGACCACTTTCGTGGTCGTGGCTACGAACTGGTTACTCCGCCGATGCTGGAATACCTGGAGTCTTTGCTTACCGGAGCAGGCCAGGATCTCATATTGCGGACCTTCAAGCTGGTGGATCAGCTCTCTGGTCGGACCATGGGGGTTCGTGCCGACATCACGCCCCAGGCTGCGCGCATAGATGCCCACTTGCTCAACCATCAGGGGGTGACTCGCCTGTGCTATTGCGGCAGTGTTTTGCACACCTTGCCCACGACAATTTCTGCAGGTCGAGAGCCGATTCAGATTGGTGCGGAACTCTACGGATTTGCTGGAATCGAGGCGGATCTCGACGTTATTCGCTTGATGGCAGGCGCTTTTGAACAAATAAAGCTGCCGGTTAGCCGAATTGATCTTGGCCATGTCGGCATATTCCAGGCGCTTGCTGAGGCGGCCGGCTTGCCAAAAGAGGCAGAGGATACTGTCCTCAGCCTCTTGCAAGCCAAGGACGTGCCTGGGTTGGAGGAGGCGTGCGCCGATTTTCCGTCGCCCTATCGCGAGGCCATGCAAAGCCTGCCGCTGCTCTACGGCGGCGCCGAAGTCCTGGAGCGCGCCGCAGCCGAACTGCCCGCCTTGCCGGCGATTTCACTGGCGCTGGATGGCTTGCGCCATGTGCTGGCTGCTGCCCCTGAATTACCTTTCTCGATTGATCTTTCCGACCTGCGCGGTTACCACTATCACAACGGCGTGGTTTTTGCTGCGTACTGTCCGGGGTACCCGGCAGCAATTGCCATGGGTGGGCGCTACGATGGTGCTGGCAAGGCCTTCGGTCGCGCCCGGCCGGCCACTGGCTTTTCGATGGATTTGCGCGAAGTGGCGCGTCTGGCGCCTGCTGGCAAGCAGTACGGGGCAATTCTGGCGCCACATGCCGGGCACGATGCTCGTCTCTCCGCACATATCAAAGCGCGGCCAAGAATGTCATCGTGGTAGGCACCCAGTGGGGCGACGAAGGTAAGGGCAAGATCGTCGACTGGCTGACCGACCATGCCAAGGGGGTGGTGCGTTTTCAGGGGGGGCATAACGCCGGTCATACGCTGGTCGTCGGCGAACAGGTTTACAAGTTGAATCTCGTTCCGTCAGGCATCGTGCGTGATGGCGTCGAGTGCTACATCGGCAATGGCGTCGTGCTGGATATTCATCACCTTCTGTCGGAAATCGCCGAACTGGAAAAAGGCGGGATTGATGTTCGTTCGCGTCTGAAAATCAGCCCGGGATGCCCGCTGATCCTGCCCTACCACTCGGCCATCGATCAGGCGCGCGAGGGGGCCAAGTCTGAAGACAAGAAGATCGGCACGACTGGAAAAGGGATTGGCCCAACCTATGAAGACAAGGTTTCACGTCGTGGCCTGCGCGTCTATGACCTGTTTCATCCCGAGCGGTTTGCCGAGAAGCTGAAGGAAGTGCTGGAGTACCACAATTTCGTGTTGACCCAGTACTTCAAGGCGCCCGCAGTAGATTTTCAGAAAGTCTATGATCAGGCGATGGCTGATGCCGAGCAGATTCGGCCAATGGTGACCGATGTCTCGGCTGCGCTCTACGCTGCCAACAAGGCTGGCTTCAACCTGCTCTTCGAAGGCGCTCAGGGCACTCTCCTCGACATTGACCACGGGACCTATCCATTCGTCACATCGTCAAACTGCGTCGCCGGTCAGGCCGCTGCTGGCTCGGGTATTGGCCCGGGCATGCTGCATTACGTGCTGGGTATAACCAAGGCTTATTGCACACGTGTCGGCGGAGGTCCGTTCCCGAGCGAACTGGACATTGAAACCGAAGGTGCGCCGGGCTACCAGATGTCTCAGGTTGGTCGTGAGTTCGGAACCGTTACGGGGCGCAAGCGTCGTTGTGGCTGGTTCGATGCTGCTGCACTGCGCCGCTCGGGCCGTATCAATGGTCTGACCGGGCTGTGCATTACCAAGCTTGATGTGCTCGACGGCCTCAAAGAACTGAGCATTTGTACCGGCTACAGGCTGGATGGCAAGGTCATTGATCTGCTGCCTATCGGCGCCGACGAGGTGGCTCGTTGTGAACCGATCTACGAGACGATGCCGGGCTGGAGCGGTACGACCTTCGGCGTCAAGCGCTGGGAAGATCTGCCCGCCGAGGCGCGCGCCTATCTCAATCGTCTGGAGGTGTTGTGCGAAGTGCCAATCGCCATTGTGTCGACTGGTCCGGAGCGTGACGAAACCATCCTCAAGCAGCACCCGTTCAATAACTGAGCGAAAGCCGGATTGCTACGGTCAACGGGCCTTTGGGGCCCGTTTTTATTTTTATTGCGCCGGTACAGCCTGCCAGCCTTCCGGGCAGGCGTTGGTGTATGGATAGTACATGCCGGACGAGCCGCAGTAGTACCAAGTGCCGTAGTCGGCTCTTGGCATTGGGCGGGGCGGGAGGCTATAGACCGGAGCTGGTGCGTAACTGTTCTGGGATGCGACCGCTGCGCCAATGGCCAGGCCGGTGATGGCCAGCACAGCAGCCGGGCCAACCCAGCCATGGGTGGAGCGATAACTGTGGCGATGGTCATGGCCGTGTCCACCACGATGGCGGCCCCAGTCAGCATGGGCGGAGGTGGTCGCGCTCATGGCCAGTGTGGCGGCGATAAACAGGGCGGTAATCTTTTTCATGGTTCGGCTCGTCGTTGTCGTTTGGATAAGCCGAATAACGCGCCAGGAGAGAAGGCGATGACCGCCGCCAAGTACTCAAGTGTTAGGAATTGTTACCGCAGTACGGGGAGGCATGCGCTGTGAGACAATGCGTTTGCGATTGGCAGTCGGCCGTGTTGGCAGGTTGTCGAAGCCCGGCGGCAGAAATGAAAAAAGGCCTTGTTTTAACAAGGTGCGTCTACCAATTCCGCCACCTGGGCACAGGTGCGAAGAGCCGCCATTATAGAGAAAGAAGAACTGATGTCAAGAAAAAAACTATCAAAAATTCGTCGAGCCGATCCCTTCTTTGAGCGGGAGCTGGCGCGCTACGAGTTCCCGTTGCCGTCGCGTGAGTATGTCTCGCAGGTGCTGGCTGACGAAGGTCGGCCTGTCGAGTTCAATGAGCTGACCGAATTGCTGGATATCACCAATACTGAACGCGAGATGTTCCAGCGTCGACTGGGGGCCATGGAGCGAGAAGGCCAGCTCATGCGCAACCGCAAGGGCGCCTACATCCTGCCCGAGCGGGCCAGCCTGACACCGGGACGCATCCAGGGACATCCGGATGGTTATGGCTTTCTGATTCCAGATGACGGCAGCGCCGATATCTTCCTCGATCAGCACCAGATGGGGAAAGTGCTGCATGGCGACCGGGCACTGGTCCGGGTGACCGGCATAGACCGCAAGGGGCGTCCCGAGGGCGGTATTGTCGAAGTGACCGAGCGGGTCAATACGCGGATTGTCGGCCGGGTTTTCGTCGAACATGGCGTAGTGGTCGTGGCGCCGGAAAACAAGCGTATTTCGCAGGACATCCTGGTGCCGCCGCAGCCAAAGGCGAAGAGCAAGCCTCAGTCGGGGCAGGTGGTGATGGTCGAGATCATCGAGCAACCAAGCAAGTTCTCGCAGCCGATCGGCAAGATCATCGAGGTGCTGGGCAATTATGCGGATCCGGGCATGGAGATCGAGATCGCGCTGCGCAAGCACGATTTGCCCTTCGAGTTTTCCAAGGCAGCGCTTGATGAAAACAAGTCACTGCCGGACAAGGTAACCAAGGCCGACCTCAAAGGGCGCGTCGATTTACGCGAAATTGCGCTGGTTACTATCGATGGCGAGACAGCGCGAGACTTCGACGATGCCGTTTATTGCGAGAAAAAGGGCCGCGGATGGCGCCTGATCGTGGCGATTGCTGATGTGTCGCACTACGTCAAGCCGGGTATGGCGCTTGATCGTGAGGCGGTTGAGCGCGGGAATTCCGTCTATTTTCCGCGTCGGGTGATCCCGATGCTGCCGGAAAAATTATCGAACGGCATCTGTTCGTTGAACCCGGATGTCGAGCGCATGGCCATGGTTTGCGACATGGAGATCAGTTCGAGCGGCAAGATCGGCAAATACAAATTCTATCCGGCGGTTTTTAAGTCGCATGCCCGTTTGACCTACAACCTGGTCTGGTCCTGGCTGTCCGGGGAAAAAGAGCCGGAAACCGATGTCCACCGTAGCGTTTTGCCGCATGTGCAGAACCTCTACAAGCTGTTCGCCGTTTTGCACAAGGCCCGCGGGCAGCGCGGGGCGATCGATTTCGAGACAACTGAAACCCAAATGCTGTTCAACGAGCAGGGCAAGATCGAAAACATTGTGCCGGTCGTGCGCAACGATGCGCACCGGATCATCGAGGAGTGCATGCTGGCGGCCAATGTCTGTGCCTCTGCTTTCCTCGCCGAACACAAGCAGACCTGCCTGTACCGTATCCACGCCGCCCCGTCCGAGGAGAAACTGGCCAACCTGCGCGCCTTCCTCAGCGAATTCGGTCTGGCGCTGGGCGGCGGCGACGATCCGCGCGCCAAGGATTACGCCATCCTGCTCGAAAAGGTCAAATTGCGCCCGGACTTCCAGTTGCTGCAGACGGTGATGTTGCGCTCACTGCGCCAGGCCATGTACAGCCCGGACAACGTCGGCCACTTCGGTCTGGCCTACGAGCATTACACGCACTTCACCTCGCCGATCCGTCGTTACCCGGACCTGCTGGTGCATCGTGCCATCAAGGCCGTGCTGGCCGGTGAAACCTACACGCCTGACCGTTCGTGGGACGATATCGGTCTGCAATGCTCGAGCACCGAACGGCGGGCTGACGAGGCGACGCGCGATGTCGAGAACTGGCTCAAGACCTTTTTCATGAAGGAGCGCATTGGCGAGGAGTTCGACGGGACAATTTCGGGGGTCACCGCCTTCGGCATTTTCGTGGCCCTCGATACGGTTTATATCGAAGGCCTTGTGCATGTTTCGGAGCTGGGGGCCGATTACTTTCAGTTCGACAACATCAAGCATCAAATGCTGGGTGAGCGGACCGGGGAGCGTTTTCGCCTGGGCGATCGTGTGCGGGTCAAGCTGGTTCGCGCCGATCTCGAGTCAAACCGGATTGATTTTGTTTTGGCGGGTAGCGAGAAATCCTACGCCGGGAAAAGAACCCTGCCGAAGACGGCCGTCAAGGCGGTGAGTCAGCGACCCGTGGCCAAGGCTGTAGCAGTCCGGGCGCCGGTCCCGGCCAAGGCACCGGTGAAGCCGGATAAAACTGCGGCCAAGCCGGCTGTCAAAAAAACAGTCGCCAAAAAATCCGCGAAACCGGCAGCTAAAAAGCCTGTAGCAAAAAAATCGGCCGCGCCACGCAGCAAGACCGCTGCTGCCAAGCCGGTAAAAAAAGCAGCGCCCAAAAAGCGTTGATCGGCGCTGTCGCGCTCAATAGTGGGTTGGATCGAGCAGATCCGCCGCCTTGAGCGCGATGGCGGCAACGTGTTCCTCGTCGAGTCCGGGCAGTTGTTCGGTCAGCCATTCCAGCGATGCGCCGGGGATGAGTTGTTTGGCCGCGGCGATGTCGGCCGGAAGGGCTGGATCGTCGGGGCCGCTGCTGATGTGGCGGGCGGTGTCGACACAAAGACGGGACAGGTTGGCGCGGGTGTTGTCGATGCCCCGAATCAGCTGCGTCAGCAGCGATGGCAGGTGCCAGATCAGGGCGCATTTGAGCGTCATGTCCTTGAAGCGGAAGCCGCAAGTATCGACCTGAGCCTGCAGCGAGCGCGGCGAACGTCCGGAACGCAGAGCCGCGAGCGCGGCCAGCGGCAATTCCTTGGCGAAGGACCAGAGCAACAGTTCGCCGATTTCCGACAGCAGGGCGGCCATCGCCACTTCGTCGGGCGAAATGTCGGCGCGCGCCGCGCCCCAACGCAGGGCCAGACGGCTGGCCAAGTGCGCGCGGGCTTCGCATTCGGCGAGGCCGTGGTTCGATTCGTCTGTTTCCGGACAATCGAGCATCAGTTTATGCACGGCGTCGGTGCCCAGTTGCATTACGGTGCCTAGTGGATTGGTAGTTTCGTGTCCGAGACGCTGGGCGCGGTGGTTTTCCGCTTCGCGTAGCAGGCGCAGGCAAAGAAAGGGGTCGGCAGCGGCAATGTCGGCCAGGTCACAGGCGGCCAGGCGCTCGCCTTTTTCGGCTTCAAGTTCGAGCAGGCGCGCTTTGGAGCGCGGCATACAGGGTAATTCCTGGCTGCTCAGGTAAGCCGCCCACTGATCAACGCCCCAATGTTTCTGGTGTTCTGTCAGCAAGAAGTTCCCCTTATTGGTTCAATGGTTTGCGGCTGGATTTTATTCCCAAAATTATAAATTACCGTATCAATATGCCGGAGTCAGGCGGTAGAATGCCGCTTTTCTAATACTTTCGGAATAGGGATGACGAAGCAGCGGGTAGTTTCCAATCCTCACTTGGCAGGTCCCCCCGTTGATACCGTGTCCGAAAGCACGGCTTATTGGCTGTCGAACGGCGATTTGCCACCGGAGTTGATTACCGGCCACAAGCTGATCGATTCCGAGCACCGTTTCCTGATTTCCGCCATCGCCAATCTGCGCCGGATTTGCATCGATCACGTTAACTTCGAGGACTGCACAGGATGCAGTCAGGATCGCCGGGAGCGTTGCGAGATCGAGGTGGTTGCCATGCTCGGCGATGTTTTCGCTTTCATTCTTGACCATTTCAAGACCGAGGAAATGGTCATGCGCGACTCGCTGTTGCTGATGGTCGACCGTGACGTTTGCGAGGCGCACATGGAAGACCATGCGGCGATTTCGTCTGCCGTGCAGAAGATTGTCTCTTCTCTCGATTCCCAACACATCGTTTCGCGTATCCGCGAACTGGATGCCTTGCTCGCCCGCTGGGAGACCAACCATATCGCGCTGCATGATTTGATCTTGTCGCGCTGGATTGCCCGTGAGGATTCGCTCCTCAAGGATTGGTAAGCGCTTGCTCAAGCTCCGGCCGCAGGCCCCGGCGCGGTAAAATTCGCCATCCAGATTTTAGAAAGCAGCCATGTCCTCCCGCCTGATCTACGGTTTTCACGCCGTTACCGCCAAACTTCGCCATGATCCGGAATCGGTCAAGGAGATCGTCATCGATGCCACGCGCCATGACGCGCGGGCGCGTGACCTGCTGGCACACGCCGAATTGCAGGGCGTCAAGGTGATCGGCGCCGATGGCAAGCGGTTGGACGGCATGGCGCCCGGCGCCAAACACCAGGGCGTTCTGGCTCGCATCGAAGGCGACCGCAAGCTGGCCCATCTCGACGACGTGCTTGATACGCTCGAGGAGCCGGGCTTCCTGCTCGTGCTCGACGGTATTACCGATCCGCGCAACCTCGGCGCCTGTCTCCGCGTCGCCGATGCTGCCGGGGTTCATGCCGTCATCGCACCGAAGGACCGGGCCGTCGGATTGACCGATGTGGCGGCGAAGACGGCCTGCGGCGCCGCCGAGTCGGTGCCCTATGTGATGGTGACCAATCTGGCGCGGACGCTGCGCGAGCTGCAGGAACGCGAGATCTGGGTGGTCGGTACGGCCGGTGAGGCGGAGAGCGATCTTTATAGTGCGGAATGGCCGAAAGCGACGGCCTGGGTGCTGGGTGCCGAAGGCGAGGGGATGCGCCGCCTGACGCGCGAGAATTGCGATCAGCTGGTCAAGATTCCGATGCATGGCAGCGTCGAAAGCCTCAACGTTTCCGTTGCGGCCGGTGTTTGCCTGTTCGAGGCGCGGCGGCGTCTGGGGTAAACGGGGGCTGCCGTGACGGCGACGTTGCGGCCGGTCTTCCTGGCCCGGCATCGATAGCCAGGTAACGCCGCTCACCCGTGCGAGCAGTCGCCGCTTTCCTGCATCTTGGCAGCCAGGCTTTTGCTGGCGTGATTCCATCGTATCGAGAATCGCCGGCGCATTGGCGCCAGCGATCCCATTTTTGGCCCTGGTTTCCGGTTGACCGTAGCAATGCGGGCCTGACCGGAAACCTGTCCCCGCCGGGGCGGGGACAGGGTGGTCAGCCTGCGACCCAGCCGCCGCCAAGCGCCTTGAACAGATCGACTGCGGCACCGAGCCGGCTCTTGCGGCTGGCCAGGTACTGCAGTTGGGCGCTGTTCAGCGTGCGCTGGGCGTCGAGCAGATCCATGTAGCCGGAATAGCCTGACTCGTAGCGTTTTTGCGCCAGATCGAGGGCTCGTTGCGAGGCGCCGACCTGAGCCGAGTAGGCCGACTCTTCTTCGCTGTATTCGCGCAGACCGACGATGGCGTCGTTAGCCTCCTTGAAGGCCGACTGCACGGCTTTCCGGTAATTGGCCAGGGCTTCCTTTTGCAGGGCGCTGGCCTGATCGACCCGGGCTCCGGTGCGGCCGGCATCGAAAATCGGCATGGCGAGGCCGGCTGTCGCCGACCAGATTCCAGCGCCGCCGGTAAACAGGTTGGACAGCGCCATGCTTTCGCTGCCGAACAGCCCGGTCAGGCTGATCGTCGGATAATAGGCAGCCTTGGCGACGCCGATGCGGGCGTTGGCGGCAACCAGCTTTTCCTCGGCCTGACGGATGTCCGGACGGGCTTCGAGCAGGGCCGAGGGCAGGCCGGCCGGCGGCGTCGGCGGTAACGGCAGCTTGTCGAGGCCGGTGGCACTGATCTTGAGGCCGGGCTGGCCGCTGAGCAGGCCGATCTGGCTTTCGGACAGGGCGCGCAGCCGTTGCAACTGGCTCCACTGGGCCTGGGCGCCACTCAGCGCGCTTTCGGCCTGGGCCAGCTCAAGGCCGGAGGCGCTGCCCGCATCCAGGCGGGCCTGGACAATTTTGAGCGCCTGCTTGCGCGATTCCAGCGTCTGCGTCGTGACGTCGATCTGACCATCCAGGCTGCGCAGGTTGAGGTATTCGTTGGTGACCTGGCCGACCAACGTCAGGCGCAGGCTGTCGCGGCCGAAACGGCTGGCCAGGGCTTCGGCACGGGCGGCTTCGTTGCTGCGCCGGATGCGGCCCCAGAGGTCGAGCTCGTAGCTCAGGGTCGCGGCAACCCGGTTGTTGTTATAGGTGGCGCCACCCTGTTTCCGGCCGTTGAAGGTTTCACCGCTGGTCTTGCTGCGTCCGCTGCTGGCCTCCAGGCCGACGCGCGGCAAGTAGTCGGCGCCGGCTTCGCGGGCCGCCGCTTCGGCCGCTTCGAGGCGGGCGATGGCGGCTTGCAGATCCTGGTTGGCAGCCAGCGTTTTGTCGACGAGCGCGTTGAGGTCGGCGTCGCCGAACAGCGTCCACCACGTTGGATTGACCGGCACCTGGGCCGTGGCGACGGCGGGGGCGGCCTCCGGCAGCGTCGACGCCGGACGGAAGTAGTCCGGGCCGATGGCGCAGCCGCTCAGGGCGATTACTACGGTCAACCCGAAAAAAGGGCGAAAATTGAAATGTTTCGGGGGGTGGGCGTGCATCTTAATTTTCCTCCGACAGGTTGTCGGCCGCGTCGCCGGCCGGCCGCATCTGCTTGCCGCGCTCCAGCCAGCTGAAGAAGAGCGGGATGAATATGGTGGCGATGAAGGTCGCCGCGATCATGCCGGCGAAGACGCCGGTGCCCATCGACTGGCGGGCCGAGGCGCCGGCCCCGGTGGCCTTGACCAGCGGGAAGACGCCGAGCACGAAGGCCAGCGAAGTCATGATGATCGGGCGCAGACGCAGGCGGGCAGCTTCGAGCGCGGCATCGACCACGTTCATACCTTCAGCGTATTTCTGGGCGGCGAACTCGACGATCAGAATGGCGTTTTTCGACGCCAGGCCTATGAGCACGACGAGGCCGATCTGGAAGTAGATGTCGTTCGGCATGCCGCGCAGCCAGATCGCCGTCAGGGCGCCCATCAGCGCGAACGGTACGGCCATGACAACGGCGACCGGTAGCGACCACTTTTCATACTGGGCGGCGAGGATCAGGAAGACCATGATGATGGCGAAGCCGAAGGCCTGCAGCGACGAACCCGAGCTTCGCTTTTCCTGGAAGGCCTGGCCGGTCCACGAAATTTCGTAGCCGTTGGGCAGGGTGGCTGCGGCGACTTCCTCGACGATCTTGATGGCGTCGCCCGAGCTGATGCCCGGCCGGCTGTCGCCCATCACCTTGGCCGACACGAAACCGTTGAAACGTTCGACCTGTTCCGGACCGACGATGCGCCGGATGGTGCTGACCGCCGAGAGCGGGATCATGGCATTGCTCGTCGTGCTGCGCACGTAGACCTTCCCGAGGTCGTCCGGCTTCATGCGGTAGCTGGCTTCGGCCTGCAGCTGGACGCGATAGACGCGGCCGGCCTTGTTGAAGTCATTGACGTAGAGCGCACCCATCGTGCTTTGCAGCGTGCTGTAGATGTCGGCGAGCGGAATGCCGAGGGCGATCGCCTTGGGTTCGTCAACTTCGACGAAGAGCTGTGGCACGGTTGGCCGGAAGAAGGTGCTGACGCGGGTGAACTCCGGGTGCTTCTGGAGGTCGGCAATGAAGGCCTGGACTACCTCGTTGAGTTTGCGCGTGTCGCCGTCCACACGGTTCTGGACATAGACCTCGAAACCGCCGGCAGTGCCCAGGCCCATGATCGGCGGTGGGTTGAAGACGAGCGCCATGCCGTCGGATTGCATCATGCCCATGCCCATGAACTTGCCGGCCAGGTCCTGCGCCTTGCCCGTGCGTTCCGACCAATCCTTGAGCGGAATGAAGATGGTGCCAGCATTCGGCTTGTTGCCACCACCAATCAGGTCGAAGCCGGAAACGACAAATGTATGCTTGACGGCCGGGTCGCTGGCCACCATCTGGCGCATGTTCTCGCCAGTCGTTTGCGTGCGCTTGAGCGTCGCGCCGTCGGGCAGCATGAGCGCCGAAATCAGGTAGCCCTGATCTTCGGCCGGCACGAAACTGCCGGGAATGATGCGGAAGAAGAAAAGCACCACGGCGATGACCAGCGCAAAGACGATGCCGCCGATGATGCCGTGCTTGAGCGTGAAGCCCACTGTCGTCGTGTAGGAGCGGGTGAAACGCTCGAACAGGCGGTTGAACGGAATGAACAGCTTGTGCTCGGTATGCTGAGCCTTGAGCAGCAGGGCGCACAGGGCTGGCGTCAAGGTCAGCGCGACAACGCCGGACAGGACCACGGCCACAGCGACGGTCACGGCGAACTGTTTGTAGAGCTGGCCGGCAATGCCGCCGAGGAAGGCAACGGGAACGAAGACGGCGCAGAGGACGAGGACGATGGCGACGAGCGCACCCTGGACCTGATGCATGGCCTTGATCGCTGCATCCTTGGGAGACAGTTTTTCTTCGGCCATCAGGCGCTCGACGTTCTCGAGCACGACGATGGCGTCATCGACGACGATACCGATAGCCAGCACCATGGCAAACAGCGTCAGGGTGTTGATCGAAAAGCCGAACAGCCACAGCCCGGCAAACGTGCCGATCAGCGAGATCGGCACGGCGACCATCGGAATCAAGGTGGCGCGCCAGCTCTGCAGGAAGATGTAAACGACGGCTAGAACGAGCACCATGGCTTCGATCAGCGTCTTGACAACCTCGTTGATCGAGGCCGAGACGAAGCGTGTCGTGTCGAAGGGAATGATGTAGCCCATGCCCTCCGGGAACTTGGCCTTGAGTTCGTCCATTCGCTTGCGCACGCGCTCGGCGACATCTAGTGCGTTGGCGCCGGTCTGCAGGAAAACGCCCATGGCGATGGTCGGCTGGCCATCCAGGCTGACCGACTGGTCGTAGCTGTAGGCACCAAGCTCGATGCGGGCAACGTCCTTGAGGCGCAGCATGCCGCTCGGGCCGCTGGCGCGGATGACGATGTTGCCGAACTCTTCCGGTGTCAGCAGGCGGCCCTTGGCGGTCACCGTATAAACCAGTTGCTGGTCGGCCGGCGCCGGTTCCTGGCCGATCTTGCCGGCCGCATTCTGGGCATTCTGCGCCCGGATGGCCGTTGCCACGTCGCTGGTCGTCAGACCAAGCTGGGCCATGCGGTCAGGCTTGAGCCAGACACGCATCGAATAATCCTGGGCGCCGAAAATGGTCACGTCGCCGACACCCTTGACCCGCTTGAGTTCGTCCACGATGTTTAGGCTGGCGTAGTTGGACAGGAACAGGGTGTTGTACTTGCCCTGTTCCGAATCGAGTGCGACGACCTGCAGGATGTCGTTTGAACGCTTCTGGACGATCACGCCATTGCGCCGGACCTCTTCCGGCAAGCGCGGTTCGGCTGCTTTTACCCGGTTGTTGACGTTGACCGCAGCCGTATCGACATTGGTCCCGACATCGAAGGTCGCGGTGATCGTCACCGAGCCGTTGGCCGAGGCCGACGAGGTGAAGTAGGACAGGTTCTCTACCCCGTTCAACTGCTCCTCGATCGGCGCAGCAACCGTTCTGGCCAGCGTTTCAGCTGAAGCACCCGGGTAGGTCGCGGTGATCAGGACCGTCGGCGGGGCGATCTGCGGGTACTGCGCAATGGGCAGCACTTGCGCGGCAACCAGCCCGGCGATGACGATGATGATCGAAATGACCGACGCGAAAATCGGCCGGTTGATGAAGAATTTTGACATGGCCGCTCCTTAACCCTGCTTGGCCGGAGCCGCTGCAGCATCCTTGGCCGGTGCCCCCGGCTTTTCACCCGGGGCGTGCGGGGCAACCGGCGCGCCGGGCCGCAACTTCATGAGGTTGTCGACGATCACCTTGTCGCCCGCCTTCAGTCCACCGAGGATGACCCAATCCTTGCCGTGCCATTCGCCCGCCTGAACCGGACGCGGCGCCACCTTGTCGCCTTCGCCGGCGAGCATGACGATGGCGCCCTGTTCGGTCTGCACGACCGCCGACTGCGGCACCAGGAAAACACCATTGCGCTCGCCGGTGAGCAGGCGGATACGTACGAACTGGCCGGGCAGCAAGCGATTGTCGTGGTTGTCGAACTCGGCGCGCAGGGCCTGGGTGCCGAGCGTCGTATCGATATTGCTGGCCAGGAAATTGAGCTTGCCGGACTTCGGATACACCGTGCCGTCGGCCAGGATCAATTCGATGCCGGTGATGTTCTTGTTCGTCACACGGCCGCCGCTCAGCTTGGCCAGATCGCTGTCGCCGAGGCTGAAGCGAACCCAGATCGGATTGCTCTGGTAGATCGAGGTGAGCAGGCTGTCGGCGCCGGTCGTAATCAGGTTGCCTTCGGATTTGGCGGCGCGCCCGGTGGTGCCGGAAACCGGTGCGGTAACCGTCGTCCATGACAGGTTCAGCTCGGCCTGGCGCAGCACAGCCTGGGCGATCGCATTGGCCGAGGTCGCATCGTCGTATTCCTTCTGACTGATCGCCTTGGCCTCGATCAGGCTCTTCAGGCGATTGTGTTCGCGGCTGGTCTGCTCGGCCTTGGCCTTGGCTTCGGCCAGAGCAATTTCATAGCTCGAGCGATCGATCTGGAACAACGGCTGGCCAGCCTTGACCGCCTCGCCTTCCTGATACAGCCGCTTGACGAGGATGCCCGAGACGCGGGCGCGGACTTCGGTTTCGCGAGCGCCTTCGGTTTGCGCCATGACTTCGATCGAGGTCGGTACCTTTTGTGGCTGCATGTCGAGGACGGTGACCGGCATCGGACCCATCGGTGGGCCGCCGGCCGGCTTGTTGTCCGAACAGCCGGCGAGAAGGGCGGTGCCGAGTACGGCTGCGCCAACAAGAGTTGAAAGGGGTGTACGCCGCAGCAAGGATCCGGAATTCATGGGGGGGCACTCCAAAATAGGAAAAGTTTGCGCTATTATATACAAACGTGGATGTATGTAAATTATTTTGGGCGGTGTGTTCGATGGCTTAACATGGACAACGGCCAAGCTAGAAAATTGCCAGGTCGGGAGAGAATAAAGTGGTCAGAAAAACCAAGGAAGATGCGGAAAAGACTCGCCAGGACATCATCGAATCGGCGCGCACGGTGTTTCACGAGTGTGGTGTCAGCCGTTCGACGCTGGATAAGATTGCCAAGGAAGCCGGCGTTACACGCGGCGCCATTTATTGGCATTTCAAGGACAAGGCCGAGTTGTTCTTCGCCATGCGCGAAGATGTCTTTGCGCCCATGGTCGAACGGACCGATTCCCTGCTCTTCTCTGAAGCCTACGACAACCCGCTCGATGCGATCGAAGCCTCGTTGAAGGAGTTTTTCCGTGTGCTCGATGACTGCCCGGTGGTGCGCGAGGTCTTCGAAATCATGATTTCGCGTTGCGAATACGTCGATGAGTTTGCCGCTGTCCAGGAAGAAGCGGGCCGCCCGGCTTACGAATTTCTCGAAAAAATGGAACGCTTCTACCGCAAGGCGGCGGACAAAGGGGCCTTGCGCCAGGGCCTCGACCCGGAAGCGACGGCCCGCGACACCTGGGCCTTTACCAGCGGCCTGCTGCACCTCATGCTCGGTTGCCAGAAGGGTTCGGACCTCGACAAGCGGATTCCGGGGATGATCACGATGCACATGGCGCTACGTCGCCGGAATTGATCGGTTTCAAAACAGATCAACTTTGGTTCGGCTTGCCGTTCGGTCGATGAATTTGATTGATTTAGGTCTGATGCACTTGGCAGCGTATTGCGTTATTGTCATTCCCTGAATGTTCGGGAGTTTTGCCTTTGGATGCCTTCGTTGCCTCAGCTACCGGTCGGACCATTCCGCGAATCGTTCGCGAACGTCGCTGGTGGTTGGTTCTGGTTGTTATCTGGGGGGTAGCCGTTGGTTATTCGCTGAATTCCCAGATCGAGCAGGCGCGCCGGCAAGCGACTGAAGTGGCTATCGAAGGTGCCCGCAACATGTTCCGGATGGTGTTGCTGACCCGCAACTGGAACTCCAGTCATGGCGGTGTGTACGTGCCGGTGACGGAAACAACGCAGCCCAATCCTTACCTGGAACACCCGCGTCGCGATCTCATGACGACCGATGGGGTGGCTCTGACGATGATCAATCCGGCTTACATGACACGCCTGATTGGCGAGACGGCCGAGTCTGCCTCCGGTGCGATCTTTCGTCTGAGCAGCCTGCGACCGATCCGCCCGGGGAACGAGCCGGATGATTGGGAGCGCCAGGCGCTGCTGGCGTTTGAACAGGGCGAGAGGGAAAAAACCGGTGTTGAGCGCGGTCCGCAAGGCGCGATGCTGCGCTACATGGCGCCGTTGCCGGTGAAGCGGAGTTGCATGGATTGCCACGCCAAGCAGGGTTATCAGGTCGACGACGTTCGCGGAGGCCTCAGCGTCTCGCAACGTTATGAGCCGATCGAGGAGGTGGTGCATGCCGGCGTGCGCAAGGCACTCGTTTCCCACGGCATCGGTTTTGTCCTCGTGCTTGCCGCTGGCTGGCTCTTGCTCGAGGTTTTGCGTCGTCGCTGGTTTGAACTGGCCGGCAAGGTCGATGAGCTGGAGGCCTCGCAGAGCCAGTTGCTACAGTCGGAGAAGATGGCTTCCATCGGCCAGTTGGCGGCCGGGGTGGCGCATGAAATCAACAATCCGGTCGGTTTTGTCAATTCCAACCTCGGGGCGCTCAAGAAATACAGCGAGCAGATGATCTCCCTGCTTGAGCGTTGCCGTAACGGCCAGGCCAGCGAGGCCGATTTTTCTGCCATCGATTTCGATTACCTGAAGGGCGACTTGGGCGATTTGCTTGACGAATCGCATGAGGGTCTGGAGCGGGTCAAGAAGATCGTCGTCGATCTCAAGAATTATTCGCGCATCGACGAGTCGGCCTGGCAGGACGCCGACCTCAACAGCGGTATCGAAAGCACGCTCAACGTGGCCTGGAACGAGCTCAAGTACAAGGCCGATGTCGTCCGAGAACTGGGTGACTTGCCGCCGGTGCCCTGCGTTGCGGCGCAGATCAACCAGGTGGTGATGAACCTGCTGGTCAATGCCGTTCATGCCATCGAAAGCCATGGCACGATCACGGTCCGCAGCGGCCATGATGATACCTGGGCGTGGATCGAGGTGGCCGATACCGGCAAGGGCATGACGCCGGCGGTCATGAAGCGCATTTTCGAGCCGTTCTACACCACCAAGCCGGTCGGCAAGGGTACCGGGCTGGGACTTTCGCTGTCCTATGACATCGTCAGAAAACATGATGGTCGAATCGAGGTGAGCAGCGAAGTTGGCGTCGGCACGACCTTCCGCGTCATGCTGCCGGTGAATGGGAAAAAGCCGGATGGCATGGCTAGCCCGGAATAGCGGCCGATCATTTTCTTGCCGTCTTCCGGGGGAAAAACTCCTCGATGGTCATCTGGCGGCAATGCGCGTCTTCGATAATCGGGCACGACCAGATGAGGATGCCCGTCATGACACTAAACGCCGCAGCATGGCTGCGCGCCTACGCCCGTTGGATGCGCCAGTTGCCGCAGGCGACGGGAAAGATGTTTGCTGCCCGTTCATCGCTCGGGCGTTCGGTCAAGATCGGGTTGTTCGGCATCGGCGTGGTTCTGCCCCTGGGGTCGCTGATCTGGGCGCTGCTGTTCTGGCACGGCAACGGCGTTCTCAGGCGTGCTGTGCCGGTCGCGCTGGATGACCTGAAAGCGCCGTTGTCCGGAGATGCCCAGGCTTGAGGCCATTGCTACAGTCAACCCGGAAAAAGGGCTGATTTTGAAATTGCACCGTCCGGTTCAAGTGGCCGGCGGCAGGCGTGTGACGAGCAACTGGTCGATGCGGTTGCGGTCGACGTCGATGACCTCGAATTTGCAGCCATCGTGCACCACGCTGTCGGTGCGCTTGGGCAGTTTGCGCAACATGTACATCATGAAGCCGGCGACGGTTTCGTACTGGCTGTCGTCGGGAAAAGGGGCGAGGTCGAGTTCGGTCTCGACGTCGCCAATCGGTGTCAGGCCGTCAATCAGCCACGAATCGGCGTCGCGGCGGACGATCTGGGCTTCGTCGCCGTCGAACAACGGGTCGCCGACCAGTGTGCTGGTCAGGTCGTTGAGGGTGATCAGCCCGACGATCAGGGCGTACTCGTTGATGATCAGCGCAAAGTCCTCGCGGCCGGCGCGGAAGTGGCCGAGGATTTCAGAGAGTGTCAGCGTATCGGGCAGGATCAGTGCAGGATGGACGAGCGGCGTGTCGAGGGCCAGCGGCTGGCCGGCAATGATGCGGCTGAGCAGATCTTTTGAGTCAACGTAGCCGAGCGGCTGGTCGATCTCGTCGCGGCAGACCGGGTATTTCGAGTGCGGGTGCATCGCCAGCTTGGTGCGCAGGCTGGCCTCGCCCTCGTCTGCATCAAGCCAGACGATGCTGTCACGCGCGGTCATGGTCGAAGGCGCCGTCCTCGTGTCGAGTTCGAGTACGTTCTCGATCATCTGCTGCTCCTGCTCGGCGACCACGCCGGCATCGGCGCCGGCTTGGGCGAGGGCGACGATGTCCTCCGTTGTGACGTCATCCGGGCGCTTCTGGGGCAGGCCAAGTGCCGACAGGATGCGGCTGGCAATGCCGTTGAAGGCCCAGATCAGCGGCGAAAGCAGGCGGATGCACAGGGTCATCGGCCCGGCAATGCGTAGTGCGATGCGCTCGGGGGCGACGATGGCGATGCGCTTCGGCACCAGGTCGGCGAAGAGGATGAATGTCGAGGTGACGAGCAGGAAGGAAAGCACGGTAGCCAGCGTGCCGGCAGTGTCGGGGCTGGCGAAATGGGGGGCGAGCAGTGCGGTGAAGTAGGGCGCGTAGGCACCTTCGCCGAGAATGCCGGCGAGGATGGCAACGGCGTTGAGGCCGATCTGGATGGTCGTGAAAAAGTGGCCGGGTTGCGCCTGCAGCGACAAGGCTTGCCTGGCCCGCGCATCGCCGTTGCCGGCCAGTTGTTCGAGCTTGAGCCGGCGGGCGGCGGCCAGCGCAATTTCCGAGGTGGCGAAAAAGGCGCTGGCGGCGATCAGCAGCAGGATGATCAGGGTACTCTCGAGCATGCGGTGTCTCGGTTTGTCCGGTCAGGGAATTATCTCCTTTGCCGTTCGGTTGCGGTGCAACTTCTGGCAAATGCGGAGGCTGAAGAAACCGGGCCAGAGCCGGATCAGCCTGAAACTGACCGAGACGATCCGGATGGAACGTTCCAGCAGGCGGCTGTCGCATGATGGCCTAGCCGTTGAGCCGGAGCGGCGGAAGCGGGGCCATCCATGTGGCGCCTCAGCCCTTCATTTTCAGGCTTTTTTCCGGGTCGACCGTAGCAAGCCCGTGGGCTGCCGCGACCGCGGCACAGGTGATTTGTCCTTGGTAAATATTCAGGCCATCGCGCAAATGGCAGTCGTCGAGCAGGGCCTGCCGCCAGCCTTTGTCAGCGATGGCCAGGACGAAGGGCAGGGTGGCGTTGTTCAGGGCAAAGGTCGAGGTTCGTGCCACGGCACCGGGCATGTTGGCGACGCAGTAATGGACGACGTCGTCGACGATGTAGGTCGGCTCGGCATGGGTGGTCGGACGGCTGCTCTCGAAACAGCCGCCCTGATCGATCGAGACATCGACCAGCACCGAGCCGGGGCGGAGCTGACGCAGCTGTACGCGGCGAAGCAGGTGCGGCGTCGTGGCACCGGGAATCAGCGCGGCACCGATGATCAGGTCGGCATCGAGCAGGCTGGTTTCGATCGCTTCGCCAGTGGCCAGCAGCGTCTTGATCCGGTTGCCGAAATGCGCATCGAGCCAGCGCAGGCGGTCGAGCGAGCGGTTGATGACGGTGACTTCGGCGCCCATCCCGACGGCAATCATCGCCGCGTTGGCGCCGACCACGCCGGCGCCGAGGACGACGACCTTGCCCGGCGCCACGCCCGGCACGCCGCCAAGCAGCACGCCTGAGCCGCCTTTCGGTTTTTCCAGGCAAGCCGCCCCGACCTGGATCGACATCCGGCCGGCGACTTCACTCATCGGCGCCAGTAGCGGCAGGCGACCGCCGGCATCGCTGACCGTTTCGTAGGCAATGGCGGTGGCGCCGGAGGCCATGAGCAGTTCGGTCTGGCGACGATCCGGCGCCAGGTGCAGATAGGTGAACAGGGCCTGGTCCGCGCGCAGCAGACGGCATTCGTCGGGCTGCGGTTCCTTGACCTTGACGATCAGTTCGGCTCGGGCAAAAACGTCGGTGGCGGAATCGGCTAGTTCGGCGCCGGCCGCCAGATAGCGTTCGTCGCTCAGCCCGATAGCCTGACCGGCGCCCTTCTCGACGATGACCTGATGGCCGTGGGCTATCACTTCCCGGACGCTGCCCGGCGTCAGGCCAACCCGGTATTCGTGGTTCTTGATTTCCTTGGGAACGCCTATTCGCATTTTCTCTCCCTGTCATGCCGGACAGCTAATTCGCCCCTCACATGGTACCGGTTACGGCCATCCATCCGGAAGGTGAAAAACTGGATCATAATGAACCGAAACAGCCGAGGAGAGATCATGCACCGAGAATCGAACGGTCGAGATGACGAGATGATCGCTGAAGAGGGGGTGCCCTTCCGGGGATTAGTCCGCTACGAGCAGCAATTGCCGGTTCGCCAGGTGTCGTACTACCTGTGCGGCGAGCTTCGCGAGCCGCAGTATTACACCGAGCTGTTCCACACCCTGCGCTCCGCTGCCGAGACCGATCTGGTCTATATCCACCTCAATTCGTCCGGCGGCGACTTCAATACCGGCCTGCAGATCATCAACAACGTGCGAGCCTCGAATGCCCGGGTGGTGACCATTCTCGAGGCGCGGGCCTATTCGATGGCAGCCCTGATATTCCTGGCCGGCGACGAACTGGTGGTGCACGACAACTGCCAGTTGATGTTCCACATTTACTCGGGGATTTTCGCCGGCAAGGGCAACGAGCAGCAGGCCGAGGTCCTGGCGGTCGGCAACTGGTTCGAGAAGGTGATGAGCCGGCTCTGTTCGCCATTCCTGACGGAAACGGAGATCGCCAACATCCTGAAGGGAGCCGATCTGTGGATGGATTCCGATGAAATCCACCGGCGGCTGATGCGCATGCAGCGCGCCCGCAAGGCAAGCGAGCGCAAGAAGAAGGAAAAGTCGGCGCCGTCTGCCGGATAAGTTTGCCTCAGCTGGCGCCCGTCCGGTGCAGCTTCTGCCACATGCTGAAGCTGAAGAAACCCAGTCCGAGCCAGATCAGCCCGAAGCTGACGAGTCGCGCCGTCTGCAGCGGTTCGCCGAAGATCCAGATCGCCGTGGCGAATTGCATGGTCGGGTTGATGTACATGAGCATGCCGACAGTGGCCAGATCGAGGCGCTGGGTGGCGGCGGCGAAGGCCATGAGGGGCAGGGCGGTGATCACCCCGGCGCCGACCAGCCAGGCTGCGGTCGACGTGTCGTGGGCGGCAAAAACCAGGTGCCCGCTCTGTGCCATCCATAGCGCGTAGATGCCGCATACCGGCAGCATGGCCAGGGTTTCCAGCCACAGGCCGGACAGCGCATCGACCGGCACCTGTTTGCGGACCAAGCCGTAGGTGCCGAAGGTGGCTGCAAGAAACAGTGAGACCCAGGGCAGGCTGCCGAGCGAAATCACTTCGTTGGCCAGGCCGGCAACGGCGAGGCCGACCGATATCCATTCCAGCCGGTTGAGCTTTTCCTTGAGCACGATGAGGCCGAGCAGCACATTGACCAGCGGCGTCAGAAAGTAGCCGAGGCTGGAGGCGACGACCTGTTGGTGGGCGACGGCCCACAGGAACACCAGCCAGTTGCTGCCGACCAGCAAGCCGGCGAGCGCCAGCATGGCAACCTGGCGCGGCCTGCGGAAAATGGCGAGCACCCTGCCCCAGCTACCGCGCAGGGTGAGCAGGAGACCGACGAAGACGAAGGCCCAGACGGCGCGATTCGACAGCACGTCCATCGGCGAAATGTCCGCGAGCTGGCGAAAGAAAAGCGGAAAGAAGCCCCAGACGCCGTAGGCGAGCAGGCCGAAGCCGATACCGGCCAGCTGGCTTTTCGGCTGCACCGGCTCAGTCGCGCAGGAGTTGCAGCGCCGGCGAACGGTAGTCGCGGCGGAAGAGCACGATCAGCACGACCATGGCAAAGGCGCCGAGGACGGCGGGGTTGAGCAGCCAGCCTGAGGCGGCAAGGCCGAAATAATAGGCCCGGATGCCGCGATTGAAATCGTCGCCAGCCAGGTTGTTGGCACCGGCGACGCGCTGTGCATAGGTGTCGATGCCCGGTTCGCCGGGTTTGCCCAAAGGAGCAGCACCGACGAGGATGGAGAGCAGATTGAACTGGCGCAGAGACCAGGTGAATTTGAAATAGGCGAAGACAAACGAGCCGAGCAGCAGCATCAGCTTGACTTCGAGCAACTCGCGGTTGCCGGCGCCGCCGAAAGGCAGTTCGCTGGTGAAACTGAGCAGTTTGTCGGAAGCGCCGAGCGCCGCGACGAGGCCGGCGATGATGTAGATCGTGGTGTTGGCGTAGAAGGAAACGCTGGTCACCAGATTACCGATGAGCGTCGAATCGGTGACGCGAACATCGCGTTCCAGCATGCGATAGGCCCATTGCAGGCGGTAACGCTGGCTGGTCCGGATCAGGCCGTTGGCGCCTGACTGGCTGTGTTCGGAATACCAGGCGTAGCCGGCCCAGCTGGCAAAGAAAATGGCCAGGGAAATCCAGTCGACCGCGGAGAGATGGGGCAATGCATGCATCCGCGCATATTGCCATAGGCCAGCCGCTTGCGACATCGTCAAAATCCCCTGTTGCTTCGCCGGGCTTGCATGGCATATGCTAAAAGTCATAGTCGGGCGCGTCGCCCGATTGCCGTTTCATTTTGCTGCCGCGAAGCATTTTCAGGGCGTTTCAACGATGACCAGAATGCATCCGCTATCCTTGCGTTTCCAAGATCCGGAAACCGAGCAGGCCTTCCTCCGCCAGCTTGTTCCGCGCCTGCGTTTACAAGGCCGGGCGGCCATTGTGGTCGGTGTCATCGTCTATTTCGTCTACGGCGCGCTCGATCACCTGTTTGTGCCGCCAGGACAACTCGGGGTGGTCTGGATCATCCGACTGGCGGCGCTGGCGGTGCCGCTGACTGTCCTCGTTCTAACCTTTACCCAATGGTTCGAGCAAGCCAACCAGTGGCCGCTGGCACTGGTCGGGCTGTCGGCTTCGCTCGGCTTGATCGCCATGCTCTGGCATCTGCCCGTCGACAGCAGCACCTACTATTACCCCGGCCTCATGCTGGCCACCTTCTATACCTACAACCTGGTCGGCGCCCGATTCATTCAGGCGCTCGGTATCAACGTTTTTGTGCTGCTCCTCTTCAACCTGCTTTTCGGCTTTGCGCGCGTCTATCCCGATCCGATGCTGCTCAGCGAGAACTTTTTCATGCTCTCGGCCAACCTGATCGGTGGGGCGGCCGGCTATCTGGTCGAATATCAGCGACGTCAGCTTTTTTTGCGCGAACTGCAGCTCGATCGGGAACGCCGCCTGCACCTTCAGCGGTCCCTGCATGACCGGCTGACCGGCCTGCCCAACCGCGACTTGCTCGACGACCGACTACGGCAGGCGCTGGCGCTGGCCCGGCGAGATTCCGAGCGACACGCCGGATTTTTTCTCGATCTCGACGGTTTCAAGAGCGTGAACGATCAACTCGGACACGAAGTGGGCGATGCGGTGCTACGCGAAGTCGCCCGCCGCCTCGTTGCCGCGACGCGGGAAACCGACACCGTCTCGCGCCTGGGTGGCGACGAATTCTTCCTGCTCATCCACGACATCGGCTCCTGCGATGCCGCTGTCCATCTGGCTGAAAAGCTGATCCGGATCATCGAGGAACCCGTGGCCAACCAGCCCGACATGCCGCCAATCAGCGCCAGTATCGGAATCAGCCTGTTTCCTCAGATGGGGCTCGAAAATACGCCCGAGGCGATCATCCGCAGCGCCGACCAGGCTATGTACCGAGCCAAAGAGGCGGGCAAGCGGCGTTTTCATCTGGCCCAGTGAACTGGCTGGCGGGGTTTGAATTCCTGTATCCTGCCTGCCTTTGAAAAAACGCAGGGAAGAGACATGGGACAGGCTAAAAATCGCGGTACGCAGGCAGAACGCATCGCTCAGGCGCAGGCCAAAATCGAATCCACGCGCCCGGAAAAGCTGGTCTGCAACGGCTGCGGCGGTGACGTGACGACCATCAACCCAGTCAGCACGCGCGGCCTGCGCGGCATCGACGCCATCTGGGTCGGCCAGTGCGACTGCGGCCAGACCACCTTTGCCGCCTCCGGCGAGCCGAAAGCCGTCGAAGCCTTCTTTTTTGCCCTCAGCGAAAACACCGAACTGACGCTGGGCCGCCAGAACAAGGACGGCGCCGGGCACGAAACGGCCTGATCAGGATTTCATTTTTGGTCGTTTTTTCCGGTTGACCGTGGAAAGTCCTAGGGGGCCGTGAACCGGTTGATAGTGAGCTACATTTTTACCCATACGGCATTTCCTGCGTCTCGATTTTGAGATGGCGCGTCAGGCTGAAGGCTGCTAGGCTTGTTGGAACAGGTGCCCTGACGCGAGGTCCGGGGGAAGTCTCGACAAGGAAATAAAGTGAAAAAGGCGCAACGCTTTTTCCTGGGGTTTTTGGCTTTTGTGGCCGGGCCGTGTTTTGCCCAGGGCGTGCTTCAGCTGCCTCCGCCGGGGCCGGCTGGCCAGCCTGCAAAGACGGTTGTTTTCATCGCCTCCGACTACAGGAACGGTGGGGTGATGGGCGTCTACCGGGGCTTCGAGGAGGCGGCACAAAAGCTCGGCTGGAAGATTCGTGTCGAGGATGGTGGTGGAATGAGGGCGACGCTGGCGGCGCGCTTGAAACAAGTCGTTGCGACGCGACCACACGGAATTGTGATTGGCGGGTTTGATTCCGCTGACTTCGTCGAGGAAATTGCCGCCGCGAAGCGAAACAGGATTGTCCTGGTTGGCTGGCATGCAGCCGAAACTTCCGGGCCGACGACCGACCTGTTCGTCAATGTTTCGACCATACCCGTCGATGTGGCGCACATCGCGGCCGATTACGTGATCCGTGACGCCATGGCGAGCCAGAAGCAGGTGGGCGTCGTCATTTTCAACGACAAGCAGTTCGCGGTGGCCAACGCCAAGACCGAGGCGATGGAAAAGGCTATCGAGGCGTGCCGGGGTTACGCGGGCTGCAAAGTACTGTCCGTAGAGAACGTACCGATCTCGGATGCGGCTGCCGAGATGCCGGCAATCGTTCCCAGGCTTGTCGCGACCCATGGCGCGGCCTGGACATACAGCCTGGCCATCAATGATGTCTATTTCGACGAAATCAACTATCCACTGGCCGCTGCCGGGCGGGTGGATATTGTCAATGTGTCGGCGGGGGACGGTTCGGAAAAGGCGCTTGGCCGCATTCGCGCCGGCGTTTCCCGGCAGGCGGCCACGGTGGCCGAGCCGATGAAAATGCAGGGCTACCAACTGGCCGATGAACTGAATCGCGCATTTTCCGGCGCGCCGCCGAGCAACTATCAGTCGAAACCCATTCTGGTTACCGCCGAGTTGCTGAAATCCGCCGGTCGCGGGGGAATCGAGGCTGATCGAGGGGTCGTGGCAGCGTATTCGGCAATCTGGGGCAGGAAATGAAGGCGATTTCCAGGCTCGACAGCTGGCCTTGTCAGGCAATGCCATGGATGCCTGCAGCCCTTTGCCGGCGTCTGCCATGACATCTCTGCGGAGTGCGGTTCTGGCACTGCGGGTCCTGTTCTGGGTCATGCTGACCAGTCTGGCCGTTTTCGCCCTGGCGACCACCTTCGGCTACGTCCATGAACGCGAGAAAGCCCTCCAGGCGGCCCACGCCAACGCGCGGGGTGCGGTTTACCAAAGCCTTTCGGCTATCTCCATTTCTCTTTGGCAGTATGACGTTGCCGGTCTCAATGCCGTGCTCTCCGGCATGGTCCGGTCGGGCTCTCTGGTTCGTGTCGAGGTACTGGATCGCGATACCGTGCTGAATCAGGAACGGGTGGTCGTCGATGTCAGGCAGCCCGGTTTCGGCGGCTCGGCAGACCAGATATGGATGCTTCCGGTCATGGCTCCGGATGGCAAGCAGACCATCGGTCATGTGCGCATTTCGGAATCATACGGGCAGGTCAATGCGCAGGTGGCCGAGACGTTGAAGACACTGGTGATGATGGATTTGTTCAAGATTGTCGGTCTGGCCCTGGTGCTGTTTGCCATCGTCTATCGGGCGATAGTCCGGCCCCTGCATCAACTGGCGGCGGATGTCCTTCTTTTGGGGCGTGCCAGGGATGTGCCGACGCTCTCCATCGAGAGAAAGAAGACAGGCTCTTCCGGCCACGAGATCGACATTTTGATCGACGCCATCAATCGCTTTCTCGCCGAGCGCCAGCAGATCGAGCGGGATCTGCAGTCCATTCTCGACAATATGCCGGCGATGATCGGCTACTGGGACAAGACGCTGCACAACCGGTTTGGCAACTACGCCTACGCCGATTGGTTCGGCGTCTCGCCTAGCCAGATGCCCGGCAAGCATATCCGGGAGGTCGTCGGAGAGGATTTGTACCAGCTCAACCTCCCCAAAATGGAAGCGGCGCTTCGCGGCGAAGCGCAGGTTTTCGAGCGATCAATACCGGTGACAGGCGGCCGGGATTCGCGCCAGGCGCTGGTCAACTATATTCCGGATGTCCGTGGGGGTAGGGTCGATGGGTTCTACGTCCTGGTTACCGACGTCACGTCTTATAAGCAGGCCCAGCTTGAGATTGAAAGAAATCGCGACCATCTCGAAGAGGTCGTTACCGAGCGCACCGGGCAACTGGAAAATGCGAAAGCGGCAGCCGAAGCCGCCAACGTTGCCAAGAGCAGTTTCCTCGCCAACATGAGTCATGAAATCCGGACGCCGCTCAATGCCATTGTCGGCATGGTGAATTTGATCAGGCGCTCGGACATCGAGCCCGAGCAGATCGAGCGGCTCGACAAGATCGATACGGCAAGTCAGCATCTACTGGAACTCATCAACGCCATACTCGACCTTTCCAAGATCGAGGCCGGCAAGTTTTCCATCGATGAAGGCAGCGTCAATGTCGCCAGCATCACAGCCAACGTCGCGTCGATTCTCAATGAACGGGTCAGGGAAAAAGGACTTGTGTTGCTGATTGAAAATGAATCTTTGCCGAATTATCTGCTGGGTGATAGCGCGAGGTTGCAACAGGCCCTGCTCAATTACGCCACCAATGCGGTGAAATTCACCCGTACGGGGAGGATAACGCTGCGCAGCCGTGTGCTTGACGACTCGCCCGACTCGGTCCTGCTTCGCTTTGAGGTTGAGGATACCGGCATCGGCATTCCGACCGATGTCATTCCCCGGCTCTTCGAATTCTTCGTACAGGCAGACAATACGACGACACGTAAATTCGGCGGCACCGGGCTTGGCCTGGCGATTACCAAGCGACTGGCTGAACTGATGGGCGGCGAGGTGGGCGTCGAAAGCACGCCGGGTCTGGGCAGCACTTTCTGGTTCACCGCCAGGCTCAAGAAAGGTTTTGGGGCGGAGGTGGCGGAAGCGGACCAACCGGGCGGTGCCGAGGCCCTGTTGCGGGAGCGCTTCGCCGGAAGGACGGTACTGATTGTTGACGACGAACCGGTCAATCGCGAAATCGCCCAGTTTCTTCTGAAGGACGTCGGGCTACTCGTCGAGACAGCGGAAGACGGTGCCCAGGCCGTCAGCATGGCCCTGGAAAAAACCTACACCTTGATCTTCATGGATATGGAGATGCCCAATGTGGATGGATTGGAAGCGACAAGGCAGATACGAAAAATGCTGCTCCACCACGATACGCCGATCGTTGCCATGACCGCCAACGCCTTTGCCGAGGATCGGAGAAGTTGCTTTGAAGCCGGGATGAACGACTTTCTGTCCAAACCATTCAATCCCGACATACTGTATGCCATTACGGCGAAGTGGCTGAGCTGGCGTAGCGGGTAAAAAATCCGAGTGGGAACGAACACGCCGAAGCAGTTACGCGCCTCGCCAGTCTCAACTCAGCCAGAGTTTTTTCCAGCCCTCGTGCCCGAGGCGCTCCATAGTTTCGATGTTGCGCTCGAAAATCGCTTCGGCATCGGGGAAGGCTGCCACGGCACGGTCGATGCTGCTTTCGCGGAGCAGGTGCAGGGTGGGGTAAGGCGAGCGGTTGGTGAAGTTGGCGATGTCATCCGGCTCACTACCGGAAAACTCGTATTGCGGGTGCAGGCTGGCGATCTGGAAAACGCCTTCGTAGCCAAGGTTGCGGATCAGTGCATCGACTTCGCCGAGGAAGAAATGGAAGTCGAGAAAATCGGTCATCGCCAGCGGGTGGATGAGCAGCGTCGTATCCAGTTGCGCCGGGTCGGTTTCATTCATCAGCGTAAGTTCGCGCTCGAGTTCAGCGAGCAGTTCGTCAGGCGTGCTTGCCGCGGTCAGGGCGTAGCGGACCTGCTTTTTGACGAAGACGCTTTTGGCAAACGGGCAGAGGTTGAGCCCGATCACGGCGCGTTCCAGCCAGGTTTGCGTGCTGGCTATGATGTCCTCACCAGCGGCGGCATCGGGGTAGGGTTTGAGAAGTTCGGTCATGGTCGGCCTTCGATGGGCGGCGCAGGCGCCGCCCGTGGATTTCAAAATTGGCCAAAACTTCCGGTTGACCGTGGGTGTCAGCAAAAAACGGCAAAAAGCCGGGCGGCGAGCGTCGCCGAAACCGCTTGCCTATTTTTTGAGTAGTGGCGCGGCAATTTTTGGACCGTCGGCCGGTATGCCCGTCGGAATCGGCTGCACCGGCTGCTGCGGTTGGAGATGCTGGCCTTGCGGGAAGGTGGGGGCGACGATGGGGGCGTCGGTTGGTGGTGGGCGGACCAGGTTGCGACAGGCCGCTTCCATTTGCATGCGCTGGCTGGCCTCGAGAACCATTTGTCCGATCCTGTGCAGACAGTCATCGGTGTCGCCATAGGCAGGTGGAGGGGGGGTGGCGTTGTTGGTCGGCGACGGCGGGCTGACGCCAGGTTGCCGGGCACGTTCCGCCGCTTGATCGGCGCGTTGCGCGGCCTCGCGTTTTTCGACAAAAGCGCGCATCCGTTCGACCTCGAGTTCGGCTGCCCGGCGGGCGGCTTCGGAAACGTGTTCGTCCGGGCGGACTTCGATCGTGGTGCTGCTCGTCGCGCAGGGGGCATTGGCAATCTCGGTCCGCCCATTGGCCAGGCGGCATTTGTAAATTTCGGCGGCGGCCGGCGCCGGCAGCGTGATCAGGGCAGCGATGGCGATAAATATTTTCAACATGGCCGAATTATTCACCAAAAACGCTGTTGTGCCCATTTTGCAGACTCCGTTCGGGGCGAGCTGGTCGGTCGATGCGATCAAGCTATTTGTTTGTATTTTTTGATAAAAACAGGAACCCGGAGACCCTGTTTGTCCGTTATGGAATTTTCAAAACTCCGTTAGAATGTCGGCCGCTCATGCCCTTTGCATGGCAAAACAGTTGCGGCGACATGGGGAATGTGGGCGGGATGAAATCTGGCGGGTTGAGTTTAGTGAATTTGGCACTATGCCTGTCCGTTTTTGCCAGCGCGACGCACGCCGGGTCGGATATTGATCTGACGGAAATTCCCTTCGAGCAATTGATGCTGCGCGAGGCTGTGCCGGTGGCGCAGATCGCCCAGCAGATCAGCGACTCGCCCTCGGCGGTCAGCATCGTCACCGCGGCCGATATCCGCGCCTACGGCTACCGGACACTGGCCGACGTGATCGCCAGCATGCGCGGCCTGACCACAACCTATGATCGGCGCTATCAGTATCTAGGCGGTCGTGGCTTCGGTGTGCCCGAGGATTACGCCGGCCGCATCATGCTGCTCATCGACGGCTACGCAACGCAGGACAGCCTGTTCAACCAGGCCTACATCGACGAATCCGGCCTGCTTGACCTCGAACTCGTCGAACGCGTTGAATACGTGCCGGGTACTGGCTCGGTGACCTACGGCAACAACGCCCTGCTTGGCATCATCAACGTGGTGACCAAAAAAGGACGCGATTTCAACGCCGCCCAGTTGTCCGCCGAAGTGTCCAGCCATGGCGGCCAGAAGCAGCGGGCGAGCTACGGCAAGCGCTTCGACAACGGCGCCGACCTGCTGCTCTCCGCCTCGGCACTCGACGTCGATGGAAGCAACCTCTATTTCCCGGCCTATGACACCCCGGCCACCCATAACGGCATCGCCGAAAACCAGGACGGCCGGACCAACAAGCGTTTTTTCGGGAAAGTCGCCTACCAGGGCTTGAGCATCGAAGCTGCCTATGCTGACCGCAAGAAAAGGCTGCCGACCAACCCGAGCGCGTCGACGGCATTTAACACGCCGTTTTCCGTACGCGACGAAAACGCCTTCCTCAACCTGGCCTACCAGACAACGCCAAGTCAGGACCTCAGTTCGCTTTCGCGGTTTTATACCGGGCAGTACGCCTACGACTCTTGGCGCGAATTTGCCGACTACAGCCTCGACAACGAAAAATACGGGCGGCGCGAATATCACGGCAGCTGGTGGGGCATCGACCAGAAATTCGTCGGCAACTGGTTTGTCGATCACACGACGGTCTTCGGCTTTGAGTTCCGCAACGACTACCGGCAGCAGTTCCGGCGGAGCTATTTCTCACCGCAGGGGGCGACCGTCGAATTGTTCAGCGATTCGCTGTCGCGGCGCACGGCCAGCCTCTATCTGACCGACGAATACCGCATCAACGCGCACTGGTCGCTCAATATCGGTGCCCGCCACGACGACGCCAGCGATCTTGCCGGCAACTGGAGTCCGCGTCTGGCCGTGATCTACAAGCCGACCCTGCAGACCACCCTGAAGGCTTCCTACAGCGAGGCTTTCCGCATGCCGCATGCCTACGAGCGCTTTTCGTATGAAGCGGCGGCTGCCCCCGAATATGTGGCGGCGACCGAACTGTTACTGCAGCACGAATTCAGTCGCGATACCCGCCTGACCGGCTCGCTGTACAGCTATCACCGGAGCGGTCAGTTGGTTTATAGCGATGCGCTGGGCGACTACGCGCCGGATGGCAACAGCCGTACCCAGGGCCTGGAAATCGAGCTGGAGAGCCTGTGGGCAAGCGGCGTTCGTTCGCGTGGCAGCCTAGCCTGGCAGAATGCGCAGGATGTCGACGGCGGCGAGCTGATCAATTCGCCGCACGTGCTGGGCAAATTCAATCTCAGTGTCCCGATCCTCGACGGTGCCCTGTGCACCGGTCTCGAGGCCCAGTATCTCGGTTCCCGACTGACCATGGAACGGCGGCGGCTCGGCGGTGTGGCGCTGGCCAACCTGACCTTCTCGAGTCAGTGCAAGTGGCATGGCCTGTCGGCGTCCTTCGGCATTCGCAACCTGTTCGACCGTGAATACGAAGTCGTTTCGCCTTTCGACTGGCGGCCCGACAGCGGCTTGCCACAGGATTCGCTGCGCATGGATGGGCGAAGCTTCTGGTCTCAGGTCAACGTCGATCTCTGATCGTTCGAGCCTGGACACGAGCGGCGGTCAGGAGGCCAGCGGATCGCCTTCCGCTTCGGCCTCGCGGGCGGCCAGGACCTGCTCCTCGGGGGCGCCGATGCGCTCGAGCAGATTGCTGTGCCCGATGTGGAGCAAGGCTTCGATTTCCCGATAATCGTCCGGCAAAGCCGGGTCGTTCCAGCCATTGGCCGAGTGCCGGGCGAGGTTCACGGCGAGCTTGACGTTTCTGACATTGGCCACCTCGGCATCAGCCGGGTTGAGCAGCGAACAGAGTAGTGGCGGCAGTCCCCAGTGGGTGATCAATTCGACGGCGATTTCGTCGAGCGGGGCGCCAAAAACTTCCTGCTGGATCTGGCTGCTGCGTCGCCCAGGCTCGCTGGTCAGGCGCTCCTTGGCCCGGATGGCGAGGTTGGGGGCGAAGCACCACAGCAGGATTTCGACCAGGTCGTGGAGCAGCGCCGCCATGGCGATTTCGTCAAAGCTCACGTTCTGGCGCAGCAAGGCCCAGTCGCGGGCCCATTGCGAAGCTATGCGGGAGCGCGCAATGACCTTGAGCAGGCCGAGCATGGCCTTCGGGTAGCCCTTGAGCTGCTGCTCGAGGATGGGCGGATCCTGGATGCTGTCGTAGAAATTCTGTGTGCCGATCATCACCAGCGAGCGTTCGATGGTCGTGATGTCGGCCGACTGTCGGCGCGAGCGGTTGGCCTGCATGTATTGGAACAGGCGCAGGGTCATGAGCGGATCGTGGGCAATGACGGTGGCCAGCTTGCGGGTATTGATCGTGTTCGCCGTTTCGCGTAATTCGGCGAGTTGGTGAACCGTATGGCGGAGGACCGGGACTTCGATGCTCTTGAAGTGATCGACCCAGGGGGCGACGCCCGGGAAGGGAAAATCGATCATCAAGGTCATGGCCGTATACCTTTCTTCGCTCAGGCGTTGAACAGCTGTTTCAGGAATTTTTCGACATAGGCCGGGCGTACCGGCTTGACGACGTAACCACGGGCGCCGAGGCCGGCCGCTTGCTGGACGATGGTGCGCGAGGTGTCGCCCGTGACCATGACAACTGACGTGTTCGGGCTGGCCTCGACAATTCTGGGTAATGCCTCAAGGCCGCCCAGGATGGGCATGTTGACGTCGAGAAAGAGCACGGTGGGCTGGTAGTTTGTGGCCGCGCGGATGGCTTCCTCGCCATTTGCCACCTGGCTGACGACTTGCAGGCCCAGTTCGGTGAGCAGGCCTTTTAGTAGCAGGCGGATCGCGCTGTTGTCGTCGGCGATGACAGCAGTCGGCAGTCGGCCCGGGGGTGAGCCGGGTTGTCTTGAAACAGCCGGTGGGGCGGGCGATTTGGCGGCTGCTTCCGGCTGGCTTTCCGGCGAGGCCCGGCGGCGTGTTTCGCAAACCTGCTGCAACTCGTCGATCACCTGTTTCTGGCCGAAGGGCTTGCGCAGAAAGCCGGCCGCGCCGGCATCGGCGGCTTGCGTCTCGATGCTCTGGCCTTCCGTGGCAGTAATGAACAGCACGTCGATTTCCGGATGGTCCGAATTGATCTCACGCAAGATGTCGAGTCCATCGCGACCGGGCAACAGGTAGTCGAGACAGATAATCTGCGGTGACAGCTTGCGCACGGTTTCCATGACGCCATTGCCATCTTCCAGCGCCCCGACAACCTCGTAGCCCTGGCTGGACAGCAGGGCGCTGAGCAGGTCTCGCATCAAGGCATTGTCATCAACAATCAGAACGCGCATTCAGAACTTCCCAGCAGTTTCCATGAGTCCGGACAACGGGTGATTTGGTCAAATCGCTTGCTGCGCTTATGTTAGCCGTGAAATGGGGGAAATGGACAGGCATAAATCAAAACGCCTCCATGGCGGAGGCGTTTTCAATTTTGGCCGTTTTTTCCGGTTGACCGTGGGAATCAAAAAAACGTCCGGACCCCGCTCAATTTTACAGCCCGACAGCATGTCGAATATCCCGCCGGAAGTTCAGGAAAGCCCGTCGATCGCTCGGCGTGCTCGGTACGCTGAGCGTTACTTTTCCTGCTGGCGAGCGTAACCGACCGTGTTTGCCACCCCAACGGAATGACCAGCCTTGGTGGACAAGCTGCTTGACCAACTGATCTATTTCCTTCGCAGAGCAATATTTCATGCGACGGTCTCGCTCGGTTTTGAGTGGTACCTGGACTGGAACTTCTCTGCCTGCCAGCAGATTTGCCGAAATGCCCTTTCGGCGCCCACCGTCAGGATTTCCTCGCTGTAGCGGTAGCCGTTTCCATTCCGGGCGTTCTGAAAGAAGCGGCCATGCGGGTCGATCATGATGTATGACTCGATCATGTCGTTGTTGTCTTCCGCCGCCATGATCCCACCAAGCTTCTGGTGACGCGCAACAAATTCGGCAAACTCGTGGTCTGTAATGGCCAGATCACTGGTGATCGTCGGCAACATGCGCAGCACCTTCCATTTGTCCGGCGCCAGTTGCCGAATCGGTTGGCTCATGTCTTCCGTGAAATTGAGCGCATTGACCACGGTGTTGATCTTCACGCGCAAGTCGGGATTCTGGCGTCGTCCTGACTCAACGATGGCAGCCAGATTGCTCAGGGAGAGAACCCGCTCATGTTTATCAGCCCGTCCGATTTCCCGGTTGGTCGAAGCCATCGCCGAATCCAGGCTCAGACCAAGGACTGAAAGCTGCGGTGCCAATTCCGCCATTAACGCCTGAGTCAGGCGGCTGCCATTGGTGATCAGCGAAACCCTGAAGCCGAGATCCCGTGCCAAAGCGACGACACCGACAACTTCCCGGCTATACAAAAGAGGCTCACCACCCGCCAGGCTCAGACGCACCGAATCCCATTGCATGCCGAGATGAGCCTGGTCGCGCGGATTGTCCGGCGAAAAATGGCGAGCGATTTCCGCGAGCATCGCGGCACTGCGTTCCGGCGAATGAATCAACTCCTTGCCGGGACCCGCCTGCCATTTTGAATAGCAGTAGCGACAACGGAAATTGCACGCCTCGGTCATGTGCCAGTTGATAACCAACTCGCTGGAATGAGGATTGCGGAAAGTCACAACCATTCCCCGTGCTTGTTGATAAAACCCCATTTGCCATTTTGGCGCACGGCAGCCTTGCCACCCTGAAATTCCCGGGCATCCTCGAATCTCGGCTGGATAACCCAATCCTGCCGTTCATTGATGAATCCCCAACGTCCGCCCTGCGTCTGAACGGGCGCGAGTCCTTCGCTGTAGGAACGGACGTTGCGGTATTTGGGGCCTGGGCTTCCGCAGGCGCTGAGAGTGAGTAGGGAGATGGAAAGCAGGGTTGTGATGAGTTTTTTGAGCATGTGGCGGATCTTTCTGGTGATGGCGTTGGGTACGGGCGCTCCGGCTGGAGCGCCCGTGGTCAGGGTTGCTTACTTCTTGGGGGCGGGCGGGTTGTTGCCGCGACCGCCACCAGATTTTTCGCCGGTTTTGCTAGGAGCGTTTTTGAGATGAGTGGTCATGGTGGTTCTCCAAAAGTGCCCCGGAAAAAAGGCGTGCGCGGGCCCGGGGCGTACCTCGCGGACGCTTGTTACAAGAGTTAGAAGGGAAGGGCGCTTAATGCGCTATACAGGCGGCGCCATCATGGTTCGGCGCTGTAGGGGGTGAATGCGCGGCGTGGTTCGTTGGTCGCCCAGGCTGGATCGTTGAGCATTTCATTAAGGATTTTCTCCAACGATCGCTTGTCTTTTTCTCGCCACGGAACGGGTTCAAATTGCTCTCCAACCTGTTCAACGAGTTCGATTTCGTACTTCTCTCCCCAAAAGCACTCAAAAAATGGCCGTTTTCGATCTTTGGCCTTGCTTTCGTCCAAACGGATACTAGGACCGCTCATGCTCCAGCATTCGGGCGGGTAGTCAGAGAGGAATGGGGCTAGGGAGTCTCTCAGGTCATTGGTGAGCAGTCTTTGGGCCTTAAAATGTGTTCTGCCTTGCTCTCGCAAGGAGGCTAGCAGTTCATCGCTTATTTCTTCGAGGTTCCCGGAGATGACCATTCTTCCTGTTTTATAGCGAATGCCTGGGCTGCTTTGGTTGTATTCCGTAACCAGAAAGCGGAGCTGGCGGATGTCGCCGGAAGGCGATTGCTTTCCGTCAAAATCGCAGATGAAATTGAAATTGGCTTTGGCCCAATCGATAAGCGGTTCCCTGATCAAATATTCGTCACGCCAGGAGGGTTTGACCCAGCGCAGGCCTTTTGCATCCGGCTGGCAGCGTACCAAGTCAATGCGGATTGTTTTTCGCAAGGAGAGTTTTGCTTCAACCTTGTACCAAAAGCCGTCGTGAGAAAGCGTTATAGACTCGTCCGAGCACTCAGGAAGGTTCTTCGAACTCTTCTGAATGGCTTCCTTGATTGAATAAATGGCCAACCCGGCACCTTGAGTTACCTCGGAGCGAATATTCAATTCGTCGGGGGGGGCGTTGGGGTCGGTTTTCCAGGACTCGAAAACGTTGATAAACCAATGACCGTCAACGTTTACGGGGCGTAACAGTTCTGCTTCGGTGATCCCGGTCAGTTGGACCAAGTCGGCGATTTCATTCTTGTTCCGTACAAGTTGAACGGCTTCGATACGTCGAGCGATATCTTCGGCAAGATAGCGGATGGCATCTTCACGGTTTTCTTCGTCAGAGCCTGACGTGAATCTCGTTTCAGCAAAGGTTTGCTGGAGGGCTTGTTGAAGGGTTGAGTTTTCGGCTTTTGCCAACACTTCCCGAATCGTTTGTTCGATCTGTTGCAGATAATCCCGAGGGTCGGGGACCCCGTCGTCTTTTTGTTCTGGATTAAAAGGCTTGTCGCCCTGAAGTACTTTTAGCGGCACCTTGAAAATTTCGGAGAGGGCCTTGGCGCGCTGCCTACTGATATTTCCTGTGCGTTCGTTGCGTTGGTAGCTGGTTATGAGGGTCGCATCGGGAGGGCTTGTCTTTATCCCAAGCTTCGCGTGGAGTTCCTTGGCAACGGTTAACTGTGTTTTGCCACTTTCTTCGCGAAGTTCCTTTAAACGCTTCCCGTCGATTTGGAATTTTTCTCTGGCCATGTGCCCTCCGTTTCAATGAGGGCATGATGCCAACGCATGTTAATGCTGTCTACTCTGCGTAAACACAGCATTAATTATTATCGCGCTACGAAACTGCAAGACTGAAAGGTGCAGGGAAAACGAAAACGCCTCCATGGCGGAGGCGTTTTCAATTTTGGCCGTTTTTTCCGGTTGACCGTGGGAATCCCTACAAAATCATCCCGGCGCCGACCGTGTTGTTGTTGCTCTCGTCGATGATGATGAAAGCGCCGGTGTTGCGGTTTTGCCGGTAGGGATCAACGAACAGCGGCTGGGCCAGTTTGAAGCTGACCTGGGCGATGTCGTTCATCGCCAGCTTCTCGGCGGCGACTTTTTCCAGCGTGTTGACGTCGAGGCGATGGTCGATGGCGGCCAGCTTGGCTTTCGAATCGCGCGTCGTGTGGCGGATCAGGTAGGTGCGGGCGCGGTCGAGCGGGGTTTCGGCCATCCAGCAGACGGTGGCTTCGATCTGCTTGACGGCGGGCGGCACCTCGTCGGACTTGACGATCATGTCGCCGCGCGAAATGTCGATTTCGTCGGCCAGCAGCAGGGTGACCGCTTGCTCGGTGATGGCGTCGGGAATGTCTACGCCGCCGATCTGGATCGCCTTGACGGTCGAGCTCAGGCCGCTCGGCAGCACGGTGACGGCATCGCCGACCTTGATCGTGCCGGATTCGATGCTGCCCATGAAACCGCGGTAATCGTGCAGTTCCGGGTTGGCGGAATCCTGCGGGCGGCAGACGTATTGGACCGGGAAGCGGAAGGCTTCGGCATGCTCGGTGTGGGCGGCCGGAGTCGCTTCGAGGATGTCGATCAGGGTCGGGCCGTCGTACCAGTCCAGCTTGTCGCCACGCTCGACGATCATGTCGCCGTTCAGGGCGGAGAGCGGAATGAAGCGGATGTCTTCGATGCCGACCTTCTTGGCGAATTCCAGGTAATCGGCCTTGATCTTCTCGTAGGCTTCCTGCGAGTAATCAACCAGATCCATCTTGTTGATGGCCACCAGGAGGTGCGGGATACCGACCAGCGAGGCCAGCTTGGAATGGCGGCGGGTCTGGGTCAGCACGCCTTTGCGCGCATCGATCAGGATGATGGCGAGGTTGGCGGTCGACGCGGCGGTCACCATGTTGCGGGTGTACTGCTCGTGGCCCGGGGCATCGGCGATGATGTACTTGCGGGTGCCGGTCGAGAAGTAGCGATAGGCGACGTCGATGGTGATGCCCTGTTCGCGCTCGGCTTGCAGGCCGTCGGTGAGCAGCGACAGGTCGACGGCGCCGAGGCCGCGCTTTTCCGATGTCTTGGTGATGGCGTGCAGGGTGTCGGCAAGGATGGTCTTGCTGTCGTACAGCAGGCGGCCGATCAGCGTGCTCTTGCCGTCATCGACGCTGCCGCAGGTCAGGAAGCGCAGCAGGCCGTGATCTTCGATTTTTTCGGGGGCGGACATCAGAAGTAACCCTCTTTCTTGCGTTGTTCCATGGAGGCTTCGCTGGTCTGGTCATCCAGACGGGTGGCGCCACGCTCGGTGATGGTGGTGGTGGCGGTTTCGACGACGATCTTCTCGACGGTGTCGGCATCCGACTCGACCGGGGCGGTGCAGGAGATGTCGCCGACGGTGCGGAAGCGCACCTGCAGATTGACGATTTCCTCACCGGCCTTGACCGTGTTGGTCAGTTCGCCGGAAACCAGCGGCACATTGACCGGCACGATGGCGCCCTGGCGGATGACCACCGGGCGGGTGTGGGCGAAGTAGATCGACGGCAGTTCGAGCTTTTCGCGCTCGATGTATTGCCAGACATCCATTTCCGTCCAGTTCGAAATCGGGAAGACGCGCATGTTCTCGCCCTTGTGGCTGCGGGCGTTGTACAGGCTCCACAGTTCCGGGCGCTGGTTCTTCGGATCCCATTGGCCGAATTCGTCGCGGAAGCTGAAAATGCGTTCCTTGGCGCGGGCCTTTTCCTCGTCACGACGGGCGCCGCCGATACAGGCGTCGAAACCGAATTCCTCGATGGCTTCGAGCAGGGTCACCGACTGGTGCTTGTTGCGCGACTCGTTCTCGTGTTTCAGCACGACGGTACCGCGCTTCATCGAATCCTCGACGGAACGGACGATCAGCCGCTCGCTCAGTTCGGCGGCGCGCTTGTCGCGGAATTCGACGACTTCCTTGTAGTTGTGGCCGGTATCGATGTGCATCAGCGGGAAGGGGAACTTGCCCGGACGGAAGGCTTTTTCGGCGATGCGCAGCATGCAGATCGAGTCCTTGCCGCCGGAGAACAGAAGCACCGGGTTGGCACACTGGCCGGCGACTTCGCGCATGATGTGGATGGCTTCGGCTTCGAGCCAGTCGAGGTGAGAGAGGGTGGAACGTTGGGTCATTGCTTGGGGAATCCGCAGGGATTGTCGAATGTTGCGCATTGTAGCAAAGCGCTTAATATTCTTTTAAGAACAAATGTACATTGCGTTATTTCAAAATGACATAAAGCGATGTGTGAGGACCTTGAACTATCACCTGGGATGCTGGTCGTAATAGCGATTTGGGATATTCTTCGGCCCGGCTATCTATTTCTGCAGGGACACTTCATGCAAATCCGTTTCGCCATCACCTTGAGTGCCATTTCGCTTGCCTTGCTCGGCGCCTGTTCGACACCGGGTGTGGGCGGGTCGGCCAAGGCCGAACTGCTGGGCCGCTCGGGGAGCGGGGTTGCCGGCACGGTCAGTTTTTCTGAAACCGACGGTCGCCTGCGCGTTGTGGCCGGCTTGACGGGCCTGACGCCGGGCGAGCACGGTTTTCATGTGCATGAGGTCGGCGATTGCAGCGCGCCCGATGGCACCAGCGCCAAGGGGCATTTCAATCCGGACGGCAAGACACACGGCCATTTCACCAGCGGCGATCATCACGGCGGCGACTTGCCCAATCTGCTTGCCAATGCGCAGGGCGTTGCGCGATACATCGCCGAATCGCGTGGCCTGAGCTTGCACGGCCCGACCGGCGTGATCGGGCGCAGCGTCGTGATCCATGCCGATGCCGACGACTACACATCACAGCCGGCCGGCAACTCGGGGCGGCGCATTGCCTGCGGGGTGATCGTGGCGCGCTGAAATCTGGCGTCGTCCGGATTTCGTTTTTGGCCGTTTTTCCCGGCTGACCGTAGCAATCGGCTTTGCCGTCACGGCGCCGGTTGGATCATCTCGCCCGGCACGACCCAGCGGTCGTAGTCTTCGAGCGAGACGTGGCCCAGTGCCAGCGCCGCCTGCCTGAGCGTGGTGCCGTCCCGGTTGGCCAGTTTGGCGATTTCGGCGGCATTGTCGTAGCCGATATGCGGGGTCAGGGCGGTGACCAGCATGAGCGAGCGTTCCATCAGTTCGGCGATGCGTTTGTGATGGGCGGTGATGCCGCGGACGCAGTGCTCTTCGAAGCCAAGCATGCCGTCGCCGAGCAGGCGGACGCTCTGCAGGAAGTTGTGGGCAATCACCGGCTTGTAGACATTGAGTTCGAAATTGCCCGAGGCACCGGCGATGCCGATGGTCACGTCGTTGCCCATGACCTGGCAGCAGAGCATGGTAAGCGCCTCGCACTGGGTCGGATTGACCTTGCCGGGCATGATCGAACTGCCCGGCTCGTTTTCCGGGATGCCGATTTCACCGAGCCCGGAGCGCGGGCCGGAGGCCAGCCAGCGGATGTCGTTGGCAATTTTCATGAGCGCCACGGCCAGGGTCTTCAGGGCACCATGCGCTGCGACCAGGCCGTCGTGGGCAGCCAGCGCGGCGAATTTGTTAGCGGCGCTGGTGAATGGAATGGCGCAGTGCTCGGCCAGATCGGCCGCGACGCGGTCCCCGAACTCGGGATGGGTGTTGAGCCCGGTGCCGACCGCCGTGCCGCCGACGGCGAGCGGGGTGAGTGCAGGCAGGCTGGCGGCGATGAGGGCCTCGGCGTGCTGCAACTGGGCGACGTAGCCGGAAAATTCCTGGCCTAGCGAGAGTGGTGTCGCGTCCTGCAGATGGGTCCGGCCGATCTTGATGATGTCGGCGAATTCGGTGGATTTTTCTGCCAGCGTCGAGGTCAGCTGACGGAGGGCGGGCAATAGTCGGCGCTCGATGCCGACGGCGGGGGCGTGGCCGCGCTGGCCGCCCATCAACTCCGAGGCGCGGTTGGCCAGCACCTCGTTCATGTTCATGTTGGTTTGCGTGCCCGAGCCGGTCTGCCAGACCGATAGCGGGAATTCGTCGCGATGCCGGCCGCTGCTCACTTCTTTGGCGGCGAGAAGGATGGCCGCAGCAAACGGAGCCGGAAGCAGGCCGAGTTCGCGGTTGACCTTGGCACTGCTTGCCTTGACCTGAGCCAGCGCGTCGATCAGTTCTTCCGGCATGCGTTCGCTGGAGATGGCGAAATGCGTCAGCGAACGCTGGGTCTGGGCGCCCCACAGGCGTTCGGCGGCAACCTCGATGTCGCCGAAAGAGTCCCTTTCCGGTCGGGTCTTGCTGATTGTTGTCATGGCCAACTCCTCCCGGTTGCGCGTAGCCGGGCGGTGAATACGTGTCCACCCTACCCGTTCGAGTCGCCGGTGGTGGAGAAGTTCGATCGTAATTGCTTTGCCCCCTTTGCACGCGGATAGATACAATCAGTGAACAGGAACATGACGGAGCGTCGTTTGAAATCCAAGTTCTCGAGTATCGACCGGGCCGGGTCCGATGGGGTTGATGGTCGGGACCGTGGTGGTCTGGCGACCCGCCGGACGCTGCATGTTGTAGCAGCCCTGCTGGTTCTATTCGGCCTGGCGCTGGCTGCCTTCTTCGCGGAAAAGATCAATCGCGAGCAATTTGCTTCGGCTGAACGCGCCGACGTTCAGCATGTCCTGACCGTCGTCCGCGATGCGCTCGAAGGCAATCTCAACAGCGACATTCAATTGGTGCGCGGCCTGCTCAGCGTCATTGCGCTTAACCCCGAACTCGACCAGAAAAGTTTCGAGACGGCCGTCCAGCCACTGTTCGCGGGACGCACGCAGCTACGCAATATCGTCGCCGCGCCGGACATGGTCATTCGCTGGGTGCACCCCATGCAGGGCAACGAAAAGGCCGTCGGGCTGAATTATCGGACCACGCCGAGCCAGGTCGATGCCGCCGAACAAGCCCGGGTGTCGCGCCAGATCGTGCTGGCCGGGCCGCTCACGCTTGTTCAGGGCGGCGTCGGCCTGGTCGCCCGTCTGCCGGTCTATTTGCCCGACAGTCGGGGCGAGGAGCATTTCTGGGGCTTGGTCAGCGCAGTGATCGATGTCGACAAACTGTTTGCCAGTAGTGGTCTGACCGACGCCGCGCTACCGGTGGACATCGCCATTCGCGGCAAGGATGCCAAGGGCGCCGATGGCGAAGTCTTTTTCGGGCAGCCCGGGCTGTTCGACGCCGATCCGGTTCTGGCCACCATCCACCTGCCGCACGGCACCTGGCAGATCGCCGCGACACCGCGTGCCGGCTGGCGGGCGGAACCGGACAACCTGGCGTCGCTGCGCCTGGGTTTCGCTCTGGTTGCCCTCATGGTGGCGGGGGCCTTTGCCGTGCTCTGGCGCTCGTTCAACCGCGCCTCGCAAGCGACCGAGCGGGCCGAGGCCGCACGGCGGCGCCTTTCCGCCAGCCTCGAAAACACGCCCAACGTCGCCGTTCAGTGGTTCGATGTCCGGGGGCGGGTGATCTACTGGAATCCGGCTTCCGAAAAGCTCTACGGCTGGCGTTCCGACGAGGCCATCGGGCGCAATCTGGCGCAACTCCTTTTCAAGGGGGAAAAGGACGTGCCATGCCTGCACGATCTGGCGGCGGTGGCCGCCACCGGCAAGGCGCTGGCCCCGGCCGAATACCGGGTGGGCACGCGCAGCGGCGAACAACGCTGGGTGGAGTCCACCGCCTTCGCCATTCCCGGCGAGGGCGATTCGCCGCAGATTCTGGTTTGCATGGATGTGGACATTACCGAGCGCAAGCTGGCTGAGCAGAAGGTGGCGGATTTCAATCGCGATTTTGAGGCTTTCCTCAATCAGACCACCGATTTCATCTATTTTAAGGATGCCGCCAGCCGCTTCCGTTTTTGCAGCCAGACCCTGGCCGACATCACGGGGCACGCCAGTTGGCGCGACATGATCGGCAAGCACGACCGCGAGGTCTTTCCGGCCGATACGGCCCGGCTTTACGAGGAAGAGGAGATATCGGTATTCAGGGAAGGGAAACCCCTGCGGGCCAAGATTGAACCGTATTACGACGGTAATGGTGAACTCGGTTACGTGGAAACCAACAAATGGCCCTTGTTTGACGATCGACATAAGGTCGTCGGCCTGTTCGGTATCAGTCGCGATATTACCGAGCGCGTGCACAACGAGAATGAACTCAAGCAGCATCGTCTGCATCTGGAAGAACTGGTGAACCAGCGCACCGCCGAACTGGCCGTGGCCAAGGAAGCGGCCGAAGCGGCCAATGTGGCGAAAAGTGCCTTCCTGGCCAACATGTCGCACGAAATCCGGACGCCGCTCAACGCCATCACCGGCATGGCTCACCTGATCCGGCGCAACGGTCTGGAAACCGGTCAGATGGAACGCCTTGACCGGCTGGAACTGGCTGGCGAACACTTGCTGGAAATCATCAACGCCATTCTCGATCTGTCGAAGATCGAAGCCGGGAAGTTCACGCTCGAAGAGGCGCCGCTCAGGGTGGAGTGCATTCTTGGCAATGTGGCGTCGATCATGAGTGATCGCGCGCAGGCCAAGCATCTGATCCTCCATGTCGAGTCCGGGCCGGCCTTGCCGCCGCTGCTCGGCGACCAGACCCGTCTGCAGCAGGCGCTGCTCAACTACGCCAGCAATGCCATCAAGTTTACCGACAAGGGCAGCATATCGCTGCGTGCCAGCATGCTTGACGAGGCGGCCGACAGCGTTTTGCTGCGGTTCGAAGTCGAGGATTCCGGCATCGGCATCGCCGAGGATGATCTAGTGCGGCTGTTCGGGGCCTTCGAGCAGGCCGACAATTCGACGACGCGCAAATATGGCGGCACCGGGCTGGGCCTGGCCATTACGCGCAAGCTGGCCAAGCTCATGGGGGGCGATGCCGGTGTGAGCAGCCAGGTCGGGCAGGGCAGCACTTTCTGGCTGACCGCCCGCCTCCGGCGGGGGGGCGAACGCTCCGGTCCGCTCGCTGTCAGGGGCGACGAGAACGCCGCCGAAGCCTTGCGGCATGGCTATCCGGCCAGTCGCATCCTGCTCGTCGAGGACGAACCGATCAATCAGGAAATCGCCCTGGCCATGCTGGACGATGTCGGGCTGCTCGTCGATGTGGCCGACAACGGGATGGTGGCGCTGGACAAGTTCGGTCGCGAAACCTACGACCTGATCCTGATGGACATGCAGATGCCGCAGATGGATGGCCTGACCGCCACCCGACAGATTCGCGCCCTGCCGCAAGGCAGTGCCATTCCCATCCTGGCCATGACGGCCAACGCCTTCGCCGAGGACAAGGCACGCTGCCTTGGCGCCGGCATGAACGACTTCATCGCCAAGCCGGTTGATCCGGGCCGGCTCTACGCGATGGTCTTGAAATGGCTGAGCCGGGGAGCGGGCTAGGCGCCCGGTTTCAATTTTGGCCGTTTTTTCCGGTTGACCGTAGGCGTGTGAATTCCCGTCAGGCGACGGTTCCGTGGGCCTTTTCGTATTCCCCGAGCAGACGCTGGTGCAGGTCGCAGCCGGCGAGGGCCAGGCCGGGCGATACCAGGCCGAAGAAGCGGAGGTCGCCGTCGAGCATGGAGACGGCCTGGTCCAGCGTTTCTTCGCCGTAGAGGCTGAACAGCGCGGCTTCATAGGCGGCCGGGTCATCCATGTCGATGAGGGTCTGCAGGCAGGCGTAAATGCGGCGTCGGCCGGCGTCGATCTGTTCGAACTGGCGCACCCACTCGAGGCCTTCGCGCAGGGCGTCGGGGTCGCCGCCGGCCAGGGCGAGCATGGTCTTCAGTTCTCCGATGCGCAGGTCGGCCCACAGCGAGCCGGGGTCGGCGGCGAGGCCGATCAGCGCGGCAACCGGGCGTTCGTCGGCGATGTTCAGTTCGTTGAGCGTGTCGAGCAACTCGCAGCATTCGTCGTCGTTGAGTTCGGCCAGATTCAGGATGTCGGCGCGGACGACGTTGCCGTTGCTGTTGTTTTCCCATTCGAGGTCGTCGATCGGGTAGATCTCGGACATGCCGGGAACGAGGATGCGACAGGCGTAAACGCCGAGGTGGTCGAAGTCGGCGACGTAGATGTCGTGGCCGTCGGCGTGGATGCGCTCGGCCAGCCAGGCGTAGTCGTCGGTGGTCTTGCCGTTTTCCAGGTCGTTGAAGTTCCAGTCGACGAACTCGAAATCGGCTTCCTCGCCGAGGAATTCCCAGCTGATGATGCCGCTCGAATCGACGAAGTGGATTTCGATGTTCGGCGCGCTGGCGATTTCGTCGAGGTCGAAGCCGGGGGGCGGGAAGCCGTCGAGGGCTTCGAGGGCACGGCCCTGGAGCAGTTCGGTCAGGGCGCGCTCAAGGGCGATTTCGAAGCGCGGATGGGCGCCGAAGCTGGCGAAGACGCCCTGATCCTTGGGGTTGAGCATGGTCACGCACATAACCGGGTAGAGGCCGCCGAGCGAGGCGTCCTTGACCAGGACGCCGAAGCCGGCGTCGCGCAGGCCCTTGATTCCGGCGGCGATGGTCGGGTAACGGCCGACCACTTCGTCCGGTACGTCCGGCAGGCAGAGACCTTCGGCGATGACCTTGAACTTGACATGGCGTTCGAGGATTTCCGACAGCGCCTGGGCACGTGCTTCGGCCTGGGTGTTGCCGGCCGACATGCCGTTGCTGACATAAAGGTTGCTGATGACATTGACCGGGAAGAAGACCTCGGCGCCGTCGCGCTGGCGGACGTAGGGAATGGCGCAGATGCCCCGATCCTCGTTGCCGGAATTCATGTCCACGAGCACTTCGGCCGGGATGTTGCCTTCCGGGTTGTAGAAGGCCTGCAGTTCCGGCGTCAGGAGTTCGGCCGGCCAGTCGGTGCCGTCGGCGGTCAGCGGGAACCAGCGTTCGCGCAGGTAGTGCGTGAAGGCCCTGTTGGCGATGGTGTCGCCGAGGTAATAGTGGTTCCAGAAATAGTTGCAGGACAGCCGCTCGAAATATTCGCCAAGGGCGCTGGCCTGTGCGGCCAGTTTGGTGGCGCCCTTGCCGTTGGTGAACATCAGATGGCAGGCGCGGTTGCGAACGTGTACCGACCAGACGTTGTCGACTGGGTTGAGCCAGGAGCATTCCTCGATATCGAAACCGCGGGCCGCCAGCTTGGCCTGCATGGAGGAAATGGAATGTTCGAGCGAGGCGTCTTTGCCCGGAATGAAGTGTTCTTGTTGCATCGGGCATCCTGCCTAAAGTATGAGGGGCGCAGTGTACGTCAGTGAGCGGTCATTGCTACGGTCAACCGGAAATTCAGGCCAAATTTGAAATCGGGTCAGCGTCGGCTTCAATCAGTTTTTTAAAAAATTTATGACGTTTAGAGGGTTGCGGATGCGCTGCGAGAGGACCAGAATCGGTGCTCGAGAATTCATTGGAGCCAGCCATGAATAAAGATCGGAGAGGAACGCTGGAGCGGCGAGGGCGCGACATCGGCCCGCCTGGCGGGTGTTGCGAGCGGCGCCGGAGCGTGGAAAGGCGGCTTCCGGCGGCAACCGAGGCCATGATTTCAGCTGAGGACTTTGCAAAATTTTTCGGCCCGGTCGGCTCCCGAAATCCGGAAACGATCGATCGACTCGATCTGGCCGCCGACATCTTCGAGCGCGCCCGCGATCGCTATCGATAGTCCCGGGGCCTGGGCGGCCGGGCAGAAATCAGCCGGTCAGGTCCATCTTTCGCCAGGAGCCGACCGTTACAATGCGGTGGACGGCGACGGTATCGTCGTTTGCCGGCAAGGCATCCGCCCTGGGCGGCCTGACTGACACGAGGAGACTCCCTTGGAAATCGATCTGCCGCCGCTCGAAGTCGAAACAGCCGCCAATCCCGAGTTCGCGGTGATCTGGCTGCACGGCCTGGGGGCCGATGGTTCGGATTTCGTGCCGGTGGTGCCGGAACTCGGGCTGGCCGAGACGCCGGCTGTCCGCTTTATCTTCCCGCACGCGCCCTACATGCCGGTGACCTGCAATGGCGGCTACGTCATGCGCGCCTGGTACGACATCATTTCGCTCGACAGTACCAGCCGGCGTATCGACGAGGCGGGGATCGTTGCTTCGCGCGAAACCGTGCGGCAGTTGATCGAACGGGAAAAAAGCCGCGGAATTCCGGTCGACCGTGTCTTTCTTGCCGGTTTTTCGCAGGGCGGGGCGGTGGCCTACACGACGGCGCTGACCCATCCGGAAAAGCTGGCCGGCGTCATTGCCCTGTCCACCTACATTCCGTCGCCCGCCTTGCTCACTGCGGATTCGGCCGGCGCCAACCGCGCCATTCCAATCTTTGCCGCCCACGGCACGGCCGACGATGTGGTCTCGCCAAGGCTCGGCGTGGCGGCCCGGGATCTGCTGCTCGAGCGCGGCTATGCAATTGACTGGCAAGAATACCCGATGCCGCATTCGGTCTGCCTCGAAGAGGTGTGGGCAATCGGCCGCTGGCTGGAGGGGCAGATGGGGCAGCCCGGCTGAGTCCGGGGGCGTCCCTTATTTGGCCTTGGCGCGCCGGGGCTTTTCGGTGTCGGTGATCGAATGCCCTTCTTCGTGCGCTGACTGGAGCAACCAGATCAGGTCGCTGCCCTGCACCGGCATCGGGATCATCTGATTCCAGCTCCAGCGAAACACCGGGCCATAGGGCACATAACGCGCCAGCACGTCGCCTTGTTCGGTGACGCCGAAGAACGGTAGCGGCGAGGTGATCAGCGACTTCAGCTTTTCGTTGTTCATGATGCGTCCTCTCGTGAATCAAAGCCCGGATGGTTCATTTTAGGCTCAAGGCATCCAGAATTTCGAACTCTCCGTCACGGCAACCGTCGGGTCAACGACATCGGCCACGCTGAAGGTGATCGGCGCTGCACCCGAAGAGGTGGCGCCCGGCTCGGCGCTGACGATGGCCGTCTGGGTGCCGATTTCACCGCCCGGGATGGTGATTTCGCTGGCGCTGGCCAGGCGCGCGCCGGCGAAACCGGCGATGGTGATCCGGAATTTCCGCGTCTGGTCGCCGGTATTCATGATCTGCAGGCGATAGGAATTCTCGATCGAGCCATCGTCCGCTTCCCGCGACAGTACGTTGCGATCCTTCAGGACATTGACCTTGAGCGGAATGCGGGTGGCCAGCGACCAGGCCATCGCGGTCGTCAGGGCGAGCAGAATCGCCGTATAGATGATGACCCGCGGCCGGGCTGCGCGGCGAATGATTTCGGTCGTCGTGAAGCGCATGGTCACGGCGTTTTCCGTCGAATAGCGGATCAGGCCGCGCGGGTAATCCATCTTGTCCATGACCTGGTCGCAGGCATCGATGCAGGCGGCGCAGCCGATGCACTCGTTCTGCAGACCGTTGCGGATGTCGATGCCGGTCGGGCAGACCTGGACGCAGATGCCACAATCGACGCAGTCGCCGAGTCCCAGCGCCTTCGGGTCGGCGCCCTTGGCGCGGGGGCCGCGCGCATCGCCGCGCTCCGTGTCGTAGGCGATGATCAGCGTATCCGGGTCGAACATGACAAACTGGAAACGGGCGTAGGGGCAGATCTGCCGGCACATCTGGTCGCGCAGGAAACCGGCGTTGCCGTAGGTGGCGAAGGCGTAGAAGACGACCCAGAAGGCGGACCAGGCGCCCGGCGACAGGGTGAGAAGGTCATGGACCAGATCGCGGATCGGCATGAAATAGCCGACAAAGGTAATGCCGGTCCACAGCGAAAAGATCAGCCAGGTCGCGTGCTTGGCACTCTTGATTGCCAGCTTGCGGGCAGACCACGGCGCTGCGTCGAGCTTGATGCGTTGCGGGCGTTCGCCCTCGATCATCTTCTCGAACCACAGGAAAATCTCGGTATAGACCGTTTGCGGGCAGGTATAGCCACACCACAATCGTCCCGCCACGGCGGTAAACAGGAATAGGGTGAAGGCGGCGAGAATGAGCAGCAGAACCAGATAAATCGTGTCCTGCGGCCAAAGCACGAGGTCGAAGAAATAGAATTTTCGGGTGTCGATGTCGAACAACACCGCCTGCCGACCATGCCAGGGCAGCCAGCACAGACCGTAGAAAACAATCTGGGTCAGCCAGACGAAAACCCAGCGCCAGCGGGTGAACAGGCCGCTTATTGAACGGGGATAAACCTTGGCGTCGGGATCGATAACAGGCTTGATGTTGATGATTTTTCGCGGGGACGGCTCGGCCATTGCTTTTCCGGAGAACCTCGTGCAACGGATTGCACCGCACGCAGGCATAAGATATAAATGAAATGAATCTTGATGCTACCAATCAAATCCGGCCTAAGCAATATTTTAAATATATCTTATAGTCAGCCATGCGCCTGAGTACCTTTTCCGACTACAGCCTGCGTGTCCTCATGTACCTCGGCGTGCAAGACGACCGGCTGGTCACCATTGCCGAGATCGCCGCGGTCCACGGCATTTCAAAAAGCCACCTCATGAAAGTGGTGCACCAGCTCGGCCTCAACGGTCATATCGAGACCGTCCGTGGCAAGGGCGGAGGCATGCGGCTGGCTCGAGCGCCACGGGAAATCGTCGTTGGTGATGTGATTCGCCAGTCGGAAAGTGATTTTGCGCTGGCCGAGTGTTTTGCCGCCAGCGCGACTTGCCGGATTCAGGGCGCCTGCTGTCTGCCAGCCATTCTCAATGAAGCGTTGAGTGCCATGTTCCTCGTGCTCGACGGTTACACGCTTGCCGACCTGTTGAAGCGGCCACACGGACTTGTCCCGACCGCCCCTTGCGCTCTCTTTGCCAGCCAAGCGGATGGCGCCCATGACTGAGTCGACTCCCGGCAAGAGCGAACTCGAGCAGGCCCTTGAACTGGAACTTTCAGACGAGGATATTCTCGATGCCCTGAGCCATGTTTCGGGCTATCTCGACATCACTACCGAGGATTTTCGCACCGTCTACCATCTCGCCTGGCGCCATGCGCTGGCTCGCTTGCAGGCACTGCAGGAGGCAGAAAGCCAAGACGGTCAGCGCGAATGAAGCTCGAAAATAGCTGGCGCGACTACTGGCGCAAGATGCGTGGAACGACGCGCGGCAGTCCGCCGCGGGTCAGCAACGAAGAGCTTTTCTGGTCGTGGATCGGGGCCTTCCTCGGCATCTCGGCCCTGGCGGCCGCGGGCCAACTGCTGTTCGCGGGCACTGACCTGATACTGCTGATCGGCTCCTTCGGCGCCTCGGCCGTGCTGGTTTACGGGGCTGTTCGTAGCCCGCTGGCCCAGCCGCGCAATCTACTTGGCGGGCACATGCTGTCGGCCTTGGTCGGGGTGGTCTGCTGGAAACTGTTCCATCAGGTGCCCTGGCTGGTGCCGGGGTTGGCCGTGGCGACCGCCATCGCATTGATGCACGCGACGCGCACCCTGCATCCGCCGGGCGGGGCCACGGCGCTGATCGCCGTGATCGGCTCGCCGAAAATCCATGACCTTGGCTTCTGGTACGTGTTGGTGCCGGCAACGCTCGGGCCGCTGATCCTGCTCGTTGTGGCCTTGCTGATCAACAACCTGCCGCGTTCGCGGCGCTATCCGGAAATCTGGTTCTAAAAAAAGATGGCCGGACAAGCCGGCCATTCCCGGAGCCGGTCAGTGCCGGTCCTGGATTTCCTCGATGTAGCCAAGCATTCCGGTCTGGATGTTGCCGGCGTTGCCCTCGTCGGTATCGATGTGCATGGCCAGGCGGAAGGCCGGATTGACGCGGACGACGACGTCGCCAAAGATCAACTGGCGTTCGCCTTCGATGCGCACGCGGACGACATAGTTGTCGCGAACATGGAAGCGCATGGCGTCTTCCGGCGTCATGTGGATGTGGCGCTGGGCGCAGATCACGCCGCGCTCGATCACCGCGGTGCCGTGCGGGCCTTCGAGTGTGACGCCGGGCGTGCCGGCGAGGTCGCCGGACTGGCGGATGGGCGGCTGGATCCCGAGCTTGAACTGCTCGGTCATGGCGATCTCGACCTGGGTTTCCTTGCGCGTCGGGCCGAGGACACGAACTTTTGCGATTCGCCCCTTGGGGCCGACCAGATGGACCTGCTCCTCGCAGGCGAACTGGCCGGGCTGCGACAGTTCGTGCATCGGCGTCAGCTGGTGGCCGGGGCCGAACAGCTTTTCGACATCGGCCTGCGAGAGGTGAGCGTGGTGGGCCGAGATTTCGACCGGGATCGGTGCCTCTTCCGGCTTGGCAGCCAGCAGCAGTGCGTTGCGTTCGATGGAACGCAGGGTTTCCCAAGCCACCAGACGCTCGTCGTCATTGGCGACGACGAGGATGGTAACTGGCGAATCGTCGGCCGAGATGATGGCGAAATTGTCGACGCTGCCCAGATTGCGGTTCTTTTCCTCGTCGAGCTTGATGCCCATGTAGCCGAGACCCTGGCAGGCCAGACTGCGCACCGTGGCGCTCGTTTCGCCGACATCGCCGGTGAAGGCCAGGACGTCGATGCCACCCATTGCCGCGACGTAGGCGCCGATGTTCTTGCGCACCTGATAGCAGTAGGCCTTGTGAGCCAGCAGGGCTCGGTGGTGACCGTCGGCCGCAGCGGCCTCGATTTCGTGAATATCGGTCGAGATCCCCGAAATTCCCTTGAGGCCGCTTTCGCTATTGATCAGCGTCGACAGCTGCTCGGGCGACATGTGGTGCTTTTCCATGAGGTGGATCATCACCGCCGGGTCGATGCTGCCCGAGCGGCTCGGCATGATCAGGCCGTCGCTCGGCGTCATGCCCATCGTCGTGTCGATCGAGCGGCCGTGGTCGATGGCACATAGCGAGGCCCCAATGCCGAGATGGCAGGAGACTATTTCGAGTTCGCCGAGCGGGCGCTTGAGGACTTCGGCCGACTTCAGCGAAACATAGCGGTGCGAGGTACCGTGGAAGCCGTAACGGCGGATGCCGTGCTGCTTGTAAAGGTCGTAGGGCAGGCCGTAGAGGTAGGCGTACGGCGCCAGCGTCTGGTGGAAGGCAGTGTCGAAAACGGCGACCTGCGGCACATTCGGAAAGAGCTTCAAGGCAACGCGGATACCGGCGACGTTGACCGGATTATGCAGCGGTGCGAAATCCGACAGTTCCTCGATGTCGGCGATCACCGCCGGCGTGATGACCACCGAGCTGGAGAATTTGTTGCCGCCATGGACGACGCGATGGCCGATGGCACTGACCTCTTCAGGGTGGAAAGTGAAGGCCTCGCCGAGCAGGGCCGTCGCTTCCCGGATCACCTTGAACAGGTCGGAAAGCTTGAACGGGGCGTGGTCGACCGATCGTTGCTGGGTGCCAACCTTGACGCTAATCCGGGTGACTTGCTGGTCGGCGTGATCGATGATGCCATGCACATCGGCGCCGCTTTCTTCCGTGTTGTAGATGCCGAAATGAATCTGGCTTATACCGACGTTGAGAACGACGACCTTGCCCGGTTCGTTGGTCTGCAGCGACAGGGCGTAAGGGTCGCGTGAGCGGACGATGGCGTTGGCCTGGGCGGTGACCAGGTCGACCGACATGGCGCGGGTGCGCTCGGCGAGCAGACGGGACAGATAGCCGACGGCCTTGGGATTGCTCAGGATATGCGTGTTGAAGACTTCCTGCGGAATCATCAGCACGAAGCAGCGGTTGCCGGCGATGACGTCGGCGACGATGCGGTCGCCGGTGAGCAGCGACATGACGCCGAAGACATCGCCGACGCCAAGCTGGGTGATGACGGCGCGGGTGCCGGTGTTGTCGGTCATCGAGATTTCGGCGTGGCCACTGATCATGACGCCGATGAAACGGCCTTCGTCGCCCGTTTCGAGGATGGCTTCGTTGCCCTCGTAGGTGGCCAGGCGGGACTTGATGACGATTTCCTCTACCTTGTCGGCCGGGAAATTTTCAAACAGGCGGACCTGCTCGAGGAAGAAGCGTTTCAGGTCAATTTCACTCATGCTGTTTCTCGCTTTGATCGCGTTATTTTATGCGCCAAAGACTACCATTTTGTTGCGCCGCAGCAAAGTGTGGCTATTACGGACTATGGGTAAGGTTCACGTCCTTTTCAGCCCTTGCACTTCCCTTCGGCTGCCGGCCGATTGGCAATCAGCGGGCGCAGGGCTGGCTCCATCTCCTTCATGATCTGCACGGGCAGGGCCGAGGTGAAATCGTAGCCGGCGGCCTTGGCGCCGGGAACGAAGGCCGTGACGACACCGTAGAAACGATCGCCGATGTAGAAAGCAAAGGTGGCGGCGCGGTTCATGACCTTGGCGCTGCGCACGCCGCCGTCGGCGCCGATGACCTTGGAACGGTGGTCGCCGGTACCGGTCTTGCCGCCCATGAGCAGGGGCTTTTCTTCTTGATCGCGGTAGGTGTCCTTGATGCGCCGGGCTGTGCCGCTATTGACGACGCGGAGCAGGGCGCGCCGGGTAACCTGGGCGACTTCGGCCGGCATCACCCGCTGGCCTGCTTCGGTCTCGCGCTGCAGGCGGGTTTCAAAGGGCGTATCGGTGGCGAAGCGAAGTTCGTCGATGCGCACGGTTGGTCGGCGGATGCCGTCATTGACGACGATGCCCATCAGCTCGGCGAGGGCGGCCGGGCGGTCGGCCGAACTGCCGATCGAGGTGGCCAGCGAGGGCACCAGATGCTCGAAGGGGTAACCCAGGCGGCGCCACTCTTCGGCCAGGCGCTCGAAGGCGGCAACCTCGACAACGATGTCGATACGTACCTGCTGGGCATGCTTGAAGCGTGTCGAAAAAAGCCATTTCGAGGCGGCACGGCGGGCTTCAACGCTGGCCGGGACGATGTCCTTGAGCGTCGCTTTCGGTTCGGCCTGCAGGTGGCGGACCAGCCACAGCTCAAGCGGATGGACGCGGGCCAGGTAGCCTTGGTCGGCCAGGTCGTACTGGCGCGTGGCATGAGTGTCGAACAGGCGGTGCAGACTGGCGTCGCTGCCTGCCCGGTTGCCCAGGCGCTGGCGCATGAACGCGGCGAAGCGGGTGAAATCGCTCTGCGGCTGCACGCTCAGGTAGGCGGCGGCCTGCGCCGCCGGCCGTGACGGCACCGAGTCGCTGAGCACTTCGAGGCGGTCGGCTGGCGCCACGTCGCGGTATTTGTGCCAGTAGGTGCGCAGGAAACCCAGCCCTTCGCGTTCGGCAAAGCGGTTGAGGAAGGCTTGGCGGGTTTCCTCGTCGTCCTTGTCGCGCAGGCCGCGGGCTGGCGCGTTGACGGCTTCGTAGGCGTGGTAATGGACGACGTCGTGCATGATGCGCACGAATGCCAGATTGACCGACTGTTCGAGCGCTTCGGCAACGCTCGGTATCTTGGCATCGTCTTCGTGCTTGAAATTGCCGAAGCGGTGAATGCCGCCGCCGGTGAAGAAGGTTTCGCCTGGGTCGGCGGAATAGCGGCGTTCCATGGCGGCTTCGAGCAGCGCCTCGAGGGATATTTCCGGTTTGGTGCGTAGCGTGTCGATGGCCCAGTTGCTCAGGCGGTCGGCCGGGTGTTGCTTGATCTTGGCGAGTTCGCCCGGCGGCGTCTGACCATAGCGTTGGTGCAGGTCGGCGACGACCAGCAGGTAGGAGACCAGGGTGCGGAACTTGGCGCTGGAGCCGAGATCGAGCTTGGTACCGGCATTGATGTCGAGCGGCTGGTCGAGGTTGTCGGCCTGGATGCGCAGGACGTTGGCGGTTGGTGTGCGCTCGTAGAGAGTCAGGCTGTAATTGACCTGTTTCGGATCACCCCTGGCCAGCAGGCGGGATTCCTTGAGGCCGGCACAGGCCAGGAAGGCGGGATCGGCGAGACGGTTGAGGATACCCGTTACCGCTTGCTGGCTCGGGCCGTCGAGCGTGCTGTGTACGGTCAGGTCGTAGCGGTCGAGGGCGTAGAGGTTTTCAACGTCGAGCAAGTCGCTCAGCGTGCCGCGGATTTCGTTGACAGCCTTGCGTTTGACGAAGGAGGTCTCTTCGTCGGGCCTGGCCTGGCGGGCCGGGGTGATCTGTGCGAGCAGGGCGGCTTGGCGCAGGTCGGCGGGGATCAGTTGGTCGTCTGCGAGCAGGTGGATGTAGCGATCGGTGAGCGCATTGAGGCGCCCGGTGGTGTCGCCGAGCAGGCCGGATGGCCGGCGCTGGGCGACGAACAGTGAGAGGGCCTGCTTGAAGGCCTTGGCCCGTTGCGTCAGATCGGCCTCGGGATCGGCCAGCAGTTGGTTGACCTGGGTAAAGTCCCGGCCGTACCAGGCCCACAGGCCGTCGCCGATGCCATTGACTTCGCCGTAGCCGGGGATGCCGCCAAGCGGTACCGAATTGACGAAGTCGAGGACGATGCGGTGGCGGGCAGGCAGGTTTTCTTCGCCGTCCAGGTAGGCGCGCAACGCCGCCGACATCATCTGGTGATATTTGTCCTTGACGTCGTGCGTCCGCCCGCCGGGCGAGTGGCGGAATTTCTCGATCTGCGTCGCCAGCGTGCTGCCGCCGGCCCGGCCGCCGCCGAGGCCAACCTGGCGCATGGTTTGGGCTGCCGCTACCCAGGTCAGCCGGCCCCAGTCGACGGCGGGGTTGCGGCGCGGCGAGCCGGAGTCGAGCAGTTCGCGGTTTTCGATGAAGAGCAGCGCTTCAACCAGCACCGGCGGAATGGCCTCGAAGCTGGCGTATTGCTGGCGCGGATACTGGCTGTCGTAAAGGGCTTGGTCGTGGTGGTCGAGTATGGTCAGGCCGGCCCGGGATTTCTCCCGGTAAATGGGGAAATGGCCGCGTCCGACAATGGCGCGGAAGCCCTGCGACTGGCGGGCCTGGGCGGTGACGGTGAAGCCGGCAGCAGTCAGGCGGGGCAGAAAACTGTTGATCCGGGCGTAACCGAGGCGTTGTTCGTAGGGGCCGGCGCCGGGCAGCCAGATGTCCTTGTCTGCCCCGGGTTCCACGGTCCACGTTGAGGTCTTTGCGCGTTTGGCGAAGAGGCTCGCCTGCAGGAAGGATTCCTCCATCTCGACCCAGGCTACGGCGGCCAGGGTGGTGCAGATAATGCCGAGGCCAAGTAGCAGATGGAATTTCCAGCGCTTGGGCCGGGCCTGGAGGAGATAAGCTTGGTGTGGATCTAAGCGGGGCATGAGTCTGGGGGCGGAGCTTTATGGGTCTGTCAGGCGAAAACCCTCTCCGGCACAGTGTTTTTATCGCCGGAGAGGCAGTGTCATCGTAACCCGTTTGAGTGGCCGTGCAAGCAGTGTTTCAGGGTAAATCGACAGCTATTCTGCGATGCGTTGTGCATTTTGTCGCCAGTGGCGGGGCGCTCAGCGTTACGGCCAATCCGACTTGCCTGCGGATGGCAAACCGAGGGGAAAGGGCATGTCAATTTTGGCTATTTTTCCGGTTGACCGTGGTAATCAGGCTTTTTGCCGAAAGTTGGCGGCGCAGGTATTTATTTTGTGTGTTTCGTCTGAGCGTAAAATGTTGCGCGTAGACTGTAATTTATATTGTTTGGCGCAATATAATGCGCGTAGATAAATATTATTAATGTAATGTTTAGCGTCGAAATATGCGCGTTATTGTTATATTTTAATATAAAGCGCGTATTTATGCGCTTTATGGAGAATTAAAATGCAGACCAGCCATACGCTAGCTGAACTTGAAGCGCTGCTCGGTGAGCAGGTTAAAAAACTCCGGCTGAGCCGAAACATCGACCAGACCCTGCTGGCCGAACGGGCCGGCATCAGCCGGCGGGCACTGCAGAACCTGGAGGCGGGGGCAGGCTCCAGTACCGCCAGCCTGCTCTCCGTGGTGCGGGCGCTCGGCCGGGAAGACTGGTTAACTCTCCTTGCGCCGACCACCACCATCAATCCCCTGACCATGGTTCGTGCCCGCCGCGAGCGGCAGCGAGCGACTTCTGTTCGACCAAAGTCGCCTCCCACAAAATAAGCCTCGGAGACAGACAGCCATGGTTACTTCTCCCAAGCCCCGTCGTACCCGCGCTGCGCCGTACAAGCACGTCGATCGTGTCGAAGTCCATCTCTGGGGGCAACTCATGGGCGCCGTCGCCCTCGATCCGGCTTATGGCTTCTACGCCTTTGCCTACGACCCGCGGTTCATCGCCAAAGGGATCGAACCCTCGCCCCTGCGCATGCCGCTGCGCGAAGAGCCCTACATCTTTACCGATCTGCCGCGCGAAACCTACAAGGGGCTGCCGGCGCTGCTCAGCGACGCCCTGCCGGACGATTTCGGCAACGCCCTGATCAACAAATTCATGGCCGACCGCGGTATCCCGGCCAGCCAGGTATCCGAAATCGACCGGCTGGCCTACATGGGCAACCGCGCCATGGGGGCCATGGTTTTCAAGCCGGGGCGCGGGCCCATCCGCCAGAAGCCGACGCCCATCGAACTGAGCGATCTGGTCAGCGAAGCGCGCAAGGCCGTTGCAGGGACGATTGAAGACGACGAACAGACCGACGCCGCCCTGCGCAGCATCATCGACGTCGGCACCTCCGCCGGCGGCGCGCGCGCCAAGGCCGTCATTGCCTGGAACCGGACGACCAACGAAGTGGTTCGACGGCATCGGCAAAGACCTCGAACTCGGCGCCTCGGGCGGTTACGGCCGCATCGAGCAGGCGTACTACCTGATGGCCAGGGCGGCCGGCATCGACATGATGGAATGCCGCCTGCTCCAAGAAAACGGTCGTGCCCACTTCATGACGCGCCGCTTCGACCGCGAAGACGGCGCCGTCCGCCACCACATGCAGACTCTGTGCGCCATGGATCACCTGGATTACAAGAAAAAAGGCGCCAACGCCTACTCGCAACTGTTCCTGGTCATGGACAAACTCGGGCTGCCCTACGAGCAGAAGGAAGAGGCGTTCCGGCGCATGGCCTTCAACGTCATGGCCCGCAACTGCGACGACCACACCAAGAACATCTCGTTCCGCCTGAAAGCCAACGAAACCTGGGCCCTGTCCCCCGCCTACGACGTGACCTTCGCCCACAACCCGGCCGGGGAATGGACCAACCAGCACCTCATGTCGGTCAATGGAAAATTCAAGAGTTTCACAGAAGCCGATCTGCTGGCCGAAGCTGACCGGTTCAAGATCGGGACTGCGCCGAAGGTGATCAGGAAGGTCAGGGAGGTGATCAGGGGCTGGCCTGAGTTTGCGCGGGAAACCGGGGTAGCTGATGCGGATATTGGGAAGATTGGGGGGCAGCATTTGCTGCTGGACTAAGCTTAATTCGGGTCACGCCAGTTTATGGCGTTTTCTTCTCCCAATTTATAAACGCAGTGCCAGTGTTCGCAGCAGTCAAGGCAATACTAATCGACCTAACCGGATCGACATCTAGTCGACCAACAGATTCACCTTCCTTGGTTGTGTCAGCGATGATCAGAACAAAATAATCTTCGCTCGATGGAAATTTTCCAGACACATACTGCGCGGTAGGGGTGACTTGAGTTCCCCTTTGTAGCATCTCACCGTTCTTTTTGAGCAAATATATTATCGGAATAATGGATTGCTTTCGAAAACCGAGACAGTCACAGATTGCGACCACGGAAATAAAATATGGTCGACCTTGGGTGCCGGAGACGTGAAAAATCTCATACTTTCCTTTGTTGCCATCGGTTTCCAAGTTTGGTGATGAATTGGTGATCTTGAATTTTCTTGACTCGCCATAATCAACACTGCCAATAGGCTTTGTTTTCATTGTTGCTGTAGAAATGTCGAAGAAATTCATGTCGCCCATGTAATCTGAACGGCTACTTGCGCAGCCATTGATTGCAAGAAGCACAAAAAGAACTGATGCTATAAATGGTATTTTCATCGCGCGTAAGAATAGAGAGGTCAAAGGGGGGCGAGGTAAAAAGGATGCAGCTTGACATTGTTTTCAAACTCAGGGTATTTCATTTTTGCCCATTTTCCCGGTTGACCGTAGCAGTCCTGCTTTTTGACGCAAATCCCCTATCCGGCCGACCATCTCGGCGTTAACCAATAAAAAAACCCGGCGCGAAGCCGGGTTCTGATGGTCCTGAACGGGATCAGCCCTTGACGTGCAGCCCGCATTCCTTGGTTTCGGGATTCTCCCACCACCAGCGGCCGGCACGGACATCCTCGCCTGGGGAGATGGCGCGGGTGCAGGGGGCGCAGCCGATGCTGGGGTAGAACTTGTCGTGCAGGGCGTTTGAATTTTTCCAGCCCGTTGCCTTCATCGTATTCGCGGAAGGGCAGGCCGGTGCGCGTGGCGGCTTGCTGGGCGCGCAGGCCGGTGATCCAGGCGCGTTTGCCGGCCAGGGCGCGTTTGAGCGGCTCGACCTTGCGGGCGTGGCAGCAGGCCTTGCGCAGGGTGACGGAGTCGTAGAAGCCGTTGATGCCGTGGTTGCGGACGAAGGCTTCGACCTCTTCGGCCTGCGGGAAGTAGATCTTCAACTTGAGGCCGTAGTGCTTGCGCAGGGCATCCATCAGGTCGTAGGTTTCGAGCGGCAGGCGGCCGGTGTCGAGGCTGAAGATTTCGATCGGAAGCTTGGCTTTGGCGATGATGTCGGTCAGCACCATGTCTTCGGCGCCCAGGCTGTTGGCGAAGGCGGCAGTCGACCAGTTGGCGGCAATGTCGGCGAGCAGCGCTTGCACGGCCTTGGTCTTGGTGGCGACGCTGGCAGTCAGTTCGGGGGTGATGTTGAGCAGGTTGGGGGACATGGCATCGTTCCTAGGCGCGACGGCGGAATTGGGGTTGCGGCTGGGTGGTCGAGGCCTGGTAAGCATCGCTGAACGGGCTGAAGCCGGCTTCGATGGCGTACACAACGTTCTTGCCATCTTTCAGGGCGTAGCTGTCGAAGCCAACGCGCTGCATGTAGAAAAGCTGGTCGTGCAGGACGTCGCCAACGGCGCGCACTTCGCCCTGATAGTGGTAGCGCTGGCGGAGCAGGCTGGCCGTCGAGTAGCCGCGACCATCGACGAATTTCGGGAAGTTGACGGCGATGACGATGAAGTAGTCGAGATCGGCCGCGATGTCCTCGACGCGCTCGTCCGGCTGGATGAGCAGGCCAATGCGCTTGTGGCAGGAGATGATCTCGGCCTTGCGCGCCTGCCAGACGGCGAGCGGGAAGATGACGTCGCCGGCCGGCAGGGCGACCGTTTCCGGCGTTTCGCCTTCGGCGAGTTCGAGCGTCGTCCAGCTATCGGCTGCGGCGGCTCGGTGTTTGATCAGTTGCGCCATTATGCGGCCTCCTTTTGTGCTGCCTTGGCCTTGCCGTGGGCGCGGCCTTCGTAAACGCGGTTCTTGAACGGGTCGATGCCGATGCGATCGAAGGTGTCGAGGAAACGCTCGTCGGGGTGACGGCTCTCGATGTAGACCTTGATGATCTTGTCGACGACGTCGGGCATTTCATCGGCCGCGAACGACGGGCCGATCACCTTGCCGAGCTTGGCATCGTTGCCTTGACGGCCGCCCAGGGTGACCTGGTAGAACTCCGAATCGTTCTTGTCGACGCCGAGCACGCCGATGTGACCGACGTGGTGGTGACCGCAGGCGTTCATGCAACCGGAGATGTTGAGATCGATCTCGCCGATGTCGAAGAGGTAGTCGAGATCGTCGAAACGGGCCTGGATGGCGGTGGCGATGGGGATCGACTTGGCGTTGGCCAGATCGCAGAAATCGCCGCCCGGGCAGCAGATGATGCCGGTCAGCAGGCCAATGTTCGGCGTCGCCAGACCGGCCGCCTTGGCTTTTTGCCAGACGTCGTGGAGGTCGGCCAGCTTGACGTCGGCCAGGATGATGTTCTGCTCGTGGCTGATGCGCAGCTCGCCAAAGCTGTACTGGTCGGCGAGGTCGGCGACGACGGCCATCTGCTCGGAGGTGATGTCGCCCGGCGCAATGCCGTGCTTTTTGAGCGACAGGGTGACGGCGGTGTAGCCCGGTACCTTGTGCGGGTGAGTGCTACGGTCAACCCAGTTTTTGAACGATTTTTCAGATGCCAGTTTTTCGTTCAGGCCGGCATCGTCGGCGCTCAGCTTTTCGTAGGCCGGCGCACTGAAGTGGGCGGCAACGCGGTCGAATTCGGCTTGGGTGACGGTGGCCGGGCCATCCTTGCCGAACGCCCATTCGTCTTCGACCAGCTGGGCAAAGGCTTCGACGCCGAGCGCCTGAACGAGAATCTTGATGCGCGCCTTGTAGGCGTTGTCGCGGCGGCCCTGACGGTTATAGACGCGGAGGATGGCTTCGCAGTAGGTCAGGATGTGCTGCCAGGGCAGGAATTCGCGGACGATCTGGCCACGAATCGGCGTCCGGCCCAGGCCGCCACCGACGATGACGCGGAAACCGACTTCGCCGTTCTGCTGCTGAAGCTGCAGGCCGATGTCGTGGAACCACGTCACGGCGCGATCTTCCTTGGTCCCGGAAATGGCGATCTTGAACTTGCGCGGCAGGAAGGCGAATTCCGGGTGGAAGGTCGTCCACTGACGGAGGATTTCGGCCAGCGGGCGCGGGTCGATCACTTCATCGGCGGCAACCCCGGCGAACTGGTCGGTGGTGATGTTGCGCAGGCAGTTGCCGGAAGTCTGGATGGCGTGCATCTCGACTTCGGCCAGTTCGGCCAGCATCTCCGGCACGTCTTCGATCTTCGGCCAGTTGAGTTGCAGATTGTGGCGCGTCGTGAAGTGGCCGTAGCCGCGGTCGTACTTGCTGGCGACCTGGCCGAGCCGGCGCAGCTGGGCCGAATTCAGCATGCCGTAAGGCACGGCAATGCGGAACATCGGCGCGTGACGCTGGATGTAAAGGCCGTTCTGCAGGCGCAGCGGGCGGAACTCGTCGTCGCTCAGTTCGCCGGCTTTCCAGCGGCGGACCTGATCACGGAACTGGTCGACGCGCTCATTGATGAGCTGGCGGTCGATGGCATCGTATTTGTACATGAAACGTCCTTGGGGAAAACGTCAGGCAAAAACCAGCTTGGTGCCGATCAGCACCAGCATGGCAGCCAGAAGGCGGCGCAGGATATGTTCCGGCACCTTGGCGGAAACTTGGGTGCCCAGCCAGATACCGGGCAGCGAACCGAGCAGCAGCGCGCCAAGCAGCGACCAGTCGACGCCGCCAAGCATCCAGTGACCAAGGCCGGCAACCAGCGTCAGCGGCACGGCGTGGGCGACATCCGATCCGACAATGCGGACCGGAGAAAGTTTTGGGTAGAGGAAAAACAGCGCAGCAACGCCAAGGGCGCCGGCGCCAACCGACGATACGGTGACCAGCACGCCAAGCGTGACGCCGACAGCCACGGTAATCTTGCCCAGATGGCGCTGACGCAGCGGCGAGTCATCATGCTTGCCGGCGTATTCGCGCAGCTTGCGGCCGAACAGGATGGCGATGGCCGTCAGCATCAGGGCAAAGCCGAGGCCGTGTGAAATGATCTGGCCGATAACATTGCTGCCCTTCGGCAGTTGCGACAGGATATAGAGGGTAATCGCCGCAGCCGGGATGCTGCCGAGCGCCAGGCGACGGGTGACGGTCCAGTCGATATGGCCTTTCCGGCCGTGCGCCACGGTGCCGCCGGCCTTGGTCATCGCGGCATAGAGCAGGTCAGTACCAACGGCGGTAGCGGGCGGCACGCCGAACAGCAGCACGAGCAGCGGCGTCATCAGTGAGCCGCCGCCGACGCCGGTCAGCCCGACAATGGCGCCAACGGCAAAGCCGGAAAGGGTGTAGAGGTAATCCATGGCAAGCATGTTAATCGCGGCCAATTGAATCAAAAAGAATATTGAGTTAGATTGTTATATCGTTCAGTTATTAAGTTTTCCCATGAAACTTCAGCAACTACGCTATATCGTCGAAATCCAGCGCCAGGGATTGAATGTCTCCGAGGCCGCCGAATCGCTCTATACCTCGCAGCCGGGTATCTCCAAGCAGGTCAAGCTGCTTGAGGATGAACTCGGCGTCGCCATCTTCGAGCGCAGCGGCAAGCGTTTCACCGGAGTGAGCGAACCGGGCAAGGTGGTGCTGGATATCGCCGAACGCATCCTGCGCGAAGCGGAAAACCTCAAGCGGGCGAGCAGCGAGTTTGCAACGGGAAGCTCGGGACGGCTGGTCCTGGCGGCGACCCATACCCAGGCGCGTTACGCGTTGCCGGTGGTGGTCCGCGATTTCGTCGCGCAACACCCGGACGTCAAACTCGAAATGCACCAGGGCAGCCCGATCCAGATCGCCGAGTGGGTCGTTGCCGGCGAGGCCGACATCGGCATCGCCACCGAGTCGCTTGACCAGTATCAGCAGTTGATCACGCTGCCGATCCGCCAATGGACACATTGCGTCATCGCGCCGGAAGGTCATCCCATCCTGGAATCGCAGCCGCTGTCGCTCAATGAGCTGGCAAAGTGGCCGCTGATTACCTACGACACGGCCTTTACCGGGCGTTCGCGCATCAACCGCGCTTTCGAGCGCATCGGGGTGCAGCCGAATGTGGCGCTGACCGCGCTCGATGCCGACGTGATCAAGACCTACGTCAGCCTCGGCCTTGGGCTGGGGATCATTTCGGCGCTGGCCTTCGATGCCCAGCGCGACATCGGTCTGGTGGCAATCGATGCCGCTCATCTGTTCGAGTCCAATACCACGCGCCTCGCCTTGCGTCGCGGCACCTATCTGCGCCGCTACGACTACGACCTGATTTCGCTATTTGCCCCGCATCTGTCGAAGCATGTCGTCGAAATGGCCATGCAGGGTGGTGGCGACGAATATCAGTTGTAGGCTTTGGCCGGCTGCATGCGCGGTGCCGTGTCGCGCAGGATGAGGGAAGGCGCCGAGAAAGGCGCCAGCCGTTCGAGAAAGTCGAGCAGTTCAAGGACCGGAGAATTGCGGAAAAACGTGGCGCTCGGGGTTTCAATCCAGATACGGTCGGCGTATGCGTGCAGGTAGTGCGGCTTGTCGCCGAAGCCGTCGCCATCGAGGTCGAAACCTTGGTAGGTGTCCCAGGTGTTGCCCCACCAGGTATCGTTCATCGGGTCGCCATCGCCGATTACGGTGACCGGCCACAGATTGCTGCGGAAGGTGTTGTTGATGGCGATATGGCCGCCCTTGGCGCCGTAGAAATAGATGCCGGTGATGTTGTGGGCGATCAGGTTGTTGATGAAGACGATGCGGTTGATGGCATCCATCGGTGAATCGGCCATGATGCCGTGGGCGCAATGCACGATTTCGTTGTCGATGACCAGTGCTGCCGACGTTTCCTTGAGCGCGATGCCGGCGCCCGAAGCATCCACGGCGTGCAGGATGCGGTTGCCGCGGATGATCAGGCCATCGGAGTTGAGGGCGATGATGCCGGTCGAATTCTTGTCGAGAAGGTTACGGTCAACCAGACTTCGGTGCGAAAAAAGGAAATTGAAGGCGCGCCGGCTGTCGCGGATGGTGTTGCCGATATAGCGATTGCGCGGCGAGTTGCTCACCGTGATGTCACGAATCTGTGCGATGTCGTTGTTCTCGATGCGGTTGCCCGTGCTGTACCACAGGCGCAGGCCGTCGCCGCGCTCGGCCGAGTCGACGGGGCGCGAGCGGATGCGGTTGTGGCGAATGATGCTGTCGGTCGTCCGGTGCAGCGAAATGCCGAACAGCACATCCTCGATCACATTGTTCTCGATGAGCAACCCACTACCTTCGGTCACCATGATGGCGCCGTCGATGGCGTCATGCGAATCGCCGCTGGCGCGCAGGGTCAGGCCGCGAATGGTCACCCCGTCCGCCTTGATGGTCAGTACCGTGCCTTTGCCGCCGCCATCGACAACGACCTGGCCGTTGCCCTCCAGCGTCAGGGGCTTGGTGATGCTGGCCGGTCCGCGGTAGGTGCCGGGCGGCAGGCGCAGGACGGTACCCGGCAGCGCGGTGTCGATCCAGGCTTGCAGGGATTGGTCGGCGTGGGCCGGCAGCAAAAAAAACAGACTGAGCGCGGCGAATAAGAGACGAATGGCCATTGCAGCGGATTTAGCCACCGCCGGCCAATTTCGGCCCCAATCTGCATCAAGTTTTCCGGCGAAAGTCGCCGGTCGGGCCTATTCCCAGTATTCGGTCACTTCACTGGCCCAGGCCGTTGCGGCGAGCAGGGCGCGGTTCACCGTTTCCGGTGCGACGCCGGCCGCCAGAGCCGTTTCCCGCATGCGCGGCAGGTCGAACTCCTCACTGGCCTCGGCGACGGCCAGCAGTGGTGCGTAGGGGCCGCTGCGCTCAAGCAGCGCCTTCTTGATGTCGTCGGTCAACAGTAAGTCGTTCAGGATTTCCGCCAGTGGCCGATGCAGCAACTCACCGAGGCACGAAAAAATCCCGGTCAGGAACAGCGGGTCGTGCGCGATGCCCGGCATCGACTGCTCGCCGAGTGCTTCCATGAGCCGGCCACGGGTCAGCGCGTTTTCAACCAGCAGCCAGTCGCCGAAATGGGGGTCGCGCACGGAAAAAAGCAGCACCGAGAGCCAGCGTGTCAGGCGCTGCCGACCGAGGATGATCAATGCCTGGGCCAGCGAGTCGATGCGATGGCTCAGGCCGAGGGCAGGGGAGTTCAGGTAGCGCAGGATGCGGAAGCTTAGCAGTGGATCCTGCTTCATCGCCTCGGCGATCTCGGCCGTCTCGGCATCGCCCTGGACCAGCCGGACAATGTTGAGCAGCAGGGCCTTGTGCGGATCGCCACTGCTTTCGGAGCGCACGCCCGACTCCGAATTGGCGAACTTGCCGTGGAAATTGTCGAAATGCCACTGCTGGCAGAAGCGCAGATCATCGATTGTCTCAACATTGCAGGCCAGCAGCTTCTTCGGGCGGTCACCCGCGCTGGCTCGCACCGCGGCGGAAAAATCGCGGGCCGTATCGGCCTCGTTGGCGGCGATGTCGATGGCGGCAAAATCGGCCAGTTGAATAACCTTGGCGAAAGCCGGGTTCTTGGGCTGGCGGAAAACGCCGACCAGCAAACCGCGCTCGTGCAGCCGGTCGATGACTTCGCAGATGATTTCAGCCTCGGCGTCGGCGGCGAGCTGGACGAGCAGCACGATATTGGACGATTTGAGCCGGTCGACCGCAGCCAGGTCGAGGCTGGCGGAATTGAGCGGAATGAAGGCCAGACTCGTGTTCCAGGCATCGCTGCTGGTGTTCAGCGTGTCGAGCAGGGTCTCGTCGAGGCTGCGCTGTAGCTGGTCGTCGGCATCGGCCAGGGGCGTCGAGTCCTGAAGCGTGAAAATGTGGCCGGACAGGCGGTTGTTGCGGTCGAAAACCGCTTCGCGACGGAGAAACTGGGTAGCGGCAGTGCTGGCCGGCGCTGTTGGTGCGGGCAGGGAATCGCCGGCTTTCCCGGATTTGCCACCGAACAGGTTTTTCAGGCTGTTGAACACACTCGCCTCCACAAACAAAAATGCCCACCGAAGGGTGGGCATTCTCGCATCTCGGCAAAGGTTTAGTCGACCTTGGCCTTGTTGCGCAGTTCCTTGACCAGATTTTCGACCTGTTGCTGGCCAGCGCGCTGCTGCAATTGCGGCTTGACCTGCTCGAACGGCGGCGGGGTCATCGGGCGGGAGTCGTCGAGCTGGATGACGTGGTAGCCGAAATCGGACTTGACCGGGGTCTTGGTGTACTCGCCCTTCTTGAGCAGGACCAGGGCGTCGCCAAACGGCTTGACGTAGGCTTTTGGCGAGCTCCAGCCGAGTTCGCCGCCCTTGTCCTTGGAGCCGGGATCCTTGGAGGCCTTGGCCAGTTCGGAGAACTTCTCGCCCTTTTCCAGCTTGGCGATGATCGCCTTGGCGTCGTCTTCCTTTTCGACCAGTACATGACGGGCCTTGTATTCGGTGGCGCCAAGGTTGGTCTTGATCAGGTCGTATTCGGCTTTGAGCTGGGCTTCACTGATCGGGTGAGCCTTGACGTAGTCGCTCAGGTAGGCGCGAATGAGCACGGCCTGCTTGGCCAGTTCGATCTGGCCCTGAATGTTGGCGTTCTTGTCG
>PHCF01000010.1 GCA_002842145.1 Betaproteobacteria bacterium HGW-Betaproteobacteria-6 | reverse complement strand
CCGCGCGGTCAATGGCGATCTGTGGGTCGAACACCTGTTGCTCAGCCTGCCGGGGGGCCAGGTCGGCTTCCTCATCGTGGTCAACGTGATGGTGTTCCTCCTCGCCTTCTTCCTCGACTTCTTCGAACTGTCCTTCATCATCGTGCCGCTGCTTGCCCCGGTGGCCGACAAGCTGGGCATCGACCTAGTCTGGTTCGGCATCCTGCTCGCGGTCAATATGCAGACCTCGTTCATGCATCCGCCCTTCGGCTTCGCGCTGTTCTACCTGCGCTCGGTGGCCCCCAGCTCGATCAAGACCACCGACATTTACTGGGGCGCCATTCCCTTCGTCTGCATCCAGATCATCATGGTCGCACTGATCATCATCTTCCCGAACATCGTCAGCTACGGCGACGAGGCGCAGAAGGAGATGCAGCGCATGGAGCAGGACGGCACGGCTCCCGAAGCGATCGATCTCGATACGCTGATGCGGCAGAACGAAGAAGGGGCGACTGGCGGCGACGGCAAATCGGCAGCCGATTTGCTCAAGGAACTGCAGAGCGGCAACAACTGAGCTCCGCCCAAGCACAACCAAGCGGGGTCTGCGGACCCCGCTTTTTTTCGTCCGCGCTCAGGCGATGAAAGGCAAGGCCAGCTGGCTGGTATCGTTCGCCTCGCCGGTCAGCCGACGGCATTCGGCGATGAACGTTTGCGTCGCCGTGCTGACCTGACGCTGACGCTGGCGAACGAACTGGAAGCGCCGCCGGAGCGCCAGGTCCGGCGTCTCAATCTCGACCAGACTGCCGCGCCGGAAAGCCTCGCGCAAGGATAGCCGGGACAGGCAACCGACCCCCAGGCCTGACTCGACGGCACGCTTGATCGCCTCGGTGTGCTCAAGCTCCAGACAAACATCGGCATCGACACCAGCAGACCCCATCGCCCGGTCGAACAGGGCGCGCGTGCCCGAACCCGGCTCGCGGACGATCCATTTTTGCTCCGCCAGGGCCGTCGACCGTAGCAATCCCACCGCGGCCAGGGGATGCGAGGGGGCGCAGAAGACGACCAGTTCGTCATCGATCCACGGTTCGAAAATCAGATCCGCATCGCTCGCCTCGCCCTCGACCAGGCCGAGATCCAACTCGTAGCGATGCAGGCGGTCGATCACCTGGCGGGTGTTACAGACACTCAAGGCGACCCGGCTGCCCGGATTCTTTTGCAGATATTCGACCACGACCAGCGTCGCCAGATAATTGCCGATGGTCAGCGTCGCCCCGACGGCGACGGGAGCCAGTTTGCCGCCGGCCAGATAGCCTTCGATCTCGCCAGCGCGGGCCAACATGTCCTCGGCCTGGGGCAGCAGCCCGCGGCCATTGCCGTTGAGGCGCAGCGACTTGCCCAGTCGGTCGAACAGCTGGCTGTCGAAATGGCGCTCCAGTTCAAGCAGGGCCGTGCTCGCCGCCGACTGCGACATGTTGAGCTGCGTCGCCGCCCGCGACACGTTTTCAAGGCGGGCGATCGCGACGAAGACTTCAAGTTGGCGCAAGGTAATTTTCATATCTGAATTTTAGATTACCGATATGAAAATTACCCGCTTTTATCAATAAACGATGGCGCCTAAGATGGGTCCCACACTTTATGCGAAGGAGCAAAAAATGAGCAATCTGGCGACCGAAACCGTCACTTCCGTCCATCACTGGAACGACAGCCTGTTCACCTTCCGCACCACGCGCGCCCCCGGCCTGCGCTTCACCAACGGCCAGTTCGTGATGATCGGCCTGGAGGTCGAAGGGCGCCCCCTGACCCGCGCCTACAGCATCGCCAGCGCCAATCACGAGGAATATCTCGAGTTCTTCAGCATCAAGGTCCAGGATGGCCCGCTGACTTCCCGCCTGCAGCACCTCCAGCCCGGCGATCCGATTCTGGTCAGCAAGAAGCCGACCGGCACACTGGTCTTGCGCGATCTCAGGCCCGGCAAGCGCCTGTTCATGTTTGCCACGGGCACCGGGCTGGCACCGTTCATGAGCCTGATCCACGACCCGGAAACCTACGAGCGCTTCGAGAAGGTGGTCCTCATCCACGGCGTTCGGTGGACCAACGAACTGGCCTATCACGACTACATCGAGCAGGATCTGAAAGAGCACGAATACTTCGCCGACTGGGTCAAGGAAAAGCTCATTTACTACCCGACGGTGACGCGCGAGCCTTTCCGCAACGAAGGGCGACTGACCGACCTCATCGAGTCCGGCAAGCTCTTCGCCGACATCAACCAGCCGCCACTCGACCCGGCCACCGACCGCGCCATGATCTGCGGCAGCCCGGCCATGCTCGAAGATACGTCGGCCATGCTCGACGCGCGTGGCTTCGAGGTCGGCAACCATCACACCGGCAAGCTCGGCGACTACGTCATCGAACGCGCCTTTGTTGAAAAATAGGCGATATTTCCGGTTGACCGTGGAAATGGGGGGCGGCTATGGTGAGAATAGCCAAAATGAATTGGCGACGCGCCGGCAAGACGCGCATCATTCAACCGTTGCCTGACCAGTAAGTCAGCTGGTCGCCGCCCACCTGATCGACAAAGGGAGAACACCATGGATATCGGAATCACCAAGAAGGATCGCGAAAAAATCGCCGATGGCCTGTCGCATTTGCTGGCCGACTCGTTCACTCTCTACCTGAAGACCCACAACTTCCACTGGAACGTCACCGGCCCGATGTTCAACACGCTGCACGTGATGTTCATGGACCAGTACACCGAGCTGTGGAATGCGCTCGACCTCATCGCCGAACGCATCCGCGCCCTGGGCGTCGCCGCCCCCGGCACCTACAGCGAATTCGCCAAGCTCACGGTGATCAAGGAAAGCGAAGGCAAGGTCTCGGCCGAGGACATGATCAAGCAACTGGTCGCCGGCCAGGAAGCTGTCACCAAGACCGCCCGCGGCATTTTCGCCATCGTCGACAAGGCCGGCGACGAGCCGACCGCCGACCTGCTCACCCAGCGCATGCAGATTCATGAAAAGAATGCCTGGATGCTGCGCAGCCTGCTCGAATAGCAAACTCCTACGGTCAACCGTAAAAAGCGGCCAAATTTGAAATCATCGGACGTAAAAAAACCCGCGGCAATCGCGGGTTTTTCCTGGGACCGAATTCGTCCCTACTTGCCAGTCTGCAGGAACCCGTCCATTCGCCGTTCGGCCAAGCTGAACCAGGCCGATTGCGTGCGACGGTATTTGTCGTACTCGGTGAAGATTTTCTTGAATGCCGGATTCTTGCTCGACTCGTCGGCATACAACTCGGCCGCCGCCTTGCTGGTTGCCTTGAGAATTTCCGACGAAAACTCCCGAACCTTGACGCCTGACTGCATGAGCTTGGCCAGGGCTGCCGGGTTCTTGTGGTCGTACTCGGCCATCATCGTCACATTGGCTTCAAAGGCAGCCGCCCGGAAAGCTTCCTGATATTCCTTCGGCAGCTTGGCCCATTCGGCCTTGTTCACGAAGAAGTGAATGACCGGACCCGGCTCCCACCAGCCCGGATAGTAGTAGTTCTTGGCGACCTTGTAGAAGCCGAGTTTTTCGTCATCGTAAGGGCCAACCCACTCGGCCGCATCGATCGTGCCCTTTTCCAGCGCCGGGTAGATGTCGCCGCCGGCAACCTGCTGCGGTACCACGCCAAGAGCCGAAAAGACGGTACCGCCGAGACCGGCGATGCGCATCTTGACCCCCTTGAGGTCGGCCACGGTCTTCACTTCCTTGCGCCACCAGCCGCCCATCTGGGTGCCAGTATTGCCGCCGGCAAAAGACAGGACGTTGTAGTCGCTGTAGAAGTCGTCAAGCAGCTTCTGGCCGCCACCGTAGTAGATCCAGGCATTCATCTGGCGGGCCGTCATGCCGAACGGAATCGAGGTGCCGAAACCGAAGGTCTTGTCCTTGCCGACGTAGTAATACGAACAGGTATGGCAGCACTCGACGGTGCGCCACCGTAAATGGTGTCCAGGCTCTTCGGAAAACTGGAAGTCAGGCGCCACTTGATATTGGGCAATGACTGGGCGATAGCGGGTGCGGCAACGGTAGCAGCCGCGCCGGCAACAGCACCAACGGAAGCCTTTTTCAGAAAATCACGACGTTGCATATTGTCTCCTTTAAGGATGGGGATCGCCATTTATGACGATCGGCCCATTCTTCACCAAGAGCACAATTTTTGCGAGTAGTGGAAAACCCTAATAAGAACCGAGCAAGCAATCGCTGGTGAACAAGCACAACCAAAAAAAAGGAGCCGCAGCTCCTTTTTTTCAATGGCCAGATGCGATCAGCGATGTGATTGTGCGAACTGGTCCATCGGCATTTCGGCAACGGCAAACCAGGCGCGCTGACTCTTGGCGTACTTGCTGTACGAGTCATAGATTTTCTTGAACGCCGGATTCTTGGCCGATTCGTCGGCATAAACCTGCTGCGCCGACTTGTGGGCAGCCTCCATGATTTCCTTGGAGAAGCTGTGCAGCTTGACGCCGTTTTGCAGCAACTTGGCCAGCGCGATCGGATTCTTGTGATCGTATTCGGCGGTCATCGTCACGTTGGCTTCGGCGGCGGCACAAGCGAAGGCGGCCTTGTATTCCTTGGGCAGCTTGTCCCATTCCTTTTTGTTGACGAAGAACTCGAGGCAGGTGCTCGGCTCCCACCAGCCCGGACCGTAGTAATGCTTGGCAACCTTGAAGAAACCCAGCTTCTCGTCGTCATAAGGACCGATCCACTCGGCAGCATCGATCGTGCCTTTCTCCAGCGCCGGATAGATGTCGCCGGCGGCAATCTGCTGCGGCACGACGCCGAGCGGCGTCAGCACGGCGCCACCAAGGCCGCCGATCCGCATCTTGATGCCCTTGAGATCGGCAACAGTCTTCACTTCCTTGCGCCACCAGCCACCCATCTGGCAACCGCTGTTGCCGCCCGGGAAGGAAACGCAGTTATAACCGGCGTAAAACTCGTCAAGCAACTGCTGGCCGCCGCCCTGATACATCCAGGCGTTAGTCTGACGGGCGTTCATACCGAACGGGATGGTGGTGCCAAAAGCGAAGGTGCGATCCTTGCCGACGTAGTAGTAGGAAGCCGTGTGGCAGCACTCGACAGTACCCTGCTGCACGGCATCCAGCGCCTGCAGGCCGGGAACGATTTCGCCACCGGCGAAGACGCGAATGTCGAATTTACCGCCGGTCAGTTCACGCAGGCGGTTGGCCAGCTGTTCGGCACCACCGTAAATGGTATCCAGGCTCTTCGGGAAGCTGGAAGTCAGGCGCCACTTGATGCTCGGCAGATCGGCAGCAATCGCCGGCGCAGCGAGGGTAGCGGCGGCACCAGCGGCGGCGCCCATGGAAGCTTTTTTCAGAAAATCACGACGTTGCATCTTGTCTCCTCTGGATTGATTTAAATGCGTCAGACCTGACGGTGGAACGCATTGTTTAACAAAGCAAGACCGATTACGAGTTGCGGAAAACCCTAATTCTCACCGTTAACCGTGGCAAACTGCATCGCGCGATGCACGACGACGAGGAATAGAGATGCACGACGAACTGGCCGAAATTCGCGATTTCGTGGCCGAATACCCGCCCTTCGATGGCCTCGACCCGGCCGGTCTGGACAAGTTTGCCCGCCGGCTGGTCATTCGCTACCTGCGCCGCGGCGCTCCCTTCCCGCCACCCGGCCAACCAGCCCTGTGGCTGATCCGCCAGGGCGCCGTCGAACTGCGCCAGGCCGACGGTCAACTGGCCCGGCGCATGGGCGAAGGCGACCACCACGATGCAGCCTGCCTGGCCGACTCGCCGGAACGCAGCTGGCAGGGCCACGCCAGCGAAGACACACTGATTTATGGGCTGCCGAAAACTGAACTTGAAACGCTCTGGGCCGAGTATCCCGAATCCCATCGCCGGGCCATCGAAGACCTCGGCCAGCGCCTGCGCCACAGTCGCCTCAACGCCCGCCAGGCGCCGGAGCGCGACACCGGCAGCCTGCCGCTGGCCAGCCTGGTCGGTCGGCCGCCCGTTTGCGCCCGGCCGGACACCACCGTCCGCACCGCTGCCGAGCAGATGACCCGCGAGCGGGTATCCGCCTTGCTCATCGTCGACGGCGAGCAACTCTGCGGCATTGTCACCGACCGCGACCTGCGCAGCCGCTGCCTCGCCGCCGGCCTGCCCGACAGCACGCCACTATCGCTGGTCATGACCCCCGACCCGCTCACCCTGCCGCCCGAGGCGCCCGGTTTCGAGGCGCTGCTGACGATGACCGGGCGCGGCATTCACCACCTGCCCGTAACCCACCATGGCCGCCTGCTCGGGCTGATCAGCAGCACCGACCTGCTCCGCGCCCAGGGCGTCAGCAGCGTGCATCTGGCCGACCGCATCCGGCGCGCCGCCGACCTCGGCCAGCTGGCCGTACTGGCCAGCGAACTCCCTGAACTATGGCTCAACCTGGCCCGGCGCGGCGACAACGCCGGCATCCTCGGCCGCGTAGTCTCCAGCATCGGCGATGCGCTGGCTGCCCGCCTTCTGGCGCTCGCCGAAGCACGCCATGGGCCGCCGCCCGTCCCTTACGCCTGGATCGCCTACGGCTCGCAGGGCCGCCAGGAACTCACCATGCACTCAGACCAGGACAACGCCCTGATCCTTGCCGACAGCTTCGACCCTTCCCGCCATGACGCTTACTTTGCCGAACTGGCCAACGAGGTCTGCGCCGGCCTGGCCGCCTGCGGCTTCATGCTTTGCCCCGGCGCCATGATGGCCAGCAACGGCGAGTGGAGAAAAACCGCGAGCGGCTGGCGCGACACCTTTGCCGACTGGATCATGCAGACCGATCCCCAGAAAGCCCGGCTGGCGACCAATCTTTTCGATTTCCGCGTCATCCACGGCGACGACAGTCTGGGCCGGCCGCTGCGCGAACAGATCAGCAGACAGGCGCCGCATCACGAAACCCTGTTTGCCCATCTGGTCGGCAACAGCTGCTCGAACGCGCCACCCCTCGGTTTCTTCCGGCAACTGGTCGTCATCAACGAAGGCGAGCACGCTGGCCAGCTCGACCTCAAACGCCACGGCATCCTGCCCATTGTCGATCTCGCCCGCATCCACGCCCTTGCCGCCGGTTGCCCGGAAACCGGCACACAGGCCCGCCTGCACGCCGTTGCCGGCAGCCGACTGCTCAGCCAGGATGGAGCGGAAACCCTGGCCTCCGCCTTCGAATGCCTGCTCGCCCTGCGTGCCCGCCACCAGCAGGAACAGCTCGAACAAGGCCTGGTACCGGACAATTTCGCCAATCCGGCGCAACTGAGCGCCGGTGAGCGACACAACCTGCGCGACATCTTCGCCGCCATTGCCACCCAGCAAAATGCCCTGCGCCTGGCCTTTCCGCACGCGCTGATCCCATGACGCCGCCTCTTTTTCTTCAGCGCTTTTTCAGCCCCGCCAGCCAGCGCCGCTGGCTGGCGGCGAGCCTGCGCCAGTCAGCGGCTGCCGAGCCGCTCGTCAGCTACCTCGACACGCCGCTGCCGGAAAGAGAGGGCGACTGGCGGTCGACTGGCTACCTGGCTCTTGATCTCGAAACGACAGGCGGCGACCCGGCACGCGACGACATTCTGAGTTTTGGCTGGGTTTGCCTCGACGGCCCCGAAATCCGCCTGGCGACCGCGCGCCACCGCCTCGTCCAACCACGGCGTGCCCTCAACGAAGCGAGCGTCACCATCCATCGCATCACCGATGACCGGGCAGCCGAGGGCGAGCCGCTACGTCGTGTGCTGAAAGAGTTCCTGGCGGATCTGAAGGGGCGGGTATTGATCGCCCACTACACGCCGACCGAAGTGCGCTTCATCGATACGGCCTGCCGAGCCTGTTACGGCGGCCGCTTTCTGCCCCCGGTAATCGATACGCTTGATCTGGCCCGCCGCCAGGCCGCTCAGTCAGCGCCCGGCAGCCTGCGCCTGGGCGCCTTACGCGCCCGCCACCACCTGCCCCGCTATCCGATGCACCACGCCCTGTCCGATGCCCTCGCCGCGGCCGAGCTGTTCCTTGCCCAGGCCGAGGCTGCTTCGACCAATCGGCCGGCCAGACTCGGCGACCTGCTGCTCGCCTGAGGCTATTCGCCGGCGACCGTCATGCGGTCGAGCAGGATGGAGCCGGTGATCTTGCTGCCGCGAATCTGCACATCGTTGCCGACGGCGACGATGCCGGCCAGCATGGCCTTGAGATTGCCGGCGATGGTGATTTCCTCGACCGGATAGGCGATCTTGCCATCCTCGATCCAGAAGCCGGCGGCACCGCGCGAATAGTCACCGGTCACATAGTTGATGCCATGGCCGAGCAGTTCGGTGACGAGCAGGCCACGCCCCATCCTGGCCATCAGGCCTTCCAGACCAAGTTCGCCCGGTTCGATGATCAGGTTGTGACTGCCTCCGGCATTGGCCGTCGTCTGCATGCCGAGCTTGCGCGCTGTGTAGGTGCTCAGGAAATACCCCTGCAGGATGCCGTTGGCCACGACATCGCGATCCCGGGTCGCCACCCCGTCACTGTCGAAGGAAGCGCTGCCCAGGCCGCAGCGGATATGCGGGCGTTCCACGATCTGCACGAAGTCGGGCATGATTTTCTTGCCGAGGTGGTCGAGCAGGAAGGAGGACTTGCGGTAGAGCGCCCCGCCGCTCGCCGCATGCACGAGGCTACCGAGCAGGCCGCCGGCCAGCGGCGCTTCGAGGATGATCGGGAACTCGCCGGTCTTGACCTTGCGTCCGCCGAGCCGGGCGATGGCGCGTTCGGCGGCGGTTCGACCGACCTTGGCCGCGTCGTCGAGGTGCGCGGCGTCGCGATGCGTCGTGTACCAGTCGTCACGCTGCATGGCCTCCTGCTCGCCGGCGATGACCGAACACGAAATGTAATGGCGGGAAGTCGGATAGCCGCCCATGAAACCGAGACTGTTGGCCGAGACGAAATGAGCCTGCTGCGTCGAGATCGAAGCGCCTTCCGAGTTGCTGACCAGCGGGCTGGCCTCGAAGGCCGCCTGTTCGCACCGGCGCGCCGTCTCGATGGCATCTTCCACGGTCAACGCCCAGGGATGGTACAAATCGAGATCGGGCACGTCCTTGGCCATGAGCGCCGCATCGGCCAGCCCGGCACAGTCGTCTTCGGCCGTGAAGCGGGCGATATCGAGCGCCGCCTCGACCGTTTCGCGCAGCGCCTGCGCCGAGAAGTCCGAGGTGCTGGCGTAACCCTTGCGCTGACCGGAGTAAATCGTGATGCCGATGCCCTTGTCGCGGTTGAACTCGATGGTCTCGACCTCGTCGCAACGGACCGTCACGGACTGCCCGAAGCCTTCCGAGACATCGACCTCACAGGCTGTCGCGCCCTTGGCCTTGGCGTGTTTGAGGACATCCTCGGAGAGCTGTTGCAGGGTGGCGTGGGAATAGGAAAATGCGCGTTATTGCCAGCACCGGACGCACCCCATGCATGAAGAAGATTTCACCGAAGACACCGGCCGCCCTTCCAAGACCAAGAAGAAGGAGGCGATGCACGAATTGCGCGACCTAGGTGCCGAACTGGTGGAGCTTTCGGTCGGCCAGTTGAAGAAGATCAAGCTGCCGGAAAATATTTTCGAAGCGGTCCGCGAATGCCAGAAGATCACCGCCCACGGCGCCCATCGCCGCCAGGTGGCCTATCTCGGCAAACTCATGCGCGGCGTCGACGACGAGCCGATCCGCGCCGGCCTGGCCATGCTGCGCGGTGAATCGTCAGCCGAAACGGCCCGCCTGCATCGGCTTGAGCGTTTCCGCACACGGTTGCTCGAAGACGAAAGCTTTCTCGCCGAAATCGCCGCCATCTGGCCCGACCTCGATCTCCAGCACATGCGCCAGCTCCGGCGCAATGCGCTGAAAGAGCAGGAAAACAACAAGCCGCCGAAAAACTTCCGGGCCATTTTCCAGATCCTGCAGGAGCTGGATAAACAAGGCACCCCGGACGCCGACGAGGAAACCGGCGATGAGTGAAGAATTGATCGTCGGTCTCGTTTCGATCAGCGACCGCGCATCGAGCGGCGTTTACGAGGACAAGGGCATTCCGGCCCTGCAGGAATGGCTGTCATCCGCCCTGACCACGCCGTGGCGCGTCGAAACGCGCTTGATCGCCGATGACCGCGAGACAATTGAAAATACGCTGATTTCGCTGGTTGACCGTAGCAATTGCCATCTGATCCTGACCACCGGCGGCACCGGCCCCGCCTTGCGCGACGTCACGCCGGAAGCCACGCTGGCCGTCGCCGACAAGGAAATGCCCGGCTTCGGCGAGGAAATGCGCCGCATCAGCCTCAATTTCGTGCCGACCGCCATCCTCTCGCGACAAGTCGCCGTTATCCGCAAACAGGCGCTGATCATCAACCTGCCCGGCCAGCCGAAATCGATCAAGGAAACCCTGGAGGGCGTTCGCAACGCCGACGGCACGGTCGCCCACGTCGGCATCTTCGCCGCCGTCCCTTACTGCATCGACCTGATCGGTGGCCCTTATGTCGAAACGAATGAGGCGGTAATCAAGGCTTTCCGGCCAAAATCGGCGATTCGGGCCAAACAGCCGTAATCAGCCAAGCGTACTGCGGCGGTAACGCGCCAACTCGTAATCATCCGTCGCCTCGATCAGCGAAATCGGCGTCAGCAGGAAACGCTGGCCGTCCTTTGCATACTCCAGGCTTTCACGCGGATCAAAGGTCAGGTGCGGCACGATGACCCGGAATTCGTCGGGTTCGTTGCCGTCCAGAAGCATGAGCCCCGGCGTTCCAGCGGCAGACGCATAGCTCGATGCCTTGCGGATGCGAAACTCGATGGCAGCAGCCTTGGTTGCCAGCGCCTGAATGCCGACTCTGCCCTCTTTTTCCGAGAAGCGGTGATAGCGGCGAATCACGCCGAGCAGCCAGTTTTCTCCGCCTTCCGGCTGCATGGCTAGGAGGGCGCCCACCTTGAGCCAATCGACCTGGGCATTGCCGAGCAGCGCCCCGAAGCCACCGCGGCTGACGTTCTCGGCGACCCAGCTTTCCATCGGCAAGCCGGCCGGCCGCCCCCCGAACTCGTCTGAAAAAACGACGAAGGCATTGACCAGTCCATTGAGCACCGCCATCCGGTGCGTGACGCGATGGCGATCGTGCAGGCGCTGCGGCGGGATCGGCGACAGGTAGTTGGCCAAATGGCGGAAGACCGTGACCAGCAGTTTGACCGGATACTGGCCGCCGAGGTTGATCTCGGGCGGCATGTCGCCCCCACGCTCCAGCGTCTCGAGCACCGCCTGCATCGCCGCATGGGCCGTACCGGGTTTCAGGAAACGTTGTGTCGGCTCGGCCCGTGCCGGCATGCGCGCCAGGCGCAGCGGCGGCTGGGCCTGCTTGAGATCAACCCAATAGACACTGTCGACCTCGGCCATGACGGTAAACGCGAAGCCGGGCAAAAAATGGGCGATCACGTGCTCGGCAAGCTCGATGCCAACTGGCAGCAGGCTATCCAGCGAGGCAGCCTGGAAGATCATGACTTTCTCGAATTCCTGCAGCGCCGAAGTCATGCCGCTGCGCCCCGGCAGGGCTACAGCCTTGCCTGCCACGCCCGCCTCCTCGGCCGCCAGCAGGGCCCGCCCGAGGCTCTGCCAGCGACGGTCCTGCGAGGGCCCGTAATGGAACTGCTCCCATTTAAGCGCCCGTCCGAAAGCAACAATGAGACGAACCGACAAGGTGGGCAAAACAGTTTTCGGCAACTCACCGGGCCGGCTTTTCTCACCAACCGACAGCAGGCAACGTTCGTAGGCGGCACCGAGCCGTCGCCAGAAATCGTAGTTGATTGACCACAGGCGGTTTTCTTCGGATTTCGACAGGCGGGCAGCCCCGAAATACTCACGTGAAAGACGCTTCAAATGCGGCTGCGCAACTTCCTCAAACTGTTCAAGCACCTCGTACAAGGTGCCCATCGGGAAATTTTCCACGCGTTCCAGCGACTCCAGCCAGCCGGAAATTTCGTCGAGCGCCTTGAAGGCATTGTCCTTGGGCAATTCGCCGAGCACCCGGCGCAACTCGCGCGGACTGGCCAGCGGATGGTCTGATTTCTGGGCAAACAAACCGCCCAGACTGGCTACTTTATTGAGCACTGCTCCTCCTTACACACCTGTTTTTTTACAGTGTAAACGGAGAGCTGATCTTCTACCGTGAGTAATTTCCACCGGATTGAAATATTCCTAGTGGATAATTTCAGTTTTGCAGCCGAGCGATGATCCGGACTGCGATGTAAAATAGTTCGTTCACTGATCGCCGGACAGACGACTCGATGCAAGCCTACCTCGACCTGATGCGCCACGTTCTCGACAACGGGCACGATAAATCCGACCGCACCGGCACCGGCACGCGCTCGGTCTTTGGCTGGCAGATGCGTTTCGATCTGGCCAAGGGCTTCCCGATGATGACGACCAAGAAGCTGCACCTGAAGTCGATCGTGCACGAGTTGCTGTGGTTCCTGCAGGGCGATACCAACATCGCCTACCTCAAGGCGAACGGCGTCCGCATCTGGGACGAGTGGGCCGACGAAAACGGCGACCTCGGGCCGGTCTACGGCAAGCAGTGGCGCCGCTGGGAAACCCCGGATGGCCGCCTGATCGACCAGATCACGCAATTGGTCAACAGCCTCAAGAACAACCCGGACTCACGGCGCCACATCGTTTCCGCCTGGAACCCGGGCGACGTGGACAGCATGGCGCTGCCGCCCTGTCATTGCCTGTTCCAGTTCTACGTGGCGAACGGCAAGCTGTCCTGCCAGCTCTACCAGCGCAGCGCCGACATCTTTCTTTTAAACAACCATGAAAATTCTGTACAGTTCAGAAGCCTTCCGTCTGTTTTTTTATACATCCATGTTTATTTTAGAACTACAATAATGTACATATGCATACAACAAACGATAGCTAATGGACATCCATCGCTCCCGCACAAGCAAGCCACCAAAACTCCTACTACTCGACACATCAGAGCGGGTAGCCGTTCTGCCCACCAACTTCATCCAGTCCCTCGAGCGTTCCCCCCGGCAGATGGCGAACGGTACTCTCGAGTTGTACGCAGGACGTATCCGCGATTTCTGTTCCTTTCTGGAAGGACACAATGTCTTCGGGCAAGTCCGCGTAGATGACGCAATACTAGCCATCGGGCTTCCCGTTCTGGATGAATTTTATCGTTCTTGCATAGCCCGAGGCCTAGGCAAATCAACCGTTCGAGGTTATGAAGTAGTACTAAAAATGTTTACGGATTGGCTGACCACAGAAGAAGCAAACAGAGTCAAAGCCAACCCCATCTATGAAAATTTAGCCTACCGAACCTCCAAGCCCAGCAAGCGAATGCCTCGCTACCTTACGGTAGATGATGTCGTTACTCTATTACTTGGCATGCACTGGGAGCTCCATCGACTCATTTCTCACTTCATCTTCGACACGGGCCTTCGAGTCTCTGAAGTACCTCGTGTACTGAAAAAAGATCTCCCCTTGTTAGAACAGTACCCATCAACCCAGATGTATTTTCCGCTATTCGTCCGCGGGAGCAAGGGGCGCGGCGGCGAAATCAAGGAGCGCTACACCATCATATCGAGGGCCGTGCTAGCCCGACTCAATCGCTATTTCAAGACCCGAACATACTTCACCAATCACGACTGGCCGGAAGGAGACAAGCCTGCCTTCTTAAACACCTACGGTGAACTGATAACCGCTGAGGCCATTCAGAAATTTATTGCTGACGCACTCGCCCGCACTCGGCTCAGTGCAGCCTCCCCCCACCGACTGCGCCATGGGACGGCTTACTCAGTCATGAAGTCAGAACATGGCAAAAGCTTGCTTGACAATCTGGTTGTGCTCCAACGCGCCTTGGGACATAACCAATTATCGACCACCGAAATTTACACTCACATTCCTGCTCCTGTCCTACAGCGCATGACGGAAGATGGTGGCCCCAGTGATATTCGCTTTCGATTTGAGGAAGCTCAAACAATCCTGGACGTAACTTACCTTCCGGAAAAGAAACAACCCAAAGTACGAAAAATTGGGATTCGCAATGTCTGAACTTAAAAATACTGTCCAACTTGACCTGCGCAAATATGGAAAGCCTCCTGAGGCTACAGCGCAATTTCCGTTTGCCCAGCTTGAATGGATTTTCGATAAGCGGAAAGACCGCATGTCGAATGACAGCTCAAAGGATAATTATCAATCCGCAAAAACATTTTTCATCCAGCACATTAAGGCTACCGAGGGACTAAGGCCTTATCTCTTGGCTGACAAATGGGACGAGTTTGCACTTTTGCGGTTCAAAGAGACGCTTCAGGCGTGCATTAACGCCAAAAAAATATGCTTAAGCTCCTACACCCTTACTGGCCATTTTAGTGCAGTCAGGCAGGTAATGAAGGAGGCCGCCGCTTATGGCCTTTTGAATACCAAAGTCATACAAGAGACAGGATGGGGCAGCACAGCTAGTGAAACCGATGCGCATGCCTGCTATTCGGACAAGGAACTCAGCCAAATTCTCAGTGCTGTGGCAGAAGAACTCAGGTTCTCTTATACAGTTGCTGGCGGATACACGAAACAGTCGCCTGACGAAGGCAGAGACCCGCGCTTTGAATTTAAGCGTGGCAGGAAAAATGGCTATGGCTTTGGCGTTGCTGAAAATATGCGATGGTATTTTGAGAACGTACTTGATTGCGAGCCAATCCTTGGATTTGGCGCAGCCAAGAAAGAACATGGAAGATTCCTTCATGCCGCCCATGTTTATCACGGGGGACTACATAATTTATATCGCACCTGGGGAGTTTCTGCTATTGCAGATGAATATCTTGTAATGCCACTAGCTATTGATCTTTTATATCTCACCGGGCTCAACCCTTCATCAATCCTGAGATTACAAATCGACTGTTTGCAAGACGAACATCCACTCACGGGCATGCCGTATTTGCTATTCGAAAAAGAGCGCTCAAATGGCGAGAAGGAATTACATCTTCCTTTATTAGAGAAAAGAGAAGAGCGTGGTCTAAAACGAAAGCAGACGCTTCAGGTTAAGCGTGCAGTTACGACAATACTAAAACTAACTTCAAAAATTCGACAGTCGCTTCCAGAAAGCGACCCATTACGGCGCCTCCTGTTTATCCAAGGATCCAAAGGACCTAATACATACAATCAAACAGTGCCGCTGGCGAACAAAAGAACGTCTGCCTGGTGCAAGCGAATGGTTGAAAAATACGACCTCCGCAATGACCTTGGCGAACCATTAAACTTCAACATGGTGCGCTTTCGCTCAACAAAACTCACTCAAATGGCATTGGAAGGCCGAGATTTCTTTGAAATCCAGCAGGTTGCTCGGCACAAATCCATTACCCAGACAGTTCGCTACATAGCGGCCAATCGGCTTGATGAACCGGCCAGGAAAATCGTCTCAGAAGCCTTGGTTCAAATTCGGGCCAACCAGGCAGAAGTACTCTCACCGCTGGAACCTATTGCGGCCACACCCCAACCCATTTCTCTATTCAAAGGTCTCATCGCTGACTGCAAAAATGTCTTCGACCCTCCCGACCGGGTGAAACGTGCCGTCGATTACGTTCCAGGACAGGCCTGCACACGATTCAACATGTGCCTATTCTGCCGCAATGTTGTTGTGCTGAAGGAGCATCTACCTGTTCTGGCTACATACCGAGCCCAGATTATGGCGACACAGGCAAACAACGTGCAGAACCTTCCACATGCCCACCTGTATAACCAAACATTGTCCGTGCTCGATAACCTGCTTAACCCCGATGTAAGCCAGTTCACCTCTGACGAAATTGAATGGGCATTCGACATGGCAACCACACTTGATGTCGTGGTTGACCCGTTGCTATATCGTGGAGCTTGCCAATGAACGCGTTTGCATCATTGCTACTTGAAGATGTCCTGGCGGGACGTCCTTTTGTAAATGGTGACACCAGAGTGTCAGCCAAGTCCTGCTTTGGTGATGAAGAGTGGGATTTCACGAACGCGAATGTGGCACGTCTCTCGTCCGTTCCAGCGGCCCGGCTGCGTATCAACTGGGCCATGTATTGCTCTGATGCCTCAGAAGATCAATTTGACGACCATCGTGGCGCCGTCATAACTGAAATGATGGCTAATGAACTCAAGGTATTGGGTTACCTCTACCTAAAGCTTCCCTCTGCATTTGGCCTTCGCGGTGTTCAATCTGTAAAGCCACAGACACTCGTTGTCACAATCCGGGCACTTGTTCTTCTATTTTCGGATGTTTTACAGCATTACCAATTGGATAGCTGGGGTAGTACTCCTCACCTGAATCCCATTCAGTCGCTAACCGATGTACCGCTGCGCGCCATAAGGGAGATTTTGGCTAACTCACCGAGAGTTGATGGGGGGCATCTCAAAAAAGGTCTCAAGCTACTAGCCAGCCCCATCATGGCAGCAGCTTTCCAGCAACGGACGCTGCAATGGAACACCCAGGACATCAAAACGCTCCCATTCAAAACACCGAAGAAGCGAACCGACTACCAGCGAGTCATGCCCAATGAACTTTTCAGGTTATTGTCTAATACCGCTTGCTCGGATGTGCTTGGCTTTCTGCACTTCATTGGGGAGGAATCGCACGACAAAGCAGGGACACCACAAAAGCCGACATTTGACTGTACTTTAACCGTCGGTTCCGCGCTAATTGCTGACTACATCGCGCTACGGCAAGACGATAGAAATTTTGCAGCCAAGTCGGGTAAGAAACGGACAGGGCCCTCCCCGCAAGCCGAAAAATTCAAGTGCATTTACGGCGTTGGGCGCAAGGAAGTATTCAGTTGGCTTTATCGAGTGCAACGTGCCGCTTTCACCGTTATTGGGCTTTACACAGGCGCCCGTTACAGCGACTTAACCACGTTTACGAACCAGTGCATTCAAACCATTCATGGGGTACACGTCCTAACGGGAACCCATGTCAAACATGAGGCATTGGATGCCCAAGAAGGTGCCGATTTATGGCCTGCCATACCAATAATGCGGGATGCCGTTACGTGTCTCCAATATATTGCTCAAGCGACTTTCAACCCATTTTTGCTTTCCGGGTCTGAAACTGTCCCTCTCGGAGCAACCCCACGGGCACTTTCGCTTAATGGGTTCACTGCTGCTATCACAAATTATTTGCATGAGATAGACACCTCCGGGAGGTGGGCCGACTGGAGCATTAACGCCCATCAGCTTCGGCATACATTGGCGCATCAACTTGCTCGCGCCGACGTGGGGCTTCTATTCATTGCGCATCAATTGAAGCACCTGCATACCGCCTTGCACGCCTTACCCCCTGACGTAACTATGATGTACGGAAATGTTGGTGATCTGGCAACGCAACGAGCCCTTCACTCGGACTCTGCATACCTTGAAGCTGCTAAAGAGTTATACAGCCCTGACCGTCCAGTCGCAGGAGGAGGAGCGGAAGCTTTCATTGTGCGTCGTAAGGCTTACTTCGAGGGCATGGCTGCCCAAGGCTGGACTGTAGACGAAGTCATTGAGAATTTGGCAAAGCAAGGCTTGCCGTTTGCCAGCGTCGGCATCGGATACTGCGGCGGCAGACGGGATACGCTTCTAAAAGATGGGAAAAAAGAAACCCCGCCGTGTATAGGCTCACTTCAGTGTAATCCAGGTGCTTGCAAACAAGCTGTGATTACTCGGACTCACGCCCCTGTTTGGCGAAAAATTCTTGACCAGAACCGGACACTGGCAGCCGATCCACGCATGGCTCACGCCACAGAACCTTTACTGGCTTCAATGCACGCTGCCGAGCAAGTTTTAGCAGACCTCGGCCAGTTGGCTGAAATGGAGCGATCATGAGTACCTCCGGCATACCAGCAGCACTCCAGGAAAAGAACGAACAGGAATTCGTCGAAGTAACCCGGCGGATTCAGGATGCCTTGGCACGTATCGAAAGTGATCCAAAACTAAAAGCCAGCCAGGATGTGTTGGCCAAGCTAGCCAATTGCAGTCGAGGGACATTGAACAATCGGAAGTGGCCATTAGACCAACTTCGAAAAATTAAAGATGCACGCAAGACGCCTGTAAAGCTAGCCATCGATGAAACGGCTGCGATCGCAAAGGAAGAGTCTCGTATTGAGCGCTACAAGCAACAACTATATGACAGCAGAGAGGAAGTGCTTCTCTGGAAAACGCGGTTCGACGATGCCACCCAGCAACTTGCTCAAGCACAGGATCTAACTCGTGTACTTCAAGCGAGATTAGCTGCCACAGAGCAAGAAATAGCCCCCCTCAGACGAGCTTCAGCCACAAATATTGTCCAAATCTCCTCTAAACAGCCAAAATAGCTGCCTTTCAGCACTTGGTTACGTTTGCCACAGCGCCGAGCTATACCCAGTACCAATTTTGGTACTTAAGGAAAGAATATGAAACAGTATCTAGATCTCGTTCAGGAAATTTTTGACAGCGGCTCCTGGCAAGGCAACCGAACGGGCATTCGCACCCTGAGCGTTCCCGGAGCAATGTTGAAATTTGATCTCCAGGAAGGTTTTCCGGCGGTAACTACCAAGAAACTGGCCTTCAAGTCCGCCGTGGGCGAATTGGTTGGATTCCTGAGGGGCTACCGTAGCGCAAACGACTTTCGTGGCCTAGGCTGCAAGGTCTGGGACCAGAATGCCAATGAAAATATCCAGTGGCTGGCGAATCCCTATAGACTCCAGATGGACGACCTAGGCCCCGTGTACGGTGTTCAATGGCGTCAGTGGCCGGCGTACAAGCTGCTTGACCAGAGCCAACCACAGGGAGCCGCGCAGCTTGCAGATGCAATTTCCAAAGGCTACAAAGAAGTTGGAGTCGTTGAGGATGTAGGAGAGCACGGCAAGACAACGAGCGTGCTGCTCTACAAGGCAATTGACCAGCTTCGACAATGTCTAGACACCATAATGAATGACCCAGGTAGCCGTCGAATCTTGTTCCACGGCTGGAACTGGGCTCAGCTTGAGGAAATGGCGCTCCCTCCATGTCATCTGCTGTATCAATTCCTGGTCAACTCGGCGAAACGTGAAATCTCGCTGTGCCTCTATATCCGCAGCAATGACGTTGGGCTGGGAACACCATTTAATCTAACAGAAGGGGCCGCACTGCTTCACTTGGTCGGCCGACTGACTGGCTACACTCCACGTTGGTTTACCTATTTCATCGGCGATGCGCACATCTACGAAAGTCACGTGGAAATGCTTCAAGAACAGCTGAAGCGCGAGCCGTTTGCTGCACCGAAGTTGCTTTTGTCGGACCGCATTCCTGACTATTCAGTGACAGGCAAATACGAACCGGATTGGCTGGAAAAAGTTGAGCCGAGCGACTTTCGCCTTGAGGGATATCAGCACCATTCGTCGCTCACTGCACCGATGGCAGTCTGAGTAAACTATCGATAGGGATTCACTATAGCCACCCTTTCAGCGACGACGGTTCTGTAAAAAGGGGCCGCTATGGCGTCAATCAAGCATTGCTGTTCATTGTCGTTAAAACAGCAATTGCCGTTTTAACGACAATGCTATTCCTCTAACTGCTTCTCAAAACGCTCAACAAATGACGCGAGCGATACGTTGAGCGCAGAGCACCATGCACCAAGCTCAACGATATCCAATCGCCGCTCTCCACGCTCGCATTTACTGACAAACGACTGTGTGGCGTTCAATTTCGTTGCGATGTCGTCTTGGGTCAACCCGCTTTGCATCCGAGTTTTTCGTAGCAAAGCTAGGAAACGCTCATATTCGGAAGAATGAATGGATTTTTCCATCGGCACACCAAAAGGGAATGCCGGGAGGTTGCAGTCCAGATTCGAATAGTCCAAAATCGACTATTTAACATGGCGAGTCGTCATTGAATTCTCTGCGTCAGCTCCATGCTAAACCGTACGTCGAGATAATCTTTTCAGATATATCTCACATGCCATATATGGGATGCAAATGACAGAAAAAATGGACATTTCAGTGGAACTAACGCAGCTTGCAGAGTTCGCCGGTCGAGAGGACTGGCTGTATCAAGCGGAACTCAGGCTTGCCGATGAATTTTCAGTAATCGCTACTGCTTTTTCCGAGGCAAACCCTAAGGCTGAGGTCATTTGTAAAAACTACATCGGTCGTGACTCAAGCCTCAGGCTCAGCGCGCGCAGTAGTATCCTGAGGTCAATCAAGTCGATCGAGAAGTCGCTCGATAAATTACAGGGGCTCAAAGCGACGTACATGATTAGTGAGGTATTCCCAGACTACTTTGCCCCGCCTAAGCCAGCTCAAACGTTTTTTCAATCGGAAATCCTCAGGCGTAATCTGCAGAGCTCGTTCGCTAGCGTTGCTATCGATTTCGATGAGCCCATCCGAGGCATAGCGGATCTGTGCCTGCCAATGGTTCAAGGTGTAGCCGACGGCATCGGCGAGGCCGGATTTTTTGAGAATTGTCGTCGCCAGGCGTCGGGCTTTACATTGAAGTAAGAGACTTGTGCCTAATCCCAATACCGGACCGGATGAGAGAGCCAATTAAGGATCGCTTTCCAACCGTGTACCATTAATATTCGTTAGCGAAGTTTATGTGGCCAATGCATATTCGGACCTGTTGCCGAAAATGCGGACAATACTGTGCCAATTGCCAAATCAAGTTCCGGAATACCCCCGAACTGCCGTTCGGGCTGGTTCTGCTCTCCGCTGCCCCACGTATCCGCTACAACAGACCATCGGCGCTGTCGGCAATCGGTAGCATCCGCTCACGAACATGGAGGAATACCTGGGTTCAACCCAATGCCGACCTTCGGCTCGTCGCGTGCTAAAGGCCTGGAAAATAGTGCAGTAGTCGCTCCAGACGACTGCCCACTGACAAGTCCTCGGCCTTAGCGGCCGTCGGCATTGGGTCAGATGAGCGACCGGTAACCTTTACGTGACCAATTACAAGATAAGGATTGCCGAAAGCAATGTATTGCAATCACCCCTAAATGGGAAATCATGCGATGAAACTGTATGTTATCTCTGACCTCCACAACGAATTTGATCGCTTCCATCCACCCGAGGTAGATGCGGATGTGGTCGTACTGGCAGGAGATATCGACTTACACACAAGAGGTATTGAGTGGGCAATCGAAAATTGGAAAGGTAGCAAAACAGCAATCCTCTACGTGATCGGTAATCATGAGTTCTATAACGCCGAATTGCACAGCATTCGTCAGCAGATCAAGAAAAGAGCGGAAGAAGCACGATCACAGGGTGTTGCCATCTGGTTGCTTGACGACGAGTCAATTGAGCTTGATGACCCGGCAACAGGTGAGCCTGTTCGATTCCTTGGCGCTACGCTCTGGACCGACTACAAGCTGTTTGGTGATGATGCAATGGTGTTCTGCATGAAAAACGCCGAAAAGGCGCTAAACGATCACCGCATCATTCGCTGCTCTCCGGAAAATCGATTCCTCGCTGTTGAAGCGGCCCGGCTACATCGGGATTCAGTTTCCTGGCTAACCGCTGAATTGGCAATCCCCTTTGCAGGGAAGTCAGTCGTGGTAACCCACCATTTGCCTTCAGGATTGAGTGTTGCCCCTCGATTTAAAGCAGAGCCACTTTCCGCTGCATTCGCAAGTCACTTGGATCTCCTCGTTGAGAAAGCCAACATATGGATTCATGGGCATACGCACGACAACTTTGATTACCATTTGGGGAAATGTCGTGTCGTCTGCAATCCTAGGGGATATATCTCACGGCGTGGAGTTGAAAACCCGAGTTTCATTCCTGACCTAGTGGTTGAAATTTGACAAAGTAAGTTCGGGTTTAGGCATCACCCGCCGTTAGAGAGCGCATCGATGTCATATTGGTTCCCCGTCCACGAAGGCAATGACGACGTGTCCATGCCGTGGCCGGACGCTTTTATCAACCACCAGGATGTCGTCATCAAAAATCTGTGCCCCTTCCATCGAATCGCCTTCGACCGAAAAGAAGAAGGTCGAAACGGGATTGCGCACCAGGTATTCATTGATATCGGGGCGCCGGTCCTCGTAATCCGCCGCAGGACTCGGAAACCCGGCAGACCCCCGGACCTCGCCCAGCGGCAAGGCAAGTTTTGGCGCCCCGAGGAGTGGAATGAAGATGCCCAAACCCTCGGTCACTGACTGTGAAATCTCAGGCATGGGCAACCGGGCATTCGGCGTAGTGCTCTTGCAGGGTGTGGTATTCCCCCTCGTGCCGAGATTCGGACACGAGCACCGAACTGCATTCAGGGCAGAGCAAGCTCAGTTGGTCATCAACGGTCGCCTGTTCGAGTTCAGCGCTCGATAGCGAAACATGGCAGTGGGGGCAGACGATGCGGATCATGTGGGCGCTCCTTGTTACATTGACTGTATTTTTGTACAGTTGTTTCAAAAGAGCAACGCTGTATGCCTATTTCATTGCGCCTGACTCCCTGAAATCCCTGAAATCCCTGAATACATCTGGGTCACGAGCTGATACACAGCCTTACGTTTCACCTGACATCCAGGTCGTCATCCGCCGCGTTATTCGGCACAAGGCGCTGCAAATGGTTGTCAGCACCGAAGACCGACCAATACGAACGAACTACTCTGGAGATTCAAAATGCAAGTGACCAAGACCCTTATCGCCCTGGCTGTTGTGGCTGGCTTCGCATCCGCTTCGTTTGCCCAGGGCAGCGCCGCTAGTGCGCCGGCTGCACCGAGCGCCAAGGTGGTCGCCCCGGCCGTCGCAGAAAAGAAGGTTGAAGCACCGAAGGCGGCTGAACCGGTGAAGGCCGAGGCCAAGACCGACGCTGCCAAGCCGGCCGAAAAACCGGCCACGGCCAAGAAGCATCACCACGGTCACAAGGTTGCGAAAACCGAAGCTGCAGCCCCCGTCGCGACGCCCGCCACCAAGTAAGCCGGCTGGCTCCAAGAACCTCTCGGCGTCCAAACCCGAGAGGTTTTTTGTTTGGTATTCTGGGCGGCATGTGTTCCCACTACGACCCTCAAACTGACCCGAACCGGCTCCGCTCCAACTTCGGCGTGGAAGGTCTGCCCTTGGGGCTCAAGCCGATCCTATGGCCGGGTTATTACGGTCCCTTGGTCCGAAAACACGAATTCGCCGATGTCGGCGGCGACGCTGTACCATTTCGTGAACTGCTGCTGGGGTCGTTCGGGCTGATTCCGCACTGGTCGAAGGACGCCACCATCGCCCAGCGCACCTATAACGCCCGGTCAGCGACCGCGCATGAGAAGCCCAGCTATCGAGACGTCTGGCGGTTGGCCCGGCATTGCATCATTCCTGCCGAAGCCATCATTCCGATCGAACGCTTGATAGAGTCACGTGGCGAGGAAATTCCTGAGGCGATGATCAACGCACTCAGGGAAAAATCCATCGCATTCGGAAAATAATCCCGATTATTTCCGTTCGTTCGATATTGCCTGGTTTTTCGAAAAGACGTATCGTTATTTGCGTTCGAACGAAAACATGGAGCCGAGATGGCCGACGTAACTGAAAAACGCAAGCGCGGCAGGCCTGGCACCTATTCCAGCGACGCCGAGCGCGCTCGCGCTTGGCGACAACGGCAGCGCGAACTTATCGCGGCGGCGAAGACCGCCGAACCCCTCATCGTCGAGAAGGTAGTCGAAGTCGAACGGATCGTCGAAAAGCGGGTTCCCTCCCCGCTGAAAATTACCAAAAAAGCTCATGTTGAGCCGAACGCAAGCAATCTCTTCCCCTTACTCAAAGAGCGCTTCACGGGCTTCCAGGGAGAAGTGAACGCCAAACGTTTCCGAACGAATGCAGCGAAAGCGGCATCGGCCGCTCGAGAAATCCTCTCCCTAGCACAACGCGGAGGCACTGTTCCGCGAGTTGAAGAAGATTTCCTCCGCCAAGCTGCCCAATTTTTCGAGCACCTCAACGGGATATTCCACAACGCCCAGGCAGGTGCGAAGCGGGCGGCCGCCAACGCAGAAGCCGAACGGAAAGCGAAGCATGAGGCGAAGATTAAAGAACTGGTCGTACTGACGTTCGGCGAATCACCCGCTGCTGCCGAAGTGCTGGCTATGGGGGAAGCGCTGCTCAGGTTCGACAAAGAAGCCAACGATTGGCTTACCAAACGCTACAAGGTCGCGAAAGCGTACGTGTCGATCTATCGAGACTACCAACTGAAAAGCGCCCTCCGGACCGGAGACGCTGCGAAAGTTGCCCGCGAAGTCGCGGAAAACCGCCTGGAGATCGGCGAACGCGGTAGACGTTGGGTAGACGGCGAAGAGTCGGGATACGTCGCGGGCTGGGCGGATTTCGAGCAATACCGTACGAACGTTTAGGTGCGAAATCGCAGTCACCTGAACGGCTCGAATCGACCCAATACGGAGCTTCATCGATCGGGCGTGGCAACGGTAGTTTTCAGAGTGGTGCGGTTGTTCAGAGCGTTTGCCGAACGTGAACTCCTCGGCCTGAGCGGCCATTCCTTGAAAGTTTAGCAAAGGCTGCTTTTCGCAAATTTTCGGCCACTCGCATTTTTCAGCGACGTTTAGAAGACCATCAGTGCGATCCGTCGGAGTGTCCCCCAAAGGCAAGCCAAACCACTCTAGGTTCTAGTGTTCCCAGGTGCAGCATCGAGGCTCAAAGTGTCCTACGTTACTTGGCACCCTGTGCAACCGTGCACAAGGCCTCGATCTCCTCGGCGGAAAGTTTGTGATACTTCAGTTGCTTTTCAACTGCCTTCGCATCTGTATAACCACCAGTAGTGGCCAACGAGACCGAATACGCCTTAATCGCTTCGCGCATCCTGTTGAGGCCCGGCCCATTGACGATTCGAATGTCGGCATGGGGCGATGCGGCGTGTTCAAAAATGGTTTTGGGATGCACCAAGATGGGGGTCCTAGTACATGTGTGGCCGTATTTCTCATCAAACCAGACGATCGAGCCGTTTAGCTGATTCGTATCATGCTTAGAAATTCGCTCTGCCATTACGGCTCCGCTCTTGCACTCGATCACGAAATATCGTGAGTTGCCGAGTGCCCACAGGTTGTCAGGACCTCGACCCACCTGGTCTTCTGGCCTCTCGGATCCGAAGCCGAGGAATACTCCCAGTTCCTTCATGGCAGCCTCAAACCGCTTTGACCCTTCTTCCCCCCACAGGAGATCCTCCAGCAACCCGTTGACCCAAATAATGAGGTCGTTACCTTCGAGAAAGCGAGTCATGAACTGCACGGCTGCCCCCGCCTGCCCGCTGGGCGGCGCACTAAGGCGGTGATATGTCGTTCCTGCCAGCGGCTTAAGCAATCGTTGATTGTCGCTCACCGCAGCCAGTTGTAGTTCCTGCGCCTGTGCAGGGTCGGTAAAGTTTGTGTACTCCGCTAATTGCTGTTTCAGGTAGCCCCTAATCTGGCACTCGGTAGTTGCGTTCACTGCTGCCTGGGCCTTGTGCGTGGCGACATCGTATCGCGCCACGCGTGCTGCATCGAAGGCCTCTCGAAGTAGTACTTGATTAGCATCAATGTGCCCGTCTTCGATGGGCGGCGCGTTTACAACGGCATTGCGACCAGCCTGGACCCAGTTGTCATTCTGCTCCAGGCACAAGTCCATAATCTCTTCGAGCTTCTCGAGCGACTGCCCACGCAACTGCTCAGCAACGTCCTTGCCAAGGTTGATCTGGGCACGAGTGGCGGAAGAGAACATCGCATCGGCCTCTGGTTGATGAAGTCGTTGCGTCAGTCTGCCGCCAAGCAACAGTACAACACAATGATCGTCGCTGGACCGCACGCCACGACCCATTCCCTGTTCGATCCTCTGGACTTGGCGCACTAGCTGGCGTTTAGTCCCATCCAACAGCAGCATCTCGAGGCGCTCGCTAAGCCCATAGACTTCTGGCAACCCGTCAATGACAAGTAACTCGCAGGCCTCTCCCGGCAAATCGATGCCATCGTACTTGTTGATAAGTACGGTCAATCCCACGATGCCGTCCTTAAGGCGCTGCACACCTGCCTGAATGTTGTCCTTGTCGAGAGTCTGATTCGCGACATCCTTCCAGAATTTCGCCCGCTCTTTGGATGGGACGATGACAACTACGTTCAGGTCCTTCGCGATTGCCGACACTAGTTCCCGGATGTCTTCAATCTTGAAGTCAGGATTGATCTCCTGCGGTGCGAGGATCATTCGATCTCCGATATCCCCGCCACCCTTGGGCCGGATCGGTTTGATGACCTCGCTCGCCTCTGCTCCGAAGTGGCTCACGAGGATTGAGTCGTCCGCTAAGGTGGCCGTCATGTAGATTCGCCTCTGGGCATTGGCGAAAGAGGGGATGCGATCGACCGGGATGAAATGCGGAGAGATTTCTACTTTCCCCCCGCCAAACAGACAGGTGCAAAGCGGGATGCACTCGCTCAGCAAGGGCCAACTCCACTCTAGCTCAGCGGACGCCCGTTGGGTATGCAGTAGCGCGATAACTTCCTTTTGACGGGACTGCCAGGCCCAGTAGGGCACCACCATCACGATGTTGGGGTCCTTGGCCTTCACGTCGAGCAGACCGGTGGGTGACTGATGGTCTAGGTCGCTATCAAAGAGCTTGAGTAGTTCGTCGTACACCGGCGTGCCGGCACCTGCCTTAATTGAGAACTGATCGTGAACGACGCCGAGGCATGCATGAGCATCGTCGACGACGACGCAGCCGATCGGGATCTTGTTCTGCCCGACACCAAAGACTGATCGCGCATTGAAGAGCTTCCAGACGTTGGCCACAAGGATGGCTCGCCCCGCGAGGAAGTCGGGGTTCTTTTCATCCTCCGTAGTGGAAATGCCAAGCGCTTTCGCCTCCTGTATTACCTGATTGACGAGAAAGTTGTCTGGCGTGATGTAGACGGCAGGCTTGACGTTTTCGTTCAGGGCGCTTTGCAAACACAGCAGACCTACGACGGTCTTGCCTCCACCGGTATTCATCTTAAGCGTCAGATCTTTTGCCTTCCGCCGCGCATACCAAGCATCGAGTACGTCCGCTTGCTCGTCCAGTGGCCGCTTGAAACGGGCGTCACGCTTGAGCGTCGTGAAGATTTTGCGAGGGTCTGTCTGCTTGGCGCCGGCGCCAGCGTTCAGCTTTCCAAAGTCGAGGCTCATATGGCAGTCACTTGGCAGGAATGGATTAAAAACGATTATGTCATTTAGCCAGCCATATAGCATCACCACACGACCCAACTGGCAACGCCCGCTTCCAGTTTCAAGTGGCCGTTTAGCGCGACTCCTCGAACTTCCGCTTTGGCCGATGAGCTGGCTTAGGAAATTGCTAGCGCGGCAAAATGTGGTGGCCGTAGGTTCGACCGAAGGCATATCTGTGCCGTTCAAATCCGAAGGCATAACCGTTCCATTGTGGAATGAATATGCCTCTAGGGACAATACTGCAGTCTGCTTCGGTGATATTCGAGATACTTCTCGTGCGCAGGTGCCAGCCAGCGCAGCTTCTGTTCAGATGTCAGCCCCAGTGCCGCAAGGTCGGCTGCGGTTAAAGTATCGGAAATTAGGATTTTCCCGACACCATCGAAGCTGATCAAAAATTTGTCGAACAGCGCGTCAAGATTGGCGGACAGCAAAAAGCCATTGAATACATCAAGACGTTCGGCATCTGATGCGCACTCTGCCCAGGGTTTTGCATGGCTGGCGCGCAGTACTGCAGGCAGAGCGATACCGGTGACCGCACAAGCGGAGCCCCAATAATCAAGCATAGCCTCTCTAAATTTCTGCTGGCCGACGCGTTGCCGAACCAGTCGCTCAACCTCTGTGCCTTGCAGGGTTGCCGGTAGGGCAGCTATTTCATCGCTCACTGCTTGCGTATAAGCATTCACCGCAGCATTCGGCAATGCTCGAGCCAACCCGGCAATACGACGCAGTAGGGTTGCTAGTGCAGCTTCCGTTGATACAACAAAGCTAGCGTTACCATTGGCAGACAAGGGAAAGTTGCGTGTCAGTTCGGGTTGCAGCGAAGGTGATGCCGATTCGATCTGCACTTCAAACTGTTTGGCTGGCGCAGAAACGCAGATAACCGTCTTGTGTCTCGCCGATGCCAGAGTGATCGCTTCTTCGGTGGCAGAAAGCAGATGCTCAAAGCCATTGTCGTTGCCGATTTTTTCCAGCAAGGCTTGCTGTAGTGGGTTCATCCTGCGTGTCCGCCGCCCCTAGAAAGCCGGTTCCATTCAATTTGACGCCGGCGCCAGTGTTCGGAAATCGTCTGGGTGAAGTCCTGGCGCACCAACTTTGCTCGGTTCTGGCACCAATCTTTGGAATCCTGGCGAATGATGATCCCTTCCAGCGGACCTGAACGGAAACGGCTGTGGTCGGATTGCAGCAGCGCTTTCAATAGTGGCAGCGTCTGATGGCCACGCCGTAACTCTGGCACTGTGAAAAGCCCAAGCTTCTCCGCCAGTGTATTACGTCGCTTGCTGCTCCAGAACTTGCCCACCTGACGGTCATAGACATCGAACAACAAAAACCAGTCGGGCAGATTGCCATAATCGAGTGAATGCCGGGCGGCACACCATTCGCCAAAGAGCATCAAAGTTGGCGTCAGGGCACTGGCAATGGCTTCACTATGTTGGGTCAGCCAAGCCGGTAGACGAGAAAACTGGCCGCCATGCGGCTCATTTAGGTATTGGCCTCGATTCTGGGCGCGCAGACTACCGTCTTGGGCCAGCGAAAATCCAAGATTGGCGCCGTCCAGCTTTTCCTCCAGTACCACGTCACCTGCTAGCAGAGCCTTGACCTCGGCGGGCGAGAGCACCTTGTCGTCACGCGGCTCCCCTTCTGCCAACCAAGCGATATGCGGGGTGTGGGGGAAACGGAAGAAATCGGTCACGGCTTACTACTAGGCAATGCAGGGGTTGGTTTGTTTGGGAATTTGTTGCGATAAAACTGACAGGCGTCAGTTGGGCAAAGGAATTCTACGTTAACTCCTTTGGCCTGCAGCGCAGGCCACCAATTCAGCCATTTGCAGTCTGCAGCTTGCCATACCGGCGGTTTCTCAGTGTGGGCATGAGCAACCGCTGCGAACTTCCTATCAGGCGCATCGAAGTTCGGCTGCAGGGCATGGTCAGGAAACTCGTCAAAATAATTTGATGCTGTTTCGGTTAGCGGTATCTGCTCGACATGGCTTGAGTTGCCAGCATTGCGAAGTAGCCATTTCAAAAAAACATCGCCAACGCCCTTTGGGGGAGTTAGCTGCGTCTTGTGTTGGTACTCGCCCAGTATCCGATAACCATCGTCTATCACTGTGACGCCAGACTTCTCCATGGCTTGCAAGCGCGTTACGCATTCGGTAACACAATCCTCCGATACGTCGGTATGCTGTCCATTGGCCACCAGCAGTACGTTTGTGTCGATAACTGCTTTCATTACGTACCGCTCTGCTTGCTGCGCTCTCGCTTGCGTTGCATTGCAGCCAAAGTGCGGCCGGCAATATCGGCCATTTCGTCACCGAAGAAATTCTCGGGCCAGTTCTCGATTTCGCCATACATATTGAGCTGAAGTAGCTCCAGTTTCGTGGTGGAGCCGGCTCGGTGGCAAAAGTAAACTGCCACATCCTCTGACGATACAGTTCCTTCTGCAACTCGGCGTTGTAGTCGGTTCAGGAAGTGTTCGGAGTGACTCTCGACGATCAGTTGAACATTGCGTGCCTTGCCGTTCTCTCGGGCTTGGGTGGCGGAAATGAAGACATCTGCTAGTTCGGCTTGCACCTGTGGGTGCAAGTGAATTTCCGGCTGCTCCATCCAGATGGTTGAGTTCGGTGGGCAGTAGAAGGCCTGAACCAATGCGGGCAGAACCTGGGAAACCCCAAAGCCAACGTCGGTGATTTTTACTTCGCTGGATGTCGGGTGAACTTTGACCAGAACTTCGTATTCTTTACGACCTTCAGCAACTGCCTTGACAGTAAAACTGTTAATGATTCCGAGATCTTTCAGCCACTGGGCAATGAATTCGTCGAATCGGGCCTGAGGCCTTTTGGGGCCTCGATTAAGCCTTCTCTCTTGGGCGCTGGCGGCCAAGATGGCTGCTACAGAAAATTCGCCTTTTTGCCCGACACTCTCCGGCGTTTCTCCGGACCAAGAGTAAATTCGTTTCGGATGTTCGCGCAAAGGACCAAGGTAATAGACGCTGCTTAGAGCAGCCTCGGTGCGTAGCGCAAAATCAGAGAGGAACTCGGCATTCTGGAAACGGGCACGGCTTTGATCAGAAATTCTATAAAACTTGTCCGGTTCGTCGAGAGGCCAGCCACGTCCCATATTTCGAACAAGTTTGTACTGCTCCGAGTGGATTTCGAGCTTGTTTTTCTCATCGCGAGCATAAACCACGGAGAGTGTGGTCGCCTCATCGTGTCGTAGCCGATAGACTAAGCGGTTGACCCGAGGTTGCTCTTTAGCATCCGCCATAAGAGTGACCGCCAACTGCAATTCGTCCCCGACGAATTTTGTATGGCTCAACGGGTCACGGATTTCGAGTTGTTTTCCGGGAATTTGCCATCCCAGTTTGAAACATAGGTCATTTTTCAGATCATGCTTGTGAAGGCATTCAGTAAAGGTGCCAAGATCGATCAATGCGTTTTCATCGCCCAGATGGAGAGGGCGTTTTCGATCGACGGACAGAGCTGTTTGCTTTAGTGCGAGAAGCAAATGGCCCAAACTGCTCTTGCCTGAGCTATTAGCACCAAAAATGACGGTAAGCGGGGCAAGACGGATTGAGCCGGTATCTTTCCACGCCTTGAAGTTTTTTATGTGAAGTGAAGTCAGCATCGGTGCAATGCTCCTTTTATTGATTGCATTTAGCGCAGGGCTGCTTGCTGGTCGCCAACAAACCGGCGGCCGAACAGCAGGCCTTTGTCAGAACTGGGATCAAGGACCAAGCACACTGCATCACTTTGCAAATCAGCAGGTGGTGGCGTGGTAGTCGTGACGATGTACTGGAAAGGCGGAATAGTGGCTGGGTACTGCTCCCTTTGCAACCGCTCGATCAGCGACAGAAAGTTTTCATACAGTCCCGTACTCATGTCCGCCTCTCTTGGGCAGTCGTGGATGAAGAAGCCAGGCAAGGCGCTCTCAGGCCTGGGGCTGTCCAGCATGCAAGCAATGTCGCCAAGTAGAACCTCCAGCACACGATAGGCTTCACCACCCCGCATGGACAAGCGAAAAGGCCTAACCTCGTCGCGAGGATCGAACGAGCCGACCGCCCCATCGGGGAGCAATTGGCGCGTCAGTCCATCCGTGATGTGTGCCAGCGCTTTCTCGCGCTCTGATCGATCCTGCTGCAGGATAAGTAGCTGAGTTCGAACGCGGTTCAGTTCCTGTTCGATTTGTACGCTGTTCTCCCGAGAAATATCGATGGCCGCTTGAGATTGTGTGGAGCCCGACATTTGCTCCCAGCGGCCAAACTCCTCAAGCAGGTCTGGCCATTTGTTTGCTTCGATTTCAGCAGTTCTCTTGGCGACTCGGGTTTTCCTCTGGGTGGCAAGCAATGATTCTTCGCGTTGCTGCATCGCCTCGATCTTTAACTTCAGCTCGTTCTTGCGCGCTAGCGCTCTGCTTGCTCGGCTGGCTGACTCCGTCATCGCCTGCTGGAGGTTCTTCCTATCGCGCGTATCACGAAGGCTTGCTAGCTCCAGCTTGCTGATTTCCGTCTGGACATGCTGGCACTGAGAAAAAGGAAGGTTGCCTTCCTCGCAGTGGTCAGCTAGTTGCTTGAGTTTCAGCAATTGGGCGCCGATAGAGCGAAAAGCCTCCTCGTCGCCACGCCTGGCGGCGTCGGCAAGCTGATATTCAGCTTGCGCCTTGTCGTGCTCGCTTTGGAGAAGCTTCAGATTGGCACGTAGGTCAGCTACAGCTTGATCGGCATCTTCCTGCTTGATTTCCCACTGCACCAAGCGAGCATCGGCTTCTTCACTGGCTGCCTTAATGCGTTGCTCGACGGAGTCCGCAAAGAAATCGTTGGCGCGTATGGGAAGGTCATCTGGCGAATTGCCTCTCGCCCGCAGGCTCGATTCGATCCGGTGCCGGATCAATACAGGTTCCCGCAGCAGTTCCTCTGTCTTCTGCTTTGCTTGCTCTAGGCTTGCCTCCTGCGCCGCGATCTTGCCCATGAGTTGGGACTCGCCCTGCTCCAACAGGCCCAATACGGAGCGCATGACGATAGGGGGATCTAGCCGGCTGCGTTGCAGACCGCTGCCTTCGCTCTCGCGCCAAGAGAAAAATGATTTGAAACGCGACCCCTGATCCCGGCTGATCCAGGCCAGCAAATGTTTCCATTCGATGGCCTGACCGGTTTCCGGGATGCTTCGCGGAGATACGCGGCTCATCATGTCATCTGCGAGTTTTTTGAGGAAGATACGGTCACTGTAGTCCGCTGAGCGGGTCCAAATGTCCGTGGTGTCTGCGCCTGCGCAGGCAACACCTTCTTTGTAGGCGTTGAAGTAGCGGCACAACGTGAAAGGCTGATCGTCCACGTGCACGATAGCGATGACGCCGCCTTGGGAAAGCTCGCCGAACAACTCTTCGCGTAGGTCTGCAACGGCTTTCGAGGCTTCGCCCAGGCAGAAGCGTAGCAGCAGACACAGCGAGGTCTTGCCAACGCCGTGTCCGGCGGCTCGTGTGCCTTTTGCGCTACCTGCCGCAGGTTCCTTGGCCCAGACGAGGTTCAGGCCGCGCTGGAAAGGAATCCTGCGGATGACATGAGCTTCATCTGGCTCGCTGAAGATGACCAAGCGTTCGAACCACAGACGCGGATTCAGTCTGTCTGTTGGCAAGTGCTGGGTCAATTGCTCCACTGTGTGGTCTCCCTTGTCAGGCTCGCTTCACCGATACGTCGGTGGCTTGTACTTCATCGATTGTCACTCTCGCAGAAGCTTGGGCTACAGCCAGGGTCAATGCAGTTGCAACTCTTGCAGTTTCTCCGTCCATCAATACGTAGCTGGGAATTGACGCACCGGGAGTGGCAATTAGCTCGTCTGTTTGCGACTCCATCCGGATCAATCCAGTGGACTCAAAGTGGCGAAGCCAATTGTGGACGCGGTCGCCCGTCAGTCGGGTTGCGTCGAAGATGCTTGGACGCCGCCGCTGGAAGTTATCAATAAGTCCAGCACTTTGTGCGTCAGCGAAACTGAGCAATAACGCGGGTTGTGACGCCATCGTCACGGCCTGGATCAGGTCTCGGCGCGGCAAACGCCCAGACAGCCGAATCATCGTCAGCAGCAGGCCGGTCAAGTAGGCATCAATTTCGTCTTTGATGACGCCATGGGCAGAATAGCTGGGTTGGGCGCGTTCACCCGGAGGAGGATTGAGGAGGCTTATGAAGGGCGCCCCATTGGCCTCGGAAAGGTCCATGCGGTCGAATTCGCGCAGCACAAGATTTTGCGTGCGGTATTCGCCAAATTCCTTCAATTCTTTGTTCTTGAGTACGCGGAAGGTTTCGGAGGGGTAGTCTTCGCCCAGCACGTCGGCCGGGTCGAGAATGTAGCGGAGTTCGTCGCGGGTTAGAGCATATAGCTTCGCATAGTAGGCATCGAGTTCTGCGAGCAGTATGGCGCGGCGGTCGGGGTCAAAGGCGAAGGGGGCTCCGGTGTAGCCGAGATCAGTGGCCCAGGCGGTGAGGTCGTGGGCGGTGTAGGTCAGTTCGAGGACACGGGGAACGATGAACGTGAGGTCGGCTTCGGTGTAGCGGTCAGGGGGGAGAATTGGGAATTGCTTTGCTACGTAGTCAGATAGATGCGTTCCTCCGAGAACTTGTCTGGCAACAAAATCCAAAGCCAGAGAGTTCATATTTGCTAATAGACATGCAGCTAAAGAGTCTTGATGCTTCAAGGTCAGAACGATACGAAATGTATACGCTACTCCTACCCTTGGCACCACCGAAGCAATCACAGTGCGTAAAACGTGAGCACTCGTAATGTCCCGCCAGCCTATCAGCCAGCCTCGTGTCCAGCCCTTATCGTTTAGGCGTTGTTCGACTTCATGGTGCGCTACCCAGTAGCGCGGGGTAGCTGTGAAATTGGGGTCATTTTTCTCGTCGACCGTGATATCGCGGCTGCCATCTCTGTCGTAGGTAGCCCAGCGATGGTCAAATTGATGTAGCAGCTTTCCTTCTGTGACGGGGGTAAGGCCATCGGGAATATCAACTGCATTTGCATCAAAAATCACCCCATCGTTGATGTCATTAGTTAAATGAAATATCCCTTGGCGAATGGAAATGCCCCACGGGTTTCCGTCGAGGCGGTTTTCATCAATCAGCACCGGCGCGGTGCGGTAGAGCTTCTTCGTCAGTACGGCATCGTGTTCAGAGCGAAAGACCGGACAGGTTAAGGTGTTCGGGTTGATGAGGCGGAATTCGTCCGGGGTCAGGGTGAAGTGGCGGCGCTGATCATGGATTTGTTCCGGTCGACGAGCGAAAAAGACAAATTCTGCTTGATCAGCCTTTCCCAGCGTGAGCAGGCAGAAACGGAACGAGTGATGAACTGCGGGAAAAATGAATTCCTCATTTTCAAAGGCAAGCAGACTGACCAACATTCCTTTCTGCGTTAGGTGACTGAAATAGGCCTTCGTGCTGTCATCTGTCGCAATCCCCGTCGGCACGATGAAGCCGGCACGGCCGCTGGCAGCAGTGATCTGGCTGATGGTTTCGGCAAACAGGGCATAGGTGTTCACATCGCCTACACCGGTGAGCGGGTAGCGACCGCCGTCATCGCCTTTTACATGTGCGAATACGCTGGCCGCTTCGGCGGTGCGACGGGCGGCGATGAATTCTGCGTAGAGGCGCAGCTCGGCGGTACATTCATGCGGTACATGCTCCATTTTCGGGAACAAGTGTTTGGCCAGCATGCCTTCGGCCAACCACTGGATGCGCTGGCTGCGTTCGGCCTTGTTTTTGGCAGCGAAGACATCTCGGTGGCGGGTGGCGAAGAATTCTTCTTCCTGCAGCTTAATGCGTTCCCACGGGGGATTACCTAGCACGCAGTCAAAGCCGCCGGCAGCAAAGACCTGCGGAAAGGCCAGCGGCCAGTGAAAAACGCGGGCGTGGCGGCAGGCGGCCTGCACGGTGGTGAGTTTGGCTTGTTCTGTTACGGAAAGAGGTTCGCCGGTCAGTGCTAGATAGAGCGTGGCGCTGCTCGGTATGCTGGCTTGCTGTTCGGCGGTTTTGGGCAATAAATAGGTGCCGACTGCGAGATCGGCGGCGTGGGCTAGGTGGCTGTCTTTGGCTTGTTGCAGAAAGGCGCTGTAGGCGCTTTCCTTGGCAGCGATTTGCGCCGGGGTGTCGACGGGCAGGGCATCAATGGCTTGCAGTGCGGCGAGGCCACTATCGGAGCGCCGAGTGACATCGAGTTGGCCGAAAGCTTGGGCAACACGCTTTTTCCCCAGATCTTTGAGCGCCGCGGCGTTGGCTTTACCCAGTACTTTGCAGACTTCCTTGTCGTCACCGGAAAGTGGCTTGAAAGCATCTTTGGCGATGCCAAATTCCAGAGCTTTCAGGTCAGTCAGGCCCAGCAGGGCATCGCCCACTTGCAGGTGGTGGTCAAGGAAGGAGAGCGGCCGACCTTCTTCAAAGCCTTCCAGCCAGAGGGCGGTGCGGGCGAGCTCAACGGCCATCGGGTTACGGTCGACGCCAAAAATGCAGCAAGAAATGACTTCGCGCAGGGCGTGGCGGTAATCCTGTGGTTTGACGGCACCTTCCGGGGCGCGCAGCAGGGCGAGCCTTTCAGCCAAACGGCGGGCGGCAGCGAGGAGAAAATGGCCGCTGCCACAGGCTGGATCAATGACGCGTATGGCGAGCACGGCGGCGCTGGGGTTTTCCGGCTGAGCGGCCAAGCGCTGTTCGATGACCGGATCAAGGGCAGATTTGATCAGTTCCTGCACTAGCGCATCGGGTGTGTAGTAGCTGCCGGTGAGCTTGCGTGCGTTGCCGGCGGTGGAGCCTTCGCTGGTCAGCCCGACAAAGCCGAAGTGGCGGGCGGACAGGTCGATTTCCGGCACCAGTTCGAGTAGGCTTTCATAGACGCTGCCGAGCTCTTCCGGCCCCATGTTGCGGTAGTCGATGGGGGCAAGGCTGCCTCCGAGATTGGACCAGCGCAGGTTTTGCAGGGCGGCGAGGAGATGGGCATTGTCGATAGAGGCACTGTCGAGTGCCGGGCATTGGCCGGCGCCGAACAAGCCGCCAAGGGCGGGTAGAGCAAGCCGCGGTTCGCCATTGCACAAGCCTTTGAAGACGATGCGCAGGGCTTGCCAGTGGTCGTCAAAGCGATTGCGGGCCCGGCGTTTCAGGCAGAGATCGCGCAAGCGGCTGGTGGCGTAGCCTTCACGATAGGCGCGGCGGGCGGTCTGGGCATCCTTGCTGTCATCGGCGCCGTGCAATACGCCGCGTTCCTCGACATTGAAGAGAAAGATCAGACGATAAATGAGGCGTAGCAGTTGTTGAAAATAGGCGTCTTTTTCGAGTTGACCGTGGAAAAGTGAGGCGCGTAGTGCGTCATTGGCCGGGTGTTGCAGAAAGCCTTCGCCGAAGATGAGCAGGGCTTCTGTAACGCCTTGGCGTAGTCCGTCGCGGACACGCGTGCCTTCCTGCTGGCCAGTCTCACGCCAGGCTTCCCAAATGCACGGTGCTGTGTTGTTGGTTGCCGTTTCCGCAGGGGCAATGCCTGCGCGGCTGGCGTGCAGCAGGCGCCAGGCATTGGCAAATTCGGCATAGCGGGCACCGGCGAGGATGTCCTGTAGGTCAATTTCAAGAAAGCTAGGGCGGGTTAGTGTGGCGGCATCGCGCAGCAGGCGCAATTGCCGGCCGTTAGTGACGAGCGCCCAGAGATGATCCGGGCTGGCGTTGAGCAACTCTTGGGCAAGTTGGAACGCGGATTTTTTGCGGCTGCCACTGCCTGCAATGGCAAAGCACGGGTCCGGGTCGTCGAGGCCGAGCGTATGCGGGGCAACGATGACAGGAATTAATCCGGCGATGAGGTGGACCGGGTAATGCCGGTCGCCGACGTGGATGGCGCTGGCTGGCGCAAGGCTGGCGTAGCCAAAAGCATCTCGCAGCAGTTCTTGCGTGAACTGGCGAGTGACGGTAGCGGCGTCGACATCGCTGCGCTCAAGCTGGCTGGCGAAATGCTTCCATTGAGCGCTGGCAATCTGGAAGGCGCGGCTGTAATCATCCTTGAGTTTGAGGCCCTTGGGTGTGTGATAGTCGGCTTCGCCTTGCGCGGCGGCGCGGCCCAGCGCGGCCTTTTCAAGCTGGTCGGGCAGAAAAAGGCTGCCTTCAAGGCGAAGGGTAGGTAGATTGAGGACGCTCTGGTTTTTGCGGATTTTTTTCATTTTTAGGCTACCCCTTACAGCGCGTCTGGCAAGAGCACATAAATGCCCATGACGTCGACGGGTAGGCAGGGACTGACACTGTATTGGCCAACATCGTTTGCCGCCTTGCGTACTCGGCTGTGGTCTTCGAGTAGAGCATCGGCACGCTGTTGGGCAAGTTCGCTCAGGCGATCATTATGGCTTTGCAGGAAGTTGAGTGCTGTGCGGATTTCGCGCCCCACGGCTTCGCTTGGCAGATTGCCGCTAGGTTGGCATTCGAGTAGCTGGCCGACTGTTTCATCGCTGAGCCATTCTGGCCGATTGCGACCACGAACGGCCAGCGCGATGGTTTCTTCGGCCATCATCTGGAAGGGTTGGCGGCGCCGGACGTAGCCGAGTTGATGTCTGATGCGCAACAAATAGACGGTGGTCACCATGTCGACCGCGTTCGTCAGGGTGGCGGCGCTACGGGCTGCAAGAAGGTTGCCCGGGTTGGCCTTGTCGTCTTGCAGACTGTTTTCCAGCAGGTATTCGGCCAGCACGGTAACCAGTGGGTGGCTGCGGTGCAATTCATTGAAATCGATGAGCAGTGGCTTTTCAATACCTTCGTCTGCCAGGCGTATCCGCAGTGCTTCCGGCAGGTGCTGGGGTAGCAGGTGATAGTGGCCCTTGCGGGCGTTTTCGAGCGGCGCATTTAGGCGGGCGCAGGCACTATGCACAAAACGCTGCACGTCGGCCTGGCTGCCAAGCGCTTGTTGCTGCTTCTGCCATTCGGGCAGAACTTCGTCGGGGCGAATACGGCGTTGGGCAAAGACGGTGCGGTTGGCTTTGGCTTTTTCCAGCGCATCCTGCCATTTGGCTTCTATCGGTTGTAGATCAATACCGGCATTGGCAAAGAGGTCGGGGGTGTGTGGCATGCTGCTGCCGCCACGTTTCATAAGTGCAGCCTTGACGATGGCCTGGCTGATCCGTTGTTCGTCTTCTGGCAGCGGGACCAGGATGCCAAGCTCTTTCTGAATGGCCTCGCCTTTTCGCAAAATGACGTTCAGGACAAAACCATCGACTGGGTTGTCTTGACCGTAGAGCATGGTGCAGCGGACTTCTGGGGCTTGCTGGCCGAAGCGGTCAACTCGGCCTTCCCGTTGCTCGTGGCGTGTGGGATTCCAGGCCAGGTCGTAGTGGATAACGGCGGTGAATAGATGTTGCAGGTTGATGCCTTCTGAGAGGCAATCAGTGGCCACAAGGATGCGTTGCTCGGCTTCGTCCATTCCTTCGATGCGTTCGCGGCGCTCCTCCGGTGACAATTCACCTGTGATGGCTTCGATACAGAGCTGCGGGAAGGCCTTTTTTAGATGGGCCGCGACGTAATGTGCGGTGGCAATATAGCGGCAGAAAACAACCGGGGAATAGCCTTCGGCAACCAGGCTCTTGAGGTGATGGATCAATGTGGCGAGCTTGGGGTCGCCGGCTTTGCCAGATAGACGTTCAGCTTCAGTGATCAGGGTTTGCAGACGACAGGTGTCTTGTAGCTGGGCAGGGGGTTCGATGTCGTTGCCACTGAGATCGTCGGCCTCGCCATCGGAAATGCGCTCGTCGGACAGCAGGTCGTCATTGTCGAATTTGCCTTCCAGACGGGTGCTTAATGCCTTTACGGCTGCTGCTGGTGAGGAGGCCACGCAGCGCAATAGGGCCAGTGTGGCGTACCAAATCAGGCGGGCACCGCTACCTTGCTCTTGTTCGATAGATTCGGCTAGCTCGCGGCAGTAGTCCTGTACCGAATCGAAGAAAGCCCCCCAGTCGCCAGTCAAGCGGTAGGTGATTTCGGTTTTCATGCGACGCGGGAAGCCACGGCCGTCGCCGGTTTCTGCTTGCCATTCGACGATGTCCTTGCGGCGACGCTGAACGAAGTGGCGGGCGAGTTCCTGACGTAGTGGGTCGCTGGCAGAGGTCCGATGTTGCAGGTTGACGAACTCCGGGTTGAGCAAGGAAATCAGGTTGTAGAAGGCGGTTTCGTCGCCGGAGTGCGGCGTTGCCGTTAGCAGGATGAGGTGGCGCTCTGTGTTTAAGGTCAAACGCTGGAGAAGCTCGAAACGCAGTTGTTTGCCTTGGCCGCTGCTCGCACAGGTGTGCGCTTCGTCGACGATGACGCATTCCGGGGCAATTGCGAGGAAATGTTCGCGGTGGCGTTCGCTCTTGATGTAGTCGAGGCTGACGACAATGATCGGGTAATAATCGAAAAGGCTTACGCCATGGGGCAGGTCACGCTCTATGCGTGCGGCGGATGCTGCGGTTAATGCGACCGCTTGCAGGTTAAAGCGGGTCTCGAGTTCGCTTTGCCATTGTTCGACCAGATGCGGTGGGCAGAGGACAGCCAGGCGGCTAATCTCGCCCCGGTCGATGAGTTCGCGGGCAATCAGGCCGGCTTCGATGGTTTTGCCAATACCTACGTCATCGGCAATCAACAGGCGGACAGTGCTTAGGCGCAATGCCATGAGTAGCGGGACAAGCTGGTAGCCGCGTGGTTCGACGGCGATATTGCCAAAGGAACGGAAGGGGCCGCCACCCGCCCGTAATTTTAGGCGCAAGGCATCGCGTAGCAGCAGGGCTGCTGCGTGGTTGCCGGGCTGAGTTGGATCGGGCCAAGGGAAGGTGGCCGGTTCGACCGGTTGTAGCTCCAGTTCTGGAATCAGGGCGATGCTTTCATCGTCAGCGCCGCCCAGTGGGCGCAGGCGCAGCCAGTCGCGGCGGGATTCGTTCTGGACAACCCATTCACGGCCACGTGCGCGCACGAGGTTGCCAGGCATGAAGTCTTGTTCGAGTGCTGCGTTCATTTAGTTGTCTCGGGCGTGCCGAAAATGTCAGCGTGAGCGGCAAAGCCAGCTGACCATTGGTTTCGATCAGAGAAGTCGAGCACTTGCCACGCCTTATCGTTGAGTTGGGCGCGTAGTGTAGCCGCGACCGGCTCCAGAAAAACCAGGGTACGAGTGTCTTTGTACTGGCCCGCAGCAATGGCTTCCCCTTGGTTGATTGAAACACGTGAGGCATCGGGCAGGCGTAGCCCTGCGGCGCTGATGGTGGCTAGCCAATGTTCTGTAAGGTCGCTTATTGGTTCGGTTTCTATTGTTTGTGTGGCGTTGGCGGTGGCAAGCGTTTCAACCTGAGCATTGGCCAATGCGACGAGCAGCTTGAGGGCATCAGTGTTGCGTCGGTTGATGTGTTCATGGTCGGGCTGGTTGAAATAGGAAAGCAGGCATTGATAGCAGCCAGCCTCGCAAATGTGGTTGCCGAGATCATCGGTTTCCTCCAGCGCATTGAGTTCATCCAATGACCAGATGCCCGAGGCTGGCAGCTTGTGGTGTAGTAGCCTCAGAGCGGCACCTGCGACCTGAGCGAGGCTTTGCGGTTCGCTTGCCAAGCGAGTAAGGACGCCTGCCCCACCTTCTGCGGCCTCGTAGAACATCAATGCCTGGCGCTCATCCCCCTTCGGTAGTGGCTCAGCAACAAGTTCAGATTCCTCAATCTGGAAACTCATTTCGATGCCGCGTTTGAGTGCCGCTTGCAGGGTGGCCATGGCTTCGACAGATAGTTGCTTTACCGGAGCGAGGATGAGCAGGTTACGGTGGTCTTCTACAAAGGGAACGATTCGTTGGTTGGGTATTTTGTCGAGTAGTGCTTCCTCGGCTTCTGTAGTTTCACCCACACTCGGATCATCCTGCTTACTCCATGTGCCGGTGATCGGATTGATATAGAAGCCAAGTTGGTTTTTGTTCTTGCGGCGGCGCCAGCCGCGATTGATCCGCCACAGGCGGGCGGCGGGTGCGTAAGTGAGTTCGGCCAGTGCTTCTTCGCCGATGTGAACTGTGGCCTTTTTCTTCTGGATCAGTCCGTCCGGGCCCGGTAGAAAACGGTAGGTCGTTTGGAGCTCATAGCCTTGCCGCTGACGATCTTCGTCATTGATGGAAATGCGCTCAACAGCAACGGTTTCGACAGTCTCAATGCGATAGAGCTCACGCACCCAGTCGTCCTCGCTGAGTAGGGCATCGCAGTTTTCGCAACGGTTGACCAGCGGTTCGTTACCGCCGGGGTCGCCGAGGTGGCCATAGCCACATTGGCTACAGATGCGCGAGGCGATAGTGGCCAATTGGCTATTACTGGAAATATGGTCAGCTGAACCGACATTGAGCTTTGCGCGTACTACACGATACATGCGGCCTTGGTGGTAAATCAGACTGCGGGGACCAAATTCCGAGAGCGCCAGAAAACGTGGGCGACTGACCATGCTACCTTCATCGTCTTTCCCGTTGTTGCTGCCGCGAGCAGGTATCCAAGCCATCAATGGAAGTCGCGGGAAGTTGTAACCCGGCAGGAAGCCCTGGCTGGCGAGGTAACGGTAAGTATAAAAATCAGAGTTCTGACCGTTACCGTTCTTCAGCAACACTGCGTACTGTCGGGCTGCATCGCCATATCGGCGTTGGGCATTTTGTCGCTCGCTATTGCTGGCTGTGTGGCTCTTGACGATCTGGTCTGCCATGTTCATCTGGGTGCGCGTGGCATCGAACAACACGCGCCAGCGCTCTAGCGCATTAGAAAATTCGCTGGCGGATTGCTCAATTACTTGACGCACATAATCCGGTGAAAACCAGGTGCTTTCGGAAAGTTCGTTGCTTAATTGAGCAACAACACCGGCGGCACTTTGCTGGGCGCGTGCCTGAACAGATGGATCATTGAGCTTGTCTTGATAAGGCTTGGTCAGCGGTTTCTCGGGCAGATCCAGGTCGAGCATGGGGGCAATACTGGAATCCAATTCGATTTGCGCTGCAGCAAGCCAAACGGCATGCAAATGACTTTCCACCAAGTCGCGGTTGGCGAGGTCCAAGGTTGGCGGCCTGACAATGCCATGCACCATGGCTTCTGCGTTATGGAAGAACCATTGATCATGCGGACTTTGTGCTGCGCAATAGGTAATGACCAGAGCTTGTTGACCGGAACGACCCGCTCGACCACTACGTTGAGCATAGTTAGCCGGGGTTGGCGGCACGTTGCGCAGATAAACAGTGTTGAGAGCAGAAATGTCGACGCCAAGCTCCATGGTTGGTGAGCAGAACATAATGGGCAAGCGCTCTAATGGGGCTTCATGGGCGGGGTTCGCAGCCCAGTCCTGGCGGTCCTTTTCTGTATAACGGAAGCGCTGTTCAAGCAATTGGCGTCGAGCCGCGTCAACTTGGGCTGTGTGTTCGTGGGCCTCAAAACTGAACAGAGGATGGCCCGGGAGGCGGAGTAGCTCCGCGATATTGAGATAGAGCTGGCGGAAGAAGGTGTTGGCCTTGTTGTCCTCATTTGCAGCCTCATTAGGTAACAGTGTCCAGTCAAGTGCGCTGGCATTGAGGCGCCAACCAACGGTGTGCTGGTCGATGGGATGTTTTTGTACATAGCCATATAGGCCGGCCGCATTGAGTAGCGCTTCGACCAGTTCAGTCCATTCAGCATCCTTCCATGTTGTGGCCAAGGTTGCGAAAGGTGTGTTTTTCCAAAAGGGGGCTGTTTTGATTTGCCGAAGCAAGCGAGAGCGGGGGCCTCCGGTGACCAGGTCACTCCGCGGCTTGCCTTTATATTCGGGGCGTTTGCCGAGAATCAGGTATTTTGCTGTTTCAAGTTGCTCGTCTGTGGCGAAAGCCCAGCGTTCATTGAGATAAGTGAAAGCATTATTCTTGGCCTTGTCTTGTTCAATGGCGTCGAGGTAGCGGCTTTCAAGGCAGAGGCCACGGCGCATACCATCAAAAATAAGTTGGCAAAGGATAATGCGGTTGAAGGTGCTGAGCTTCTGCAGAGTGCTGTGTTTGGTGAAGGCCGAATCGTCTGCACAGAAATTGTCCAGGCTGCGGTAGCGGATTTCCAGCAAGTTGAGCTGGTCTAGATTCGGATTGTTGAAGCGCCATCCACGGCGCAAATCCCGCAACAGGCGGTAACCAATGATGAAGCGCAGTGTGCGTTGGGCCTCTTGTCGAGCCAGCCCCATCAATTTTGGGGTACGTAGGTATTCGACCAGGGTGCTTTCGTCGGTACGGTCAAATCCCAGTGCCTTGAATACGGAATCGGCCAGTTGTTCTTCAGTAAGCAGCCCTTCGTGATTTTGCAAGGCGCCCATCAGGCCGGCGCGTAGGGTGAGAAGAAAAACAAAGTCGTTGAAATGGCCTGCTTGTAGGGCAGCATCTTGGCGATTGTCTGTAAACCCAAGTAGCTTGCGTGGATCGGGTAGGCCGGGCGGGAGTTCGCTCTGCGAGAATAATTGACGCAAGGCTGAAAGGGTTAGCATGGTCGTGGCCGATGAACGGCCTTCGCCAGAGAGGCTGGCCAGCCGATTCATGTCCTTGCCGTGTGCTTCGTGTACCTGCCCGCAATTTACGCAAAAGCGGAATTTGCCAGGGATGTACCAGTAATGCTCTCCACGTCCATCTTGCCCTTGGGCGTCGGCCAATACCCGATACGGAACAGCCTTGCGGTAATTGGCCTTGATTTTGACGTCGTCTTTGGTGAGGTCTAGCCAGATCTCAGGTAAATCCTCGGGCTGGCCGTGGTATTGCTGTTCCGGTTGTATGGGGCAGAGAAAGCCATAGCTGGCATCTTCGCCTTCATCGGCCGTGATGTCGTCAATTTCACGAGGTTGGTAATTGGTCGGTTCGTTTTTTGAGTGCCAGACCGGGTGGTACTCCTGGCCACAGTCACGGCAGAAGTGAACGGGATAAAGCTGAACGGCTTCAGCTTGGCGTCCGGGAGCAAAACGCTGGGCATCTAATGTGATATGGCGTTTTTGAGGTGCCTCGAGTGTGGAAAAAACCTTTCCAGGGCCGCTGATGAACTGATGCAACTTGAAAGCGAATGGCGGACGGCCTTGCGGTGTTTTTACATCATGTGCAGCGAGTAAAAAGGACTGCAGGGCGACACGTGCTTGTTCTAACGACGAGCCCGCATCGTGCGCCAGTTGTGCGCTGGCGGCCGCCATGGTTTTGGGCTGGGCACGCCGTGGCGCTTCATTTTCCGGAAGTTCGATGCCGAGCTTGAGTTCAACCCAGATGGCGAGCGGATCCCTTTGAAACGCTGCAAAATCAGGCCAGGAAAACTCTGTGCAGGCGATGGCTGCAGGTAGTTGTGTACGAACTGCGTTGATGTCTTGTAGTGGATCGGTCACTCGGTCTAGAGTTTCGCCAATGACGTCTAGTTCGGTGATGGATGTTCCGAATAGCTTGCTTGCGACTTCGGCAACGGTTCTGTTGCGATCAACCTGGGTGCCTGTGCTGGACATGGTTGCGGAAGTGCCAATGCAAATCAGTTGTGTGGCCGCAAGGCGCTCGCGCAGTCGGCGGACCAGAAGGGCGACATCGGCACCTTGACGACCACGATAGGTGTGAAGTTCGTCGAGAACAAGAAACTCCAGGCCATGGCAGTGTTCAACTACACGCCGGTCATCCTCGTCAAAGCGGGTGAGGATTAACTCCAACATCATGAAATTGGTTAACAGGATGTCCGGCGGGTTATCAGCGATTGCCTGGCGCTCACTGCGATTTTCTTGCCCTGTGTAGCGCTTGACCGTGAAAGGTTGTTGTCCGGGCGCATAGCCATGAAGGAATTTGTCGAGCTCCTCAAGTTGGCTGTTGGCCAGCGCATTCATTGGATAAATGATGATGGCGCGAGTGCGTGGCGAAGTGTCAGTGGTCTTGTTTTTCAGAATTCGATCTATGATCGGAATGAAAAATGATAGCGATTTACCTGAGCCGGTGCCGGTGGTGACTACGAAACTCTTCTGGTCTTGTCCCTTGGCTAGTGCCTGTAGCTGGTGTGTGTAGAGGTGTAAAGGCTGAGGTGTCCCTTCAGTTTTGCCAACCTGGAAAATTTCTGCACATGTCGGATGAAGAACGCCTTCCTGAACTAGAGATTGAACAGTCCCCTTTCTCTGATAGTTGGGATTGATCTGAATCAGTGGTTCTGGCCAATAACGCCCAGCTTCGTATTGGTCTGCAATTTCGTCTCGGATGTCTTTTGCCTGTATGCGAACGAAGCTACGAGAAAAGGTGCTGTACTCTTCGATGAGTTGATCCCGAAACTGGAAGACGTTGTCCATGTTGTTCTCTAATGCCAGCAATTGGCCGACTTAATATTTGCTTTGCTTCGCGATCGGAGGCAAAAAGATCACGTATTTTATGACGAAATAAGAGACACTCTCTTCGGTGCTCTGTGCAAATTGTCCGATATGCTTTATGTACCCATTGCATGTCAAAAGATCGATATGGAAGCTGCCGTTTAAGGCCATTCCCGACCGAGCGGCAGGTAACCGGAGCACAGCTAGCCGATTCCGAGGACCGGCTAAAGTTCAGCTTTTGCCGGGAACTTGCCGGCGAGTTGTCGTCTGGAAACCGTTTACGCTTAAACTCAGACATGCTCGATAAGCGGTCGCCAGGTGCGCGCAACAATCCTTTAGCACCATACAGCCCAACTTGGTGCGAGAGTAATTCACAAGTAAACTCAGGGTACCTTTAAAGTAAAGTGCCTGACGCGCTTCGCTTGTCGCCCGACTAAACCCGCACCGCTACGCGGCGCCTGCTTTAGTCGGGATGACTTAAACCAAGATGGATTAGACATTAACGATGTTTTGTTCAATAGAAAATAAGCCATTTCCCTTGAAAGCACCATTCATTGAACAAATAAATGGTCGGTTAGCATTTCTCGGCGTGCCCTTCAATATCGCCTCCTACGCCTTGCTGACGCTCATGCTGGCCCAGGTCTGCGGCTACCAGCCGGGCGAGTTTGTGCATACTTTTGGCGACGCGCACATTTATTCGAATCATTTTGACCAGGCAAAACTCCAGCTTTCCCGTGAAACCAGGCCGCTGCCGACGATCTGGATCAATCCTGCGGTCAACGACATTTTTGCCTTCAAATTCGAAGATTTCCGTCTCGACCATGCAGGTGCCACTTCGTCCCGCCTGGCTTGCCCTGGCCGAACACGCCCGGAGCATCAAGCACCGTCACCTGCGCGACCTGTTTGCCGAAGATGCGGCGCGCTTCTACCATTTCTCGGTGCAGGCCGACAATCTCCTGCTCGACTACTCCAAACAGCGGCTCGACCAGCACACCATGGGTCTGTTGCGGCAACTCGCCGAACAGGCCGGCTTGCGCACCTGGATCGAGCGGATGCGCGCTGGCGAACCGATCAATCACACCGAAGGTCGTGCCGTTCGCCACGTCGATCTGCGTGCCGGCGACGCCGCGCCGGCCGAGGTCAAAGCCGTCCTCGCCCGCCTCGCCGGCTTTTGCGAACAGATACACAGCGGACAGTGGCGCGGTTTTTCGGGTGAACGCATCACCGATGTCGTCAATATCGGCATTGGCGGATCCAACCTTGGGCCACGCATGGCGGCGCATGCCCTGGCCGCCTTCCAGCAGCCCGACATCAACGTCCACTTCGTCTCCAATCTCGACAGCGCCGATCTGGCCAGCGTGCTGACCCGCCTCAACCCGCGCAGCACCGTGTTCATCGTCGCCAGCAAGACCTTCACGACGCTGGAAACGATGGCCAACGCGCAGACTGCGCGCAACTGGATTCTCGCTGCAGCGAGTGACGAAACGTCCATCGCCCGTCATTTCGTCGCCGCCTCGACCAATCTGGCCGCCACCGCCGAGTTCGGCATTGCCCCGGAAAATGTCTTCGAATTCTGGGACTGGGTAGGTGGCCGCTTCTCGCTGTGGTCGGCTATCGGACTGCCCATTGCGCTGGCCATCGGTTTCCGCCATTTCGAGCGACTGCTGGCCGGGGCGCGGGCCATGGACGAGCATTTCTTCAGCGCGCCGCCCGACGCCAACCTGCCGCTGACGCTGGCGCTCATCGCGCTATGGAACACCAATTTCCTCCATGCGCACAGCCACGGCGTTTTCCCCTACAGCCACTCGCTTGCCCTGCTGCCCTCGCACCTCCAGCAACTTGAAATGGAAAGCAACGGCAAGCGGGCCAACCGGGACGGCCTGGCCGTCGATTACCCGACCAACCCGATTCTCTGGGGCGCGGCCGGCACCAATGGCCAACATTCGTTTTTCCAGTTGCTGCATCAAGGCAGCGAACTCGTCGCCTGCGACTTCATCGCCTTCGGGAAATCGGACTTTCCGCTGCCCGGCCACCACAGTGGCCTCCTCGCCAACTGCCTGGCCCAGTCATCTGCACTGGCTTTCGGCCAGACCGTCGACGAAGCGCGCGCCGCCGGCATTCCCGAGCATCTGCTGCCCTTCCGCCGCTTTCCCGGCAACCAGCCGTCGTCCACGCTGATCCTGCCCGAGCTGACGCCTTTCACGCTGGGCCAGCTCATCGCGCTCTACGAGCACAAGGTTTTCTGCCTCGGCGTGTTGTGGAATCTCAATTCCTTCGACCAGTGGGGCGTCGAACTCGGCAAGCAACTGGCCGGCAAGCTCGCCCCGTGCATTCGCGAAGACGCGCCGACCGACGGACTCGACCCGTCGACGCGCGGGCTGATCCATCATTTGCGCCGTTTCCGGAGCGCTCGCCATGACTGAAGTCGTCATCATCGCCGCTGTGGCGAAAAACCGCGTGATCGGCAAGGACAACCAGCTGATCTGGAACATCCCCGAAGACATGGCCCACTTCAAGGCGCTAACGGCGGGCCACACGGTGATCATGGGCCGCAAGACCTGGGAATCGCTGCCGCCACGTTTTCGCCCGCTGCCTGGCCGGCGCAACATCGTAATCAGCCGGCAAGCCGACTACGCCGCCCCCGGCGCCGAGCTGGCCGATTCACTGGAAAAAGCCCTGAAACTGGCGTCGACCGCCGCCACCGCATTCATCATTGGTGGCGAACAGATCTATGCCCAAGCGATGACGCTGGCTGATCGACTCGAAATCACCGAAGTCGACCTCGAACCCGAGGGCGATGCCTGGTTTCCCGAGATTGCTACGGTCAACTGGAAAAAAACGTCAAAAACCGAAGGGGCCGGCCACGCTTTCGTGACCTACCGCAAGCCGTAACACATCGTCACGGTGCAGCGCTCAGCACGCTGCACCGGACGACAGATCGCCCCGATCAGCGCACGCAATCCACGTAGTAACGCCCATCGGCGCCCTTGACCAGACCGTGGACATCGGTCTCGAACCCCGGGAAGCGCGCGTTGAATTCACGAGCAAATTTCAGGTAGTTGCAGATTGTCCTGTTGAAGCGCTCCCCCGGAATGAGCAGCGGAATGCCCGGCGGATACGGCGTCAGCAGCACGGCCGTGACGCGGCCTTCCAGTTCGTCGACCGGCACCCGTTCGATGTCGCGGTGTGCCATCTTGGCGAAGGCATCAGCCGGACGCATGGCCGGCACCATGTCCGAGAGGTACATCTCGGTGGTCAGGCGGGCCACGTCGTTCTGCTTGTAAACGCTGTGAATCTGGGTGCATAGATCGCGCAGGCCGACGCGCTCGTAGCGCGGGTTCTTCTGCACGAACTCGGGCAGCACCTTCCACAACGGATGGTTCTTGTCGTAATCGTCCTTGAACTGCTGCAAGGCAGTCACCAGCGTGTTCCAGCGGCCCTTGGTGATGCCGATGGTGAACATGATGAAGAAGCTGTACAGGCCGCACTTCTCGACGATAACGCCATGCTCGGCGAGGTACTTGGTGACGATGGCGGCCGGGATGCCGAATTCGTCGGCGAAGTCACCATCGACGTCGAGGCCGGGGGTGATGATCGTCGCCTTGATCGGGTCGAGCATATTGAAACCGTCGGCCAGATTGTTGAAGCCGTGCCAGCGCTCGCCCGGCTTGAGCATCCAGGCGTCGCGCTCCTCGATGCCCTCTTCGGACAGATCGTCCGGCCCCCAGACCTTGAACCACCAGTCGGTTCCCCACTCCTGCTCGACCTTGCGCATGGCGCGGCGAAAATCGAGGGCCTCTGCAATCGATTCCTCGACCAGCGCCGTGCCGGCCGGCTCCTCCATCATCGCCGCGGCGACATCGCAGGAAGCGATGATCGAGTACTGCGGCGAAGTCGAGGTGTGCATCAGATAGGCTTCATTGAAAATGTCGCGGTCGAGCTTCTGGTTCTCGGCATCCTGGACCAGGATCTGCGAGGCCTGACTCAAGCCGGCCAACAGTTTGTGCGTCGATTGCGTCGAGAAAATCATCGACTCCTTGCAGCGCGGGCGGTCAGCGCCGATGGCGTGGTAATCGCCGTAGAAATCGTGGAAGGCGGCGTGCGGCAGCCAGGCTTCGTCGAAGTGCAGCGTATCGATCTTGCCGTCCAGTTCCTGCTTGATGTCCTCGACGTTGTAGAGAATGCCGTCGTAGGTCGACTGGGTAATCGTCAGGACGCGCGGTTTGGCCGTCTTGTCGGTGATGAACGGATTGGCGGCGATCTTCTTCTGAATGCTTTCCCAGGCGAATTCGCTCTTCGGGATCGGCCCGATGATGCCGAAGTTGTTGCGAGTCGGCATCAGGAAGACGGGAATCGCCCCGGTCATCATGATGGCGTGCAGGATGGACTTGTGACAATTGCGGTCGACGACCACGATGTCTCCCGGCGCCACCGTCGAGTGCCAGACGATCTTGTTCGAGGTAGAGGTCCCGTTGGTCACGAAATACAGGTGGTCGGAATTGAAGATGCGCGCGGCGTTGCGCTCGGAAGCGGCGACTGGCCCGGTGTGGTCGAGCAGCTGGCCGAGTTCCTCGACGGCATTGCAGACGTCGGCGCGCAACATGTTCTCGCCGAAAAACTGGTGGAACATCTGGCCCACCGGCGATTTCAGGAAGGCGACGCCGCCCGAGTGCCCCGGGCAATGCCAGGAGTACGAGCCGTCTGCAGCGTAATGAACCAGCGCCCGGAAGAACGGCGGCGGCAACGAATCGAGATAGGCGCGGGCTTCGCGCTTGACGTTGCGGGCGATGAATTCCGGCGTGTCCTCGAACGAAGATGGGAATCTCGGCATTGCGGTTGCGGATTTCCTTGACGAAGGCGCGCAGCTCGGCCAGCGTCTCCTCCGGCTCCATGGCCAGCTCTTCGTCGTCGATCGACAAGATGAAGGCCGAGGCCCGGCTTTGCTGCTGGGCAAACGAGGTCAGGTCGCCGTAACTGGTAACGCCGAGCACCTCCAGACCTTCCTTTTCAATGGCTGCGGCCAGCGCCCGGATGCCGAGGCCGGAGGTATTCTCCGAACGGAAGTCTTCGTCGATGATGATGACGGGAAAGTGAAAGCGCATGGTGAGTCCTCAAAATGCGGCGACCCGCCGCAGCGGGTCACAGAATAAGACGGTTTCGTTACGGTCTGACGTCAAATTTTGGGCAGGGTGACGCCTTCTTGTCCCTGGTACTTGCCCCCGCGATCCTTGTACGAAGTTTCGCAAACCTCATCGGACTCGAAGAACAAAACCTGGGCACAGCCTTCTCCTGCATAGATCTTGGCCGGCAGTGGCGTGGTATTGGAAAACTCGAGCGTAACGTGGCCTTCCCATTCCGGCTCGAAAGGAGTGACGTTGACGATAATCCCGCAGCGGGCGTAGGTCGATTTGCCCAGGCAGACGGTCAGCACCGAACGCGGAATGCGGAAGTATTCCATCGTGCGGGCCAGTGCAAACGAGTTCGGCGGAATGATGCAGACATCGGACTCGATCTCGACGAAAGACTTGGGATCGAAGTTCTTCGGATCGACCACGGTCGAGTTGATATTGGTAAACACCTTGAATTCGCGGGCGCAGCGGATGTCGTAACCGTAGCTCGAGGTCCCGTACGAAACGATCTTCTGGCCATTCACCTCGCGCACGAGATCCGGCGAAAACGGCTCGATCATGCCGTGCTCTGCCGCCATGCGGCGTATCCATTTGTCTGATTTGATGGCCATTTTTCCCTGCTGCGGTGGACAAAAATAAAGGCGGGATTTTACCCGCCTTTATTGACCCCAATGTGCAAAAAATTAAGTGTTTTGCACGACGATATTGGGGAATTTCGAGGTCATGTCCTTGGCCTTCTCGCCAATCTTGATCGCCACACGCCGGGCGATGGCGCGATAGATCTCCGCCGTGCGCGAATCCGGGGCGCCAACCACGGTCGGCTTGCCGCCATCGGCCATCTCGCGAATGGCCAATTCGAGCGGCAGGCTACCCAGGAATTCGACGTCGTAGTCGGCACACATCTTCTCGCCGCCACCCTCGCCGAAGATATGTTCTTCGTGGCCGCACTTCGAGCAGATGTGGATGCTCATATTCTCGACGATGCCGATGATCGGGATATTGACCTTCTCGAACATCTTCAGCCCCTTGCGCGCGTCAATCAGCGCGATGTCCTGCGGGGTAGTGACGATCACCGCCCCGGTCACCGGCACTTTCTGGGCCAGCGAGAGCTGGATGTCGCCGGTCCCCGGCGGCATGTCGACGACGAGGTAATCAATGTCGTTCCAGTTGGTCTGGCCGAGCATCTGGTCCAGCGCCTGAGCGACCATCGGGCCGCGCCAGACCATCGGCGTCTCGACGTCGACCATAAAGCCAATCGACATTGCCTGCACGCCATAGGCTTCCAGCGGCTCCATGCTCTGACCATCCTTGGATTCCGGTTGCTGGCCGGCCAGACCGAGCATTTGCGGCTGCGACGGGCCGTAGATGTCGGCGTCGAGGATACCGACCCGAGCGCCTTCCTGGGCCAAAGCAAGGGCCAGATTGACTGCCGTCGTGCTCTTGCCGACGCCGCCCTTGCCGGAAGCAACGGCGATGATGTTCTTGACCCCGGGCAGCAGCTTGACGCCGAGTTGCACGGAGTGGGCGACGATCTTGCTGAAAACGTTGGCGGACACGTTGCCGATACCCGGGATGGTGCGTACCGCGGCGATTACCTGCTTGCGGATCACGTCGATCTGGCTTTTTGCCGGATAGGGCAGCTCAATGTCGAATGACACATCGCCGCCATCAATTTTCACGTTTTTGACCGCCTTGCCGGTAACGAAATCCTTGCCGGTATTGGCGTCGACCGCAGCAGAGAGCGCAGCCTTGACTTGCTGTTCTGTAAGACTCATGGAAACTCCGGGTTGGGGGTGAACAACGGGCAATACCCGAGTGATTTTGTCCAGTATACCCGAAACCCTCGGCGGAAATCAGCCCTGGTGAACGGTATCCAGACGGTAGCCCTGGCCATAAACGGATGACAGCATCAGCCCGCTCTCACCTGACAAGCCGAGCTTCTTGCGCAGACGGCTGGCATGCGTATCGACAGTACGTGTATCGACACCGGCATCGCGTGCCCAGACGCTGGTCAGCAGCTCATCGCGCGACAACACCCGGCCAACGTTGTGCAACAGGATGACGGCCAATTCAAACTCACGCTGGGTCAGCTCGACATCGATGCCGGACAGCTTGACTCGCCGGCCTTCAAGGTCGACTTCGATATTGCCGAACTGGACAGTGGCCGCACGCGGTTGGCGGCGGCGCAGCAGGGCATGAATCCGCGCCATGAACTCCATGTAGCGGATCGGCTTGGGGATGTAGTCGTCAGCACCGAGGCGGAGGATGTCAGCGGCAGCCTCTTCGTCGGTGCGGCCCGTACAAAAAACAACCGGGACATCCCAGCCGCACCTTTCGCGCACATGGCGGAGTACTTCATCGCCCCCGACGTCGGGCAGACACCAGTCAATAACAAAAAAATCGAAAACGCGTGTTTTGAGCGCCTCGATGCAGGAACTCCCGTCAGAAAAAACCTCCACCTGATGGCCCTCGCTCTTCAGGAGCGCCTTGAGCACCTCGGATTGGCTTCTACTGTCCTCCACTACCGCAAAAATCATAACCCCTCCCGTTTCGCTGCGATTCTGCTCCCTTCGCCTGGCTTCGGCAATGATTGGCGGGCGGCGTTTTACCAAGCTATCACAGTGGTTTACGTTCCGTAACAATTGCCGGCCAACCGCCGGCCGGGGATTTGTGAATCGCCGCCCCCGTCCTCGCGGTAAAATCGCCCTTTATTTCCTCAGCCTCGCCCATCCATGCCGCGCAAAATACTCGTCACCTCCGCCCTGCCCTACGCCAATGGCGCCATTCACCTTGGCCATCTGGTCGAATATATCCAGACCGACATCTGGGTGCGTTTCCAGAAAATGGCCGGCAACGAATGCTGGTACGTCTGCGCCGACGACACGCACGGGACGCCGATCATGCTCCGTGCCGAAAAGGAAGGCATCACGCCGGAAGCGTTGATCGCCCGCGTCCATGGCGAGCATTCGCGCGACTTCGCCGGCTTCGGTGTCGGCTTCGACAATTTCTACAGCACCAATTCCGACGAAACCCGCGACTGCGCCAACGACATCTACCTCAAGCTGCGCGCCGCCGGTCTGATCGAGACGCGGACCATCGAGCAGTTTTACGACCCGGTCAAGCAGCTCTTCCTGCCTGATCGCTTCATCAAGGGCGAATGTCCGAAGTGCGGCGCCAAGGACCAGTACGGCGACAACTGCGAATCCTGCGGCGCGGCCTACGCACCGACCGACCTCAAGGAGCCGTACTCAGCCGTATCTGGCGCCAAGCCCGAACTGCGCAACTCCGAGCATTACTTTTTCAAGCTCTCCGATTCGCGCTGCGAATCCTTCCTGCGCCAATACACCAGCCGCGACAACGGGGTTTTGCAGAACGAGGCGGCCAACAAGATGCAGGAGTGGCTGGGCGCCCCCGGCGAGAACAGGCTGACCGACTGGGATATTTCGCGCGACGCGCCCTATTTCGGTTTCGAAATCCCTGATGCGCCGGGCAAGTACTTCTACGTCTGGCTCGATGCGCCGATCGGCTACATGGGCTCCTTCAAGAACCTGTGCAGCAAGAACGGCCTCGACTTCAACGAATACTTCAAGCCCGACTCCAAGACCGAGCTCTACCACTTCATCGGCAAGGACATCCTCTACTTCCACGCGCTGTTCTGGCCGGCCGAACTGCAACACGCCGGCTACCGCACGCCGACCAAGATCTTCGCCCACGGTTTTCTTACGGTCGACGGCGCCAAAATGTCGAAATCGCGCGGCACCTTCATCACCGCCCAGAGCTATCTCGATACCGGCCTCAACCCGGAATGGCTGCGCTATTACTACGCCGCCAAGCTGTCGGCCAGCATGGAAGACATCGACCTGAACCTCGAGGACTTCGGGGCCCGGGTGAACTCTGACCTGGTCGGCAAGTACGTCAATATCGCCAGCCGCTCGGCCGGCTTCATCACCAAGCGCTTCAACGGCCAACTGGCGCCGGCTGCCGCCGACCTGCCGGCCATCAAGTCCATCCAGGAAGCCGCCGGCCGCATTGCCGAGCTCTACGAAGCCCGTGAATTCGGCAAGGCCATGCGCGAAATCATGGCGCTGACCGATGCCGCCAACCAGTATGTCGACAGCGTCAAGCCCTGGGAGCTGGCCAAGCAGGAAGGCAAGGAAGTTGAACTGCACGCAGCCTGCACCAATGCGCTCAACCTCTTCCGCCTGCTTACCGTGCTGCTCAAGCCGATCCTGCCGGTGGTCGCCGGCAAGGTCGAAAAATTTCTCAACATCGCACCGCTCAACTGGACCGATGCGCAGAGCCTGCTTGCCGCCGGCCACGGCATCAACGCCTACGAACACCTCATGACACGGGTTGACCCCAAACTCATCGAGAAGCTGGTTGAAGCCAACAAGGCGTCGCTGGCGCCGACGCAGGAGCAGCAGTCACCGCAGCGCCACGCCGAACATCAGCAAAACGAGGTGAAGGCCGAAAGCCCCTGGGAGCCGTTCTGCAACATCGACGATTTCATGAAGGTCGACCTGCGCATCGTCCGCATTGCCAACGCCGAACATGTCGACGGTGCCGACAAACTGGTTCGTCTGACGCTGGATGTCGGCAACAACGAAACCCGCAACGTCTTCGCCGGCATCAAGGCCGCTTACGATCCCACCCAGTTGATTGGACGACTGACCGTGATGGTGGCCAATCTGGCGCCGCGAAAAATGAAATTCGGGTTGTCCGAGGGGATGGTGCTGGCCGCCTCCGACACCGAGGGCAAAACCCCCGGAATTTTCCTTTTGTCGCCCGATTCAGGCGCGCAGCCCGGGATGCGAGTGAAATAAACCGATGCCGGTGGCACAAAAACTGTGGATAAGTCTGTGAATGAATCAAGGGGTAAGTCGCTAAGTGACCGTTCCACAAGGATTTTCCTTACCCTGCCCGAATCTTGAGCTTAATAGCAAGCATCTGATTTTAAACAATATTTAATTCCACACCTCAATCTGGCAAATCTATCACCTAAAGATAAAAGAGGAGCGTCGAAACGCCCCAACTCTGTGCATAAGTCAAGCCTTGACTTTCGCTTTGTCAAGACTTTTTGATAAATATCAATAAAGCAAGCAGCCACCCACCCCGCATATGCTCAATCGATCCAATCGCCCGCCCCGCCCGATACTGACCGGCCCGATATTTCTCTATGCTTTGGTCGACGTGTTTGGCCTGGCCTGCGTCGGCATTGGCGCCAGCTGGTTTGCTGCCGGCAAGGGCGCGATTTTGGCCGATTTCCCGACGTCGACCGTGGAGGCCATCGTTTGCACAGCTGGCGGTGTCGCCGTCATGCTCTGGGCAGTGGCGCGCATTCTGCGCGAACTGGCCAAGCAGGCGCCGGAGATGAAGGCCAAGTTTGATACCTACATCGGCGAACAGCACCCCGACAAGGTCGGCAAGATACCGGACTGAGCGCAGCAATTAGTCGGGCGTCTTGCCGCTTGGTTTCAACCAGGTCGGCAATTCGCGGTCGCCAGCATTTTCGATGATGTACTCGCGGACCAGGCGCCGGACAACCTGCGATGAAGTCAGATCCTTGGCAGCACAAATCTCCTCGAAGATTTTCTTTTTCTGTGGATCGATCAGGATGGTCAGACGGGCAGTGCGTTTCTCCATGATTCACTCTTGTTTGTTTCGTATCACATCATATTAACATACGATTAACATTGACGATTAACGCAGTGCTCATATAATGCTGCGCTTA
>PHCF01000149.1 GCA_002842145.1 Betaproteobacteria bacterium HGW-Betaproteobacteria-6 | reverse complement strand
CGACCGGCACGATGGACAGGCAGTTGGATTGCACCGAGCAGTCGCCGCAGCCTTCGCAGACGGCTTCGTTGATGACGACGCGCTGGGCGATGGCCGGCAGCTTGCCGCGTTTGCGCCGGCGGCGGGCTTCGGTGGCGCACACCTGGTCGTAGATGAGGACGGTGACGCCGGGTTCTTCGCGCAGTTCGCGCTGGACGGTGTCGAGTTCGTCACGATGGCGGATCGGCACGTTGGGGGCGAGGTCGGTGATGTCGGCGTACTTGGCCGGATCGTTGGTGACGATGACCATCTTGCCGACGCCTTCGGCCTCAAGCTGGCGCGTGATGCGGGCGACGCTGAGGATGCCGTCGACGGGCTGGCCGCCGGTCATCGCCACGGCGTCGTTGTAGAGGATCTTGTAGGTGATCGGCACCTTGGCGGCGATGGACTGCCGGATGGCGAGGATGCCGGAGTGGAAATAGGTGCCGTCGCCGAGGTTGGCGAAGATGTGCTTTTCGCTGGTGAACGGCGCCTGGCCGACCCAGGGCACGCCTTCGCCGCCCATGTGGGTGAAGGTCGAGGTCGACCGGTCCATCCACGTCACCATGTAGTGGCAGCCGATGCCGGCAACGGCGCGCGAGCCTTCGGGGAGGCGGGTCGAGCTATTGTGCGGGCAGCCCGAGCAGAAATGCGGCTTGCGCTCGGCGAGGACGATGGGCGTCTGCGCCGCCTTTTGTTTGCTTTCGATCAGCGCGAGACGGGCGGCGATAGTCGGCGAGGTGAAGAAGCGGCCGATGCGTTCGGCGATGACGCGGGCGATGGTGGCGACCGGCAGTTCGCCGGTGGCCGGCAGCAGCCAGTGGCCTTCCGACTGCATCGGCGTCCATTCGCCGATTTCGTCGAACTTGCCGATGACGCGCGGGCGGACATCGTCCTTCCAGTTGTACAGCTCTTCCTTGAGCTGGTATTCGAGCAACTGCCGTTTTTCCTCGACGACGAGGATTTCCTCCAGCCCTTCGGCAAAGTGGCGGACGCCTTCCGGTTCGAGCGGCCAGACCATGCCGACCTTGAACAGCCGGATGCCGATTTCGGCGGCCAGCGCGTCGTCGATGCCGAGTTCATCGAGCGCCTGGCGGACGTCGAGGTAGCTCTTGCCGGCAGTCAGAATGCCGAGGCGCGGGGCCGGCGAGTCGATGATCAGCTTGTTCAGCCCGTTGGCCCGGCAATAGGCCAGCGCCGCGTAGAGCTTGTGGTTGAGCAGGCGGGCTTCCTGAACCAGCGGCGGATCGGGCCAGCGGATGTTGAGGCCGTCTGGCGGCAATTTGAAATCGGGCGGAAAAACCGGGTTGACCGTAGCAATGTCGATGCTGACCGAGGCCGAGGTCTCGACGGTATCGGCCAGCGCCTTGAAGGCCACCCAGCAGCCCGAATAGCGGCTCATCGCCCAGCCGTGCAGGCCGAAATCGAGGTATTCCTGCACATTGGCCGGGTAGAGCACCGGCATCATGACTGCTTTGAAAACGTGTTCGGTCTGGTGCGGCAGCGTTGAGGACTTGGCGGCGTGATCGTCGCCGGCGATGACCAGCACGCCGCCGAATCTGGAACTGCCGGCGGCATTGGCGTGGCGGAAGACGTCGCCGCAGCGGTCCACGCCCGGCCCCTTGCCGTACCACAGGCCGAAGACGCCGTCGTATTGGGCGCCGGGAAACAGATTGACCTGCTGGCTGCCCCACACGGCGGTCGCCGCGAGGTCTTCGTTGAGGCCGGGCTGGAAGGTGATGTGATGTTCGGCGAGGTAGTCCTTGGCCTTCCACAGGCCGAGGTCGAGGTTGCCGAGCGGGCTGCCGCGATAACCGGAAATGAAACCGGCAGTGTTGAGCCCGGCGGCGAGGTCGCGCTCGCGTTGCAGCATGGGGAGGCGGATCAAGGCCTGGGTGCCGGTCAGGAAGACGCGGCCGGTGTGGCGGGTGTATTTGTCGTCAATCGACGCGGACAGGTCGTCCGGCAGCGGCGGGTGAGCCAGGTTACTCATGTTTGTCTCCGGTTATGACGCCTTGTGAGCGGTTTCGGACAGCCGGCGCCGGGGGTGGTGGCGCAGGCTGCATGAAGCTTGGATTGTGCTGGCTGGCGAACGTTCCGGGTATGCGGGATTACCCGGGCAAACCGAGGCGCAATGTGAAGGTGAACGTGCTGCCGACGCCTTGCTGACTGACGACGGTCAACTGGCCGCCCATCAGTTTGACGAGCTGGCCGGAAATGGTCAGGCCGAGGCCGGTGCCGCCGAAATTGCGGGTGGTCGAGGTGTCGGCCTGGGTGAAGGCATGGAAGATCGATTCAAGACGGTCGGCCGGGATGCCTATGCCGGTATCGGCGACGTCGACGGCAAGCAGGATGTCGGCCGGCCCGGTTTCGACGACGCGCACGCTGACCGTGATACTGCCCTCGCGAGTGAATTTGACGGCATTGCCGATCAGGTTGAGCAAAACCTGGCGAATGCGCAGCGGGTCGCCAATCAGTGTTTCGGGCAAATCCGGCGGCAGCTGGCAGGCGCCGCTAAGGTGCTTTTCCTTGATCAGCGGCGTCATGAGGCGGAGAACTTCGTCAACCAGCGGCGCGAACTCGAAGGGCATGTGCTCGATATGGAGCTTGCCGGCCTCGATTTTGGACACGTCGAGAATGTCGTTGAGAATGTCGAGCAGGCTGCCGGCCGAAGCCTGGGCGATGTCCAGGTATTCCCGCGTTTCGTCGTCGGTCGGGTTCATTCGGGCCAGTTCGATCATGCCGATGACGCCGTTCATCGGCGTGCGCAACTCATGGCTCATGTTGGCCAGGAATTCGCTCTTCGCCTTGTTCGCCGCTTCTGCCGACTCCTTTGCCGCCGCCAGGTTTTCCATGATTGTCGAACGCTGCTCCTCGCTGGCGGCCAGCGCCAGCTCGGCCTTGTTGCGGGCGCCGAGAAACTCGTTGAAGGCAGCGGCCACCGTACAGATTTCGCTGCTGCCGATTTCGGGGACCGGCAGTGCCGGTTGTCCTGGTTGCATGGCACTGGCGCGCTGGCGCATGGCCGCCGCCAACTGGCCGAGCGGCCGGGAAATGCGGACGGCAAACAGCCAGAGCAGGGGGATGGCCAGCAACATGAGCAGGATCGTGATCATCGCGATGCGTTTCTCGATGTTGACGATGGGCTGGAAAGCCACGCTGCTCGGAATGACCGAAGCGATGATCCAGTCCGTCGAAGCCAGGCGCTTGAAGGTGAACAGGCCGACCAGTCCGCGGCTGTTGGTGCCTTCCAGGGTGCCTTCGAAACCGGCAAGGGCGCGGTCGAGGGAAGGGTTGGCGCCGGGTGGCGCAACTTCCTTCATGATGCGCTCCTTGTCGGGGTGGGCAATGACCAGCCGCTCCTTGCTGACCAGGTAGAGATAACCGCCCTCGCCGATCTGGCGCGAGCCCAGGGTGCCGATCAGGTTGGGTTTATAAAGGTTGAGCACGCCGCCGACAATGGCGACCAGTTTGCCCTGTTGGTCGAGGACGGGCGCGGTCATGACAATGATCGGCTGGTGCGTGGCCCGGCCGAGAATGGGCTGGGATATGCCGGGCCGGTGTGTTTTCTGGGCCTGCTGAATGTACTCCCGGGCGCTCATGTCGAGGCCGCGTCGCCCCGGCTTGATCGGCCAGTCGACGAGCAGCATGCCCTTGGCGTCGAAGATGTAAAGATCGTCGAATAGCATGAGCAGGGTGGTTCGCTCGCGCAGATAGCGTTCGAGAACGGGAAGGTCATCCAGCCTGTCTTGCGGGATTACTCTGGTCGAATTGGCCAGCGCTGCCAGGCGCTCCTGCAGCTTGCCGTCGATATTGCCGGCCAGCTCGCTAAGCAGCTGAAACTGATCGGCCTCGATCCGCTTGCCGAGATCTTCGCGCAGGACCGACGACTGCCCGATGAACTGGACGAGAAGGAGGAGCAGCGCCATGCCGATGGCGCCAATGGTGAGCTTGAGTTTGAGGCTGAATGGCGACATGGTCAGGCGGCCGTGCTGGTGCCGGTGTTCTACGATGGAAATTGGGGGGCGTTACGGAAGGAATCGGGTGGCCTGGTCGAGGTCCGTGTGCGTGTGCCCTTCATACAGCGCCGTGACGAATTTTCGCCAGACGAGGTCTGGTTCGCCGATGCGGAAACCACAGTAATGCTGGTCATCGACATCGGTTTCCTGAACGACCTGGACCGTCAGTCGCGAGATTTCATTGAGGCCGAGCTGGACGGTGGCGTTGAGCCAGACATCGGCCGGGATCTGCTCGACGATGCGGGCCCGGAAGCCGTAACGGGATACTTCATTGACTTCGATGTTGATCGGCTTGTTGATCAGCGCCGGCGCATTGTTGAGCCGGGCCGGGCATTTCACCGAGAAGCGGCGGTGCTGCCGAATCTGCTGGGCGGCGCCTTTTTCGGGCAGCCCAGGCAGGACGCGGCGGTATTCCGGCAGATCGTAGATGAGGTGGAGCAGGGCCTTCTTGCGTTCGCTCAGTTCGGCGAAGACATTCGTTTTCTGATTGAAGAAATAGTCGATCAGGTCGGGCGTCAGTACCGGGTCGTTGGTCGTGAAGAAGCGCCGGTGCGGGATCTGGATGTTGGGGAGCTTGGTTTCGACGAAATAATGATAAAGATTGCGGTTGTTGGCCTTGCCGGCGTAGGCCTTGCGCATGGTTTCCGGCGCGTGCTTGAGGTCGAGCGAGGCGCCCACCGCCGGTGCGCCATTGACGAAGTCGTAGTTCTCAACGACGTTGGCGGTCAGCCGCTTGAAAAACAGCAGCGACTCGTACATCTCGATATGGCGCGGATTGACCGCGATGACGAGGTGGCGGGTGTCGAAGAAGGTCGTGCAGTATTCGTACATGAACTTCATGAGCGGGAAGAGGATGGTTCCTCCCGTCCGCCGGAAGCGCGGATGCACGGCAAGGGCCGATACCTCGGCGATATTGCCTTCCTTCTCGCGGACGCCGGTGAGGTCGAAAATGCGCTGCAGCGGGAAGCCGATGGCGCTTTCGCGGATCAGCGACAGGGTGCCGACGACCTGGTCGTCGAATTTGGCGCACAGCGTCGTCGTTGTCGGCAGGGCGTGATAGATCGTGACGCGCATGCCGGAAGGGTCCGGGGTCATGAAGCCGCTGCTGACATAGGCGTCGTGCAGCAACTTGAAACAGGCTTCGAGTTCTTCCTTGGTCTCGGCGATTTTCAGGACGAGGCGTTTGTTCGGCTCGGGGTCGCAGTCGACGAAGGAGCGATAGACGTTATGGCGACTTTTTTCCGGCAGCATCGCAAATAGCTTGCGAGCAGTCTGGCTGACGTAAAAGCGCAAACGGGCTAGAGCCGGCATCAGGCACACTCAATGGGAAAATACATTTTTATCATAGCACCTTATGATTGACACGAATCAGGTGCCTCCGGACAATCGGAGCATATCGCTT
>PHCF01000148.1 GCA_002842145.1 Betaproteobacteria bacterium HGW-Betaproteobacteria-6 | reverse complement strand
GCATTGATCCCTGGCGCTGGAAGGCAGTCCTACGGCTAGTCAGTTGAAAACAGGCTGGCTGGCGTAAGGCTGGCTGACCGTGCATACAGGTCGCTCACCATCTTGGGTAAGCGAAGAACGCGAATGAGAATGTATCGCATTTGCAATTAATCGACAAGTCGTGACCTGCCGAGGCTGGGCGCCTGTTGCAAATTTGCCGATTTTTCCCGGTTGACCGCAGGGCAGGTGGATTGCTGCGAACTGACCTACAGGACTCTTTGACGGGAATCCTGAGTGGGAAGCTCAGGATTTTTGTTGCGCACATTTATGTAAATTTCATGATTTAGGTTCAAGATGTGTTCCTCTTTGCATGAAATCCTGACGTGCTATGGCTGAAAAACTCCTTTCCGTTCGTCTGGCCCTTCTCGCTGCCGTGGTGTGGACATTGGTCCTGATCCTGTCGATCGTGTGGAATTTCCATAATGCCAGCAATCAGGCCATGGAGATGGCTTATGCCGAAGCCCGCGCCAATCTCAACAAGGACATCACCTTCCGTCGCTGGGGGACGCTGCATGGCGGGGTTTACGTGCCGGTCACGGAAACCCAGAATTCGGTGCCCTGGCTGTCGCACGTGCCGGGTCGGGATGTCACGACCAGCGATGGAAAAAAGCTGACGCTGCTCAATCCGGCCTCGATGCTGCGCCAGATGATGGATCTTTACGCCACCGACTACGGGATTCGCGGCCGCATCACCGGACTGCGCTACCTGAATCCGGGCAATGCCCCGGATACCTGGGAAAAGCGTCAGCTCGAAGCTTTCGTTCGGGGCGAAAAAAGCGAGGTATGGGAAGTCGAGAATGTCGCCGGCAAACCCTATCTGCGTTACTTGCGGGCCATGCGCATGGAACCGGGCTGCGACAAGTGCCATGCCATTCTCGGCTACAAGACAGGCGACATGCGCGGCGCAACGGGTCTGAATATGCCGCTGGCCCCCTATTTCAAACAGATCGAAGCGTCACGCTTCAATCTTGGCATCAGTCATCTGCTTATCTGGGGTGTCGGGATGTTGGGCATTGCCTGGGGCGGCTGGATTTCGACGCGCTGGTCGGCCGAGCGGGAGGTATCGCGGACCGAATTGTTGCGCCATCGCGACCATCTCGAGTCGCTGGTCGACGAAAGAACGCAGCAGCTTTCGCAGGCCAAAGAATCTGCCGAGTCGGCCAACCGGGCGAAAAGCACCTTCCTGGCCAACATGAGCCATGAAGTACGCACGCCGATGAATGCGATCATCGGGCTGACGCACATGCTGGCCCGCCAGAATGTCGATCCCGGCCAGGTCGAAAATCTGGGGCGGATCAACCAGGCGGCGAATCATCTGCTGGCGCTGTTGGGCGACGTGCTCGACCTGTCGAAAATCGAGGCCGAGCGACTTGTTTTGGAAGAGGCGCCGTTCCTGCCGGGCGCGCTCTTCGCCAATATTGAAAGCCTGCTCGGCGAGCGGGCGCAGGCCAAAGGGCTGTGGCTCAGGCGAGAGGTAGCGCCGAAACTGCTCGACATGCCGCTGATCGGCGATGCCCTGCGCATCCAGCAGATCCTGCTCAACCTGGTTAACAACGCCATCAAATTCACCGATCAGGGCGGCATCACGGTGCGCGCCGACATTCGCGAGGAAAGTGCGACTGAGGTGCTGATCGGTATCGAGGTGGTCGATACCGGCATCGGCATCAAGCCCGAAGCCCTCGAACGAATTTTCGAGCCGTTCGAGCAAGTTGACAGTTCAACTACCCGCCAGCACGGCGGCACCGGGCTCGGTCTGAGTATTTGCCGGCGCCTGGTCGGTCTGATGGGCGGCGAAGTCGGCGCGACCAGCGTGCCGGGGCGGGGCAGCAGCTTCTCGCTGACGTTGCGCCTGGCTCGGGATTGTGTTTCCGCGGCGCCGGCCACCAAGGCCGAAGGCCTGCCGGCTGCCGATTTGTCGGCTGCGGAGGCCGAACTCGCCTTGCGGACCCACCATGCCGACGTTCGTATCCTGCTCGTCGAGGACGATGAAATCAACCGTATCGTCGCCCTCGAATTGCTGCACGAAGTGCTCGGCTGGTCAGTCGATGTGGCCGAGAATGGTGCCGTGGCCGTCGACAAGGCCGGCTTGGCCGATTACGACCTGATCCTCATGGATGTCCAGATGCCGGTCATGGACGGACTCAAGGCCGCGCGTGCCATTCGCCGGTTGCCAGATCGCCGGTCGACGCCGATCCTGGCCATGACGGCCAACGCTTTCCAGGAAGATCGTCAGATGTGCCTCGATGCCGGGATGGACGATTTCGTCGCCAAGCCCGTAGAGCCGGAGGTCCTCTTCGCCATGCTGCTCAAGTGGCTGGACAGGCGCGCTGCCGGTTAGCTGTTTCCGAACAGCTGCGCTGTATTGCAGGGGTTCTGGCCAGTCAGCCACGAAAGCGATCGATGGCGCTGGAGCGAATCCCCTGTCGGCGTGCCGGAGAAGTGATATTTCAAAAATGGCGAAAAATCCCGGTTGACCGTGGGATTGAAGCGTGGGCCTTGCCACCGCAGGTAAATCCGCTGGCGGACCTAAAACTGCAGGCTGTTGGCCAGCGGGCAACGCAGGTGCTGGGCCAGATTGTCGCGTTCGTCGGCTAGGCGCGCGCATTCAGCGTGGGCGGCGCGGATGGTTTTTTCGAGCTGCCAGACGCGCTGGGCGGCGCGGTGCAAATCATTGTTGGAGGCGCTGAGTTGCTGTAGCTGGCGACCCAGTTCGATCATCACCTGACCGGACTCAAAATCGGCCAGTGGCTGGCGTTGGGCAGCAACGACTGCCTTCAACGCGTTGATCTCATTAAGCTGGGCGATGCTTTTTCTGGCCGAGATGGTGGCGCTCCGGCGCTGGGTCCGGCGCGCCTGACGCAAGGCGGAACGCAGGGCTGCAATTTCAGATTCCAGCGCAGCGGCGCATCGGTCGGCTTTGTCGCCGGGCAGCGGACTGAGGTCGGCCTGCGGATCGCCGTCGTCGCGCTCAAGCAGGGTGCGGTTTTCAAGCGGAGCCAGCATTATGTTGGTCCTTTCCGGAACTGAGGCGGCTACTGGCCCGCTCGCACAGATTGCGCGTGTCGGCGTCAACGTCGTCGAATGTACCGATGCACTCAAGCAGCCGGGCCGCGTTGAGCGCCGAATGCCGACAGCCCGTTTCGTGATGTATGAGCAACAGGCTCAAGGCTCCGGCCCACAGTTCGCTGCTTGGCATGGTGGCTCCCTACTGAAAAATCAAGCTGAAAGGCCGGCAAACATCAGCCAGAGAAGCAGGCCGGCCAACGAGGTATTGAAAAGCAGGCTAGACATGATTGACGACCTTTTGTTGAGAATGATTCGCATCCTACAAGGTTGTATTTTGTTTGTAAACGAGAATGATTATCAAGTATTGATTTGGACTATGCGGCGACGCGAAAACACCAGATAAAAAAAGGCCACGGACTCGCCGTGGCCTGGGTGTCTTGCTGCCTATGGACGATTAGCGATCGAAGCTTTTTTTCTTGAAGCTGCGTTCGCCATCGAACTTGCGTTCAGCACCGCCATCCTGGCGGCCTTCGTCCGGACGCAGGTTGATCGGCACACCGCGGACGCGGGTGCGTTTCAGGGCGTTGGAGGCTTCGCCTGGCATGCCCGCTGGGAGCTCGACTGTGCTCGATTCATCGTACAAAGCAATACGGCCGATGAAGCGGCTTTCGATGCCGGCTTCGTTGGCGATGGCGCCGACAATGTCCTTGACCTGAACACCATGATCCCGGCCGACATCGATGCGATAACGCACCATGTCGCCACTCGGGGCCGAGCGGGCCGGGCGCTCTTCACGACGCGGACGTTCGCCACGGTTTTCGAAGCCCGGCTTGTCGCCACGATCAAAGCGCGGCTTGCGATCATCGCGTTCGCCAAAGCTGCCCGGACGGGGGCGGCTGTCACGGCTGTCGAAGGAGGGGGCCGGGGTGGGACGCGGGTCTTCGCCGGCGATCTGCAGCGGCTTGCCTTCCTGAGCCATCATGGCCAGGGCGGCAGCAACTTCCTCGGCGCCGACATTCTGTTCCTCGGCAATCTGCGAAACGATGTTGGCGAAGAAATCGAGGCCTTCGGCGTTGAGCACTTCAACGACCTTTTGCTTGAAGTCGGCAACGCGCTTGTTGGTCACGTCGGCCCGGCTAGGCAGGGTCAGCGGTGCGATCGGCGAACGCGTGGCGCGCTCGATGGTGCGCAGCATGCGGATTTCACGCGGCGCAACAAACAGGATGGCGTTGCCGGTACGGCCGGCACGGCCGGTACGGCCGATGCGGTGCACATAGGCTTCGGTGTCGTAGGGGATGTCGTAGTTGACGACGTGGCTGACGCGCGGCACGTCGATGCCGCGGGCGGCGACGTCGGTGGCGATGACGATGTCCAGGGCGCCGGATTTCAACTGCTCAATGACGCGTTCGCGCATCTGCTGATTGAGGTCGCCGTTCAGGGCGGCGGCAGCGTAACCACGGGCATTGAGCTTGTCAGCCAGTTCGACGGTGGCCGTCTTGGTGCGGACGAAGATGATGGCGGCGTCGAAGTCTTCTTCAACCTCGAGGATACGGGTCAGGGCATCCAGCTTGTGCATGCCGGAAACCTGCCAGTAAACCTGACGGATGGCGGCAACGGTGGCGGTCGCCGACTTGATCTTGATCTCGCGCGGCTCGACCAGGTATTTCTGCGCGACGCGGCGAATCTGTTCCGGCATGGTGGCAGAGAACAGCGCGGTCTGGTGCTTTTCCGGCGTGCGTTCGAGAATCCACTCGACGTCGTCGATGAAGCCCATGCGCAGCATTTCGTCAGCTTCGTCGAGAACCATGGTCTTCAGGTTGTCGAGGTTGAGCGTCTTGCGCTCGAGGTGGTCCATGACGCGACCCGGGGTGCCGACGATGACGTGGGCGCCACGCGACAGTTGCTTGAGCTGGATGGTGTAGCTCTGTCCGCCGTAGATCGGCAGGACGTGGAAGCCGGGCAGGTTCTTGGCGTAGGTTTGCAATGCCTCGGCGACCTGGATGGCCAGCTCGCGTGTCGGGGTCAGGATCAGTGCTTGCGGCTTGGTCAGCTTGACGTCGATCTGCTCCATGAGCGGCAGGGCGAAGGCGGCGGTCTTGCCGGTGCCGGTCTGGGCCATGCCGATGAGGTCATGACCTTCGAGCAGGACGGGTATACATTGCGCTTGAATGGGCGACGGCGTTTCGTAGCCGATTTCGATGAGGGTTTTAAGTAGCGTTTCGCTTAAGCCGAGATCGGCGAAGCTGTCGGGAGTAGACGACATAGATGCTGTTTCCTTTCATCGTCGCCATTCACATTGTTTTAACCGGCGACGGATTGGCCCGATGGTCGGGCGGCCTGGGTGACCCTGGGGTGAATCCTGCACAAGAACCTACGAGACCGGTGGCTGCTCGGAATGACTGCGGGCGAAACATCAACGCATTGAACTGATTATTCTACCTTTTTTTCGCGAGGACCGCTAGTTCCCGAGCGCTGAAGCCAGCTGCAAGGCGCGCCGCTTCGTTCATTTTGCCCTGTGGCCATGGCGCCTGATAGCGCGTTAGCAGGTCGCGGTAGGTGCTTTCCGGCTCAAGCCCGCGTTCGGCGCAGAGGTGGCGGAACCAGCGGTCGCCGAGGCCGACGTGGCCGATTTCATCTCGCAAAATGATGTCGAGAACACGGGCGCTTTCATGGTCGCCGACCTGTTCGAGTTTCATCTGGATGGGCGGCGTCGCGTCGAGGCCGCGCGCTTCGAGCAGACGCGGGACGAGCGCCATTCGGACCAGGACATCGTCGGTGGTTTTTTCCGCCATGTCCCACAAGCCGGCATGGGCAGGGAAGTCGCCGTAGTCGTAGCCGAGCGATTGCAGGCGGGCGCGTAGCAAGTCGAAATGCTCGGCCTCTTCTGCAGCGACGCCGATCCAGTCGGCGTAATAGGCCTCAGGCAGGCCGCGAAAGCGGGCGGCGTGATCGAGGGCGAGGTTGATCGCTGAAAACTCGATATGGACAATCGCGTGAAGCAGCCGGGCCCGACCTTCTGGCGTACCCGGATTGCGGTTCGGCACGTCCTTGTGCGGCAGTAGTTCGGGTTTGGCCGGCCGACCGCAAACCAGTGTGACCGGCGTGTTGTCCCGCCAGTCCAGTTTGCCGGACTGCCAGTCGGCAGCGATTGCTACGGTCAACCGGATTTTTTGGCCAATTTCGGAAACGGCTAGGGCTTCGGCCAGGCGGACGAAAAGCGATTCCATCAGGGGGCCGGGTTGGTGTAACGCAGATGGATGGCGTCGATTTCGGCCAGCACCTCGGACGAAAGTGTCGTTTGCGTGGCTGGCAGTGTTTCCTTGAGTTGGGCGAGCGAGGAGGCGCCAATGATCGTACTGGCGACAAACCAGCGCGAACGCGTGAAGCCCAGTGCTAGTTGCGTCGGCGTCAGTCCATGTTTCTGGGCGAGGTCGACATAGGCCTGAACGGCCGGGATGACGTTCGGCTTGTTGTAACGTTGGCCGAAGGCCGGCCATTGGGTCAGGCGGCCGGCGGCACTCGGGTCGGCCAGGTACTTGCCGGTCAGGTGGCCGAAAGCCAGCGCCGAATAGGCGAGCAGGCCGACTTGCTGGCGATGGCAGACTTCGGCCAGGCCCGTTTCGAAGGTCCGGTTGAGGAGACTGTAGGCATTCTGCGTCGACACGATGCGCGGCAGGCCGAGTTCGTCAGCCAGCCGCGTGAATTCCATGATGCCCCACGGGTGCTCGTTGGAAACGCCGATATGGCGAATCTTGCCCTCGCGCACCAGTTCGCCGAGCGTTTCGAGTTGCGTGCGGATTGGCGTACATTCCCGCTCTGTTTTCGGATCAAACTGCCATTGGCCGAACATCGGCTGATTGCGCTCTGGCCAGTGCAGTTGATAGAGGTCGATGTAATCCGTCTGTAGACGCTGCAGGGAGCCTTCGATGGCGGCGCGGATGTTGGTGCGGTCGAGCGCTGGCGGGCCATTGCGGATCCAGCCCAGATTGCGGCTCGGGCCGGCGACCTTGGTGGCTATCTGGATCTGGTTGCGCTGCTGATGCTTTAGCCAGCGTCCGACAATGCTTTCCGAGGCGCCGCAGGTGTCGGCCCGCGGGGGCACGGCATACATCTCGGCTGTATCGATGAATCCGATGCCGGCGGCCAGCGCGTAGTTGAGTTGCGCGTGAGCGTCGGCCTCGGTGGTCTGCTCGCCAAAAGTCATGGTGCCAAGGCAAATCTCGGGAACAATAAAGTTGCTGCGGCCCAGCGGGCGGTTTTCTAAGAGGGGCATGGAGTCGCTCCGGAGTCAGGTGAAAATCACGGTTGACCGCACAACACGCCAAGAATAAGCACGTGGCGCTGCAATACGCGATCGAAACTGGCTGGCACGATGGCCAGGCGATGGTCTTCAGGGGGGGGGCAATGCGTTTCTACCCAAGCCGACGCACCAGCATAGGCGTCGTCGAAACTTGCGAAAAGTCCGTCGAGCTGCTCTGAGCGGACGGGCAGGAAAGTGCCGGTACGCCGGTCGAGGAGCCTGTCGGTATCAAGCATCTGGACAGCGTAGCCGGCAGCACCCCGGGCCAGGGGCAGGGCTTCAAGCGCGAAACGGTCGCCAAAGGCATCTGCGGGAAGTGGCGGACAAGGCATGCGCTATTTTAGCGGTAACAATTGGCCCCATCGATAGGATGGTGCCAGGAGGTCGCCATTGGGCGTGATAGCATCAATTGATATTTATTAGGAGCAGCGAGTGCGGCCATGGCTGCGCTAACCTGACCGGATTCTTCCATGGCAAAAATTGCACTCTTTGCGCTGCTGCTGGCTTTGTTGGCAAGCTTGGTCTGGATGCTTCCCATTCTGTGGGAACTGGCCGTGGCCGGATTGATTGGCGGAATTTACTGGATATTCTTTCGCATTCCGCCGAGCGACCGTTAGGCAGGTATGTCCGGCACCAGCATCTGCTCCAGCTGGATGATTCGGTCTTTCAACAACAGTTTGCGTTTCTTCAGCCGGCGAATCAGCAAATCTTCCGGGGGCGGATTCTCGATCAGGTGGGTGATGACCAAATCCAGGTCGCGGTGTTCTACCTGCAATTCATGCAACTGGGCATGAATGTCGCTGATCTCTGTGTCAGTCAGCGGATGAAGTGACATTTTCGGCTCCTGAATGCTCCTGTTGTTTTGCTAGAATACCCTGAACAGAACGATGGAGGAGAGAGAAATGCAACATCATGTCATTGTCTCGTTCGGTAAGGAAAAGGAATTCGAATTCAAGTTTTCCAGCGGGGCGCAATCCGATATGGCGCGCCAATGGTTCGATCACGAGTTCACCGTTCTGGAGTGCGATGTCGCTACCCCGACCGGAAAAATTCTCGCTGTCGACCGGATTCTCAGTGTTGCCAAGTATGCCGGTGAAGGGCGTTTTCGCGACCTGCCGGCCTGGGCCGATCAATTCGCCAAGAACACGGCCGCGCTACTCGGTCGCGAACTGATCCGCGTTGATGTCGAGCATTACAGCATTGGCTATTGATGAACAAGGCGTTTGTGCGGGAGAGCGATGGGGACGATGAGGAAGACCTCCCGCCAACATTGAAACTCCCGTCCGGGACGCGTAACTACATTACGCCCGCGGGCCACGCCCGCTTGAAAGACGAGTTGGAGCACCTAGTCAAACGTGAGCGCCCTCACGTCGTGGAGGTTGTCGCGTGGGCTGCATCAAACGGTGACCGCTCTGAGAATGGCGACTATATATATGGCAAACGTCGCCTTCGGGAAATTGATCGTCGCATTCGCTTCCTGACCAAGCGTATCGAAAGCGCCGAAGTCGTCGATCCCCTGCGTCAGGGGAATAACGATCAGATCTTCTTTGGTGCGCGTGTCACGATTGCTGATGCAGATGGTGTCGAAAACACCTACATCATCGTTGGTGTAGATGAAACCGACGTCGCGAAAGGGCGTATAAGCTGGATTTCACCCTTGGCGCGCGCCCTGCTCAAATCCCGGGAAGGCGACTCGATCCGCTTTCAGAGTCCGGTAGGCATTCGCGAAATAGACATTCTTGAAGTCAGCTACGAAGTAATTGGCTGATTTCTGGTGTCAATTGGAAGTCCTGTTCAGAAATTTTCAGATTTAAGTTGACGGTGCGGGATTAATCAGTAGAATGCGCACCTCTCCTGCGGTGCCGGGCGTTTTCGGCGGTTGTAGGGGGG